>JAKABA010000158.1 GCA_021802115.1 bacterium | reverse complement strand
TTGACAGCCACCTGATCTACCCGCGCCCATCCTGAAGGTGACCTGGCGACCAACTCTGGAGATGGCAAAACGGGAGCCGACGGAGGGATTCGAACCCACGACCCGCTGTTTACAAAACAGGTGTGCCCGAGATCCGGTCAACTATAGTCCGAAGTTAACTGACTGCAAGCTTGACTGCAACCGGCCAGTTCTCCACAGCCTGAGCCACCCTCAGACTGGCCGTTGCAGCAGCGCGCCCAAGCGGTCGGCCGCCTGGCGCTTGAGCGAGGGAATGACCCCGGCGTAGGTGCTGGCGGTGAGGTTGACTGAGGTATGGCCGAGCAGGCTGGAGACCGTGCTCAAGTCCGACCCGCTGGCGAGCACGAGCCCGGCGAAGGCATGGCGCAGGTGGTGCCAGTGCATCGGCGGGAGCCCGGCCGCTGAGAGCGCCTCCGCGAACTGGTGGGTGATCGCACTACCGCTCCGAGGCGCTCCCGTGGCCGTGGTGAAAGCCAGGCCAGGGATCGGCTCCCGCCACCGTCCACCAGCCGCCAGGCGAGCCTCTAGCTGGCACTGGCGCTCGTGGGCGAGAGCGTCCGCGGCATCGGCTGTCAGAGGCACCGTGCGCCTGCTGGTGCGGCTCTTGACATCCACTAGCTGGTATTCCCCACCGAGGCGCTGGAGGGCTTGGGTGACGTGCAGCTCACCATCTCCCAGGTCCTCCCACCTGAGCCCGAGCAGCTCACCTTGCCTGAGGCCAGTATGGACGGCGACGGTTGCCATCCGTCGGAGCCCGTCATCCTTCAGTGCGTCGAGTAGAGCCTGGGCCTGCTCAGGCGTGAGGATGCGTGGAGGCTGGTGCGGCACCCTCGGCGCTGAGGCCAGCGCGGCGACGTTGCGACTCACCAGCCCATCGCGCTCGGCATCGGCCAGGGCGGCGCGTAGGACCGCCCGCACATGCGCGCACGTCTGAGGCCCGAGGCCCGAGGCTTGCATACGGGCGAGCATGGCGGCCACGTCCTGCGGCGAGAGCTTGGCGAGCTTGACCCGCCCAGCCTGGCCCGAGACAAGGCCGACCATGTAGGCGTAGTGGCGCATCGTGCGAGGCCGAACCCTGGAGGCAACCGACCCCAGCCACGTATCGAGATAACTCGCCACTGTGGCGCGACCATCCGGTGCAGGCAGTCCGCATGTTAGGGAGTGCTGGAGGGCCTGCAACTTGGCAACGCACTCCTGCTGAGTCCTGGCGTACACCGTCCGCCGACGGCCGTCCACGCTAACCTGCGCCGACCATCGACCATCTGGGCGCAGGTATACCGTGCCCCGGCCCATCACCCGCCTGGGCGGCTTGGCGCTCACGCCCGCCGTGCCGCTGTGAGTAGCGGCTGCAACACATGGACACTGAGATGCAGACGTGGCGTGGCGCGTCCGGCGCAGTCATGGCCCGGCGTGCGCAACCGGCCGCACCTTCTCATATAGGCCCCTTTATCAGCCCCAGCTTTGCCTGCCGCGAGTGGTCTTCCCTAAGTGGCCAGCCTCGCGCGCACGCCGAACGCGATGGGCGGCGGCGTTGTGAGTGATCCCCAAGGCTTCCGCGACGGCCTTGGTGGGATGGAGTTGCCTCCGGCGAGCCTCGACGTAGATACGGGCCACGCCTTCGAGTGTCGCTTCCGTCTTGACTCGCTCGGCGACCGCGTCTCTCGACCGTTCGAACGCTTGCCTCATGGGAGCCACTGCGACCTCCCGGCGTCGGTGCCACTCCGCGTCCATGTCTGCCTCGTTGGTAACAAGCTCCAAGGCCCACGGATCACTAAGGAGAGGCAGAGTTTGGGCGGCAAGCTTGCCCGCCAGCTCATGAACGCGAACCGTGCGGAGCACCGTTGAGGTGATCGGGAGCTGGTCGCCGACGCTTCGCACCTCCACCGCCAGCACCTCATACCGACCGTCGAGGTCCCCCATCCGTAGGAAGACCTCATAGGGGCCGACCTTGGGATTGGGCCACCGCCACGGGAAGGCGTTCTCCACGTCCCCAGGGTAAGGATTGGGCAACGGCTTGTCAATGCTTAGCCTTGGCCGTCCTGACATGGCGGATATGATTTGCCAGGACTTAGCGGCACCTTTACCGTTGTGCCCGTGGACTCGCAGGACGCGGCGATCACCCTCGCAACCGCCCGGCGCATGACGGCGGACGGGACCGCCCGTCGCCTGCGCGAGGCCAACAGACTGTCCCTTGGCGACATGGCGCGCGCGGTCGGAACGTCCCCGAGCACCATTTGGCGCTGGGAGCAGGGGCGCGGGCCGACTGGGGAAATCGGGCTCAGGTACGGCGAGCTGCTCGCCCGCCTGGCGGTGCTGGCGCCCGGCCGTGGGTGACCGACTCTTGACGATCCCCGAGGTCGCCGAGCGATGGACCTGCAGCTCACGCTTTGTCTGGACCCTCACCGCGAGCGGCGCGTTGCCGGTTGTCCGTTTGGGGCGGCTCGTGCGAGTCCGACTCCGCGACCTGGAAGCGTTCGAAGATGCCCGCCTGGAAGGCTCCCCATGAACGTATCGGCGGACGCCGACGGCACACACCGGGGGGCGGGTTTCGACCCAACGTGCAAGGTCTGCTGCGCCTACAAGAGGCACCTCGAGGTTGCGCAGATCATTGCTGACAGGCCCGGCTTGTTGACGCGCCTGCGGTGGTGGCGGTGGTGAGCGCGGCCGAGATCACCACCGCCCTAACCTGCTCCCGGCCGGGCTGCGAATGTGACAGGGCCGCGCGCAAGGGCTCGGGGGACACTCACTGCCCAGCGCACGCGGACGCCAAGCCCAGCCTGTCCGTTACCGACAAGGGCGGCACCATTCTGGTGCACTGCCAGAGCGGCTGCACCCAGGAAGTGGTGATCGCGGCGCTGGTGGAGCGCGGACTATGGCCACCACCGAATCGAGACGGCCACGTCCCCGCAGGCCGCCCGGTGGTGACCAAGGACTACCCAATCAAGGACGGCACCGGCCGGCTGGTGGCCGTCCACCGACGGATCGAACGGGCCGATGGCAAGTCCTTCTCGTGGATGCGCCCCGACGGCAGCACTGGGCTCAACGGCACCCCGTCGGTGGCTCTCCCCTTGTATAGGACGGACACCATCGCTGGCTTGGCCGAGAGCGCCCCGGTTGTGCTGGTGGAGGGCGAGAAGGCGGCGGACGCCTTGGCGTCGGTGTTGGGGCCGAAGGTCGGCGTCCTGGCCACGGTGACGGGAGCGGCCACCTGCCCGACCGATGAGGTGCTCTCGGTCCTGACCGGCCGCCGGGTGGTGCTTTGGCCCGACAACGACGATCCCGGCCAAGCCCACATGGTCAGGGTCGCCGAGGCGCTCCAGCGAGTAGGTGCCGTCGAGGTGAAGGTGGTGACCTGGCCGGATGCTCCCCCTCATGGCGATGCGGTGGACTATTGCGCGAGCCACGGCCGGGAGGATCTCTTGGCGCTGTTGCGTGGTGCGCAGAAAGCGCAAGAAGCGCAAAAAGGCCCCCTGGGTACCGCTGACCCCCCCCTTAAGACGCTTCATGCGCTTAATGCGCAGGCTGAGGCGTGGCCCGCGCCCCTTGACGATGCGGCCCTGCACGGGCTCGCAGGGGAGTTCGTGCGGGCCGTGGAGCCTTACACCGAAGCCGACCCGGCAGCTCTCCTTGTCACCTTCCTCGTGGAGTTGTCCAGTGCAGTGGGGAGCGGCCCGCACTTCATGGTCGGGGCCACCCGGCACCCGGCTCGCCTCTCCGCCGTCATCGTGGGCCAGTCGGCCAAGGCTCGGAAGGGCGACAGCCACAAACCGCCCTCGACTGTGATCCGCGAAGCGGACCCGAGCTGGGGCGCTCGCATCCAACAAGGGCTCAGCTCGGGGGAGGGCGTCATTGCAGCGGTTAGGGACGCGGTGACCAAGCCGGACCCCAAGACCGGCGAGCCGGTCCTGGTGGATGGGGGCACCACGGACAAGCGCCTGTTGGCGCTGGCCCCCGAATTCGGACGGGTGTTGCGGGTGATGGGGCGCGACGGCAACACCCTCTCGGCGGTGATCCGCGAGGCGTGGGACGAGGGGGATCTTCGGGTGATGACCAAGACCCAGACGGTCGCCACGGGGGCGCATGTCGCCGTCCTGGGCCACGTCACCCTGGAGGAACTGCGCCGCGAGCTGCAAGACACCGACGCTGCCTCAGGGTTCGCCAACAGGTTCTTATGGGTGGCAGCGCACCGGGCCAGACTGCTACCCGATCCGCCCGCGTTTCAAGGGGACGTGGTGACTGGACTGAGCGGCAAGGTCGCCCGTGCCCTGGCGTTCGCCCGCACCGTGGGCCCGGTTCGGCGCGATGCTGAGGCTTCCGAGCTGTGGAGGGCGCTGTACGCAGACCTGAGCCGGGATCGCCCGGGCCTGGCGGGGGCGGTCCTGGGACGGCATGAAGCCCAAGCTGTGAGGCTTAGCCTGGTCTACGCGCTGCTTGATAGCAGCCCGGTCGTGAAGGTCGAGCACCTGGAGGCGGCGGTGGCGGTCCTCGACTATGTGGCGGCGTCAGTAACCTACATCTTCGGAGACGCCCTGGGCGACGCCGTAGCTGACCGCATCCTGGATGCTCTTCGCAATGGCGGCGAGCTGAGCCGGACCCAAATCTTCTCGGACATCTTCGGACGGCACACGGCCCAGGATCGGATCGAGGCCGCCTTGCGCCTACTTGCGTCGCTCGGCTTGGCACAAGTGGAAACCCGACCAACGGAAGGGCGGCCGGTTGAAGTTTGGTTTGCGACTCCCGGAACTGCGCGGACAGCGCAGGAAGTGCAAAGAGTCGGGGTGATGAGCGGTGACTGACCTGGAGCGACTTCGCGCCCTGAAGGCGGACCTCGCCAAGGCGGACCGTCGACCCGACAGGCGCACGCGTCCCATCCCCGTGCCGGAGACCTGGCAGGCCGACCCCCCGTCGATGCCCTGGCACACGCGCCCGGGTGAAGACCCCAGACCCGACCTGCCGGGCACCGACCTGTGGGCTGGGCTGCTCCAGCTCTCCGCTCGCGACGCCGACGATCCCCGGGGTGTCTACGGCCGCCTGCTTGGCGCGAGGGCCTGCGGGGCGGTCCTGGCGCGGCGCGGGAACCGCTGGGTGCTCGCCCCGACCATGGACCCCGCCGAGCGAGTGTCCATCTGGGCGACTCGTGCCGACTGGGAGCGCGACGCGGAGCGCTGGCTTAGGCCCAAGAGCCGGGAGATAGTGGCTCTGCTGGGCCAGCTCCCACCAAGGGACGAAGGGGCGCAGGGATGATCGCCCACGAGGCGACCCATGAGCCGACGGTACTCATGAGACGCCTGGAAGCACGCCAGGGACATCGGCTGGCCCCTCCGGGCGACCTGTGAGGCGGATGATGCTCGGTATGGTCAAGCGCAGCCCCAATCGGCGGATCAGTGCCGGCGACGTGGCCGAGGCTCGGGACGGGCTGCAGCGCATCCTGGAGGCCATCGGCCGGGGAGAGCTAACCGCCAGCTCAAGCTATGTGGCCCGCCTGGAGGGGGCGACCGTAGCACTCTCGGCCATGCTCGGAGAAGATCCCGACCCGAACGCTTGACACTAAACGAGCGTTTAGTGTATATTGCTCTCATGAGAAGGGCACACGCGCGGCGGACCGGGACGGGGACGGTGGTCGGTTACTGCAGGGTGAGCACGGCCGAGCAGGCGGACTCAGGGCTAGGGCTGGAGGCGCAGCGCCAGGCGATCCGCTCCGAGTGTGAGCGGCGCGGCTGGGAACTGGTGTCCGTCGAGGAAGACGCCGGGGTGTCAGGGAAGGTGACCTCCCGCCCAGGGCTCCAGCGGGCGCTCGACGCCTGCAGACGGGGCGAGGCGGATGGGCTGGTGGTGGCGAAGCTCGACCGGCTCTCCCGGTCGGTACAGCACGCGGCCCAGCTACTGGCGGAGGCCGAGCGCGAGGGCTGGGCGCTGGTGGCGCTCGACCTCGGAGTTGACCTCAGCACCCCGGCGGGCGAAGTCATGGCCCACGTCCTGGCGGCCATCGCGCAGTTTGAGCGCCGACTGATCGGCCAGCGGACCAAGGACGCCCTGGCCGTCAAGAGGGCCGAGGGAGTCCGGCTTGGAAGGCCCCAGGTACTCCCCGGCCAGGTGGTGGCCCGGATTGCCCGGGAGCGCGCCGCGGGACGGTCGCTCCAGGCCATCGCGGACGCGCTCAACGGAGAAGGCATCGCCACAGCGCACGGCGGGTCCTGCTGGTGGCCCAGCACCGTGGCGAAGGTGCTCGGAGGCCAACAAATCGGCTACCTGGGCTAACGCGGGCGCTACCGAGCGCCGTCTGCGCGGCTTCGTCCCGAGCCTTCACCTCGCTGACTGCTGGTCTGATCTCGGCGAACGGACGCAGGTCAGAGGCGACCCAGCAGCTCGGTCTTCTTAGCCTCGAACTCAGCTTCGGTTAAGATCCCGGAGTCGCGCATCTCCGCCAGTTGGCGAATCTGCTCCAGGGTGTTCGGAGCGGGAGCGCTCGGGAGCGGGGCCGGCTCTTGAGGGCCAAGGGCAGGAGCTGCAGGACTGTCTACAGGGACCTGGGTAGGTATACACCCGCGGACCTCTTCGCCCGAGTCGTCGGGCAAGTCGAATGACGCGGCCGAGCCTGGAGCTTGCGTGGCCCGCATGGTCACGCGACAAGAGGATGCGGTGGTGTCGGTCACGTCAAAGTGGTAGCCCGCGCATGGCCCGTACAGCCACCGAGACGTCGAGGCGAAGTGGAGTTGCCATTGGTTGTCGGCCGTCAATACGAACGTGCCGTCTTGGTGCGGCGTACGTTCAATGGGCAAGCCGCCATCATAGTTGCCGATTCGGAAGCGACGAATCGAGAATGCAGCCTGAGCGACTGAGGCCGCAGTTGTGGGGAGGTCGAATTCGGCCTGAGCTGTTGGGTTTTGAACGTCCCGCATGGTCACGTGGCACGAAGACGGCCCGGCCGCGGTCGCCTGGAATGCAAAGCGCGTCATCTTCCCAAACACCCATTCGGACGTGCCCGCAAACCGTAACTCCCACCGATTGGCTGGGCAAAGTGTCAGAGTGCCGCGTTCCTGAGCGTCGAGGGGGACCGCCAGTCCACCATTGAAGTTGGCGATCCTGAATTCATTAGACAACCGGCTGGTCGGCTTCACGCTACGCCGAGCCCGCCACCCGTTTGGCCCGATCAGTGGAGGCGCGCCTGGGTTCAGCTTGTAGTAGACCGCTGTGAATGCAAGGGCCACCAAGGGAACTCCTAGCCCGACCGCAAGTAGCACGGCGGCCCACCTTGGCAAGGCGTCCCAGGCGGCCACCACCAGGACCACCAGGAGGACAAAACCGCAGCCGCTACCCTGGTAGCAGGAGTTTGTGTTGTGGATGACTACGGGGCGGCCCGGGTCCGAACTCATAGCCTCAGCACGCCAGCACCCGCGACGGCCCCGACGTAACCCCAATGGATTGGCGCGGTCGCGCTGGCCGATGAGTGGGCGGAGCCGGGCAAGTGCCGCCGCGCAGTGCGGGGCGAAGAGGTGGCTCCACACGGTGGGCAAGGTGCTCGCGGCTCGATAGTCCGAGGCTACGCCCCGGCTCCGGGGTGGTGGTGGGCAGAGTCATTGCAGCGCTGCCCTGACGTTGAGCAGGCTGGACTCCAGCTCCAAACTGGTCTCCCGAAAGACCTGAATCAACCCGGCCTGATCTGCGGGAGGTAGTCCCACGCTCAACGCCGAAACGATGCCCTCCCACCGCACTCTCACAGCGTCTACCCGTTCGATGGCAGAGTAAAGCTGGGCCGACGTGGGGATGCCGCGATGAGTACGGGCGCGGAGTTCGGCGCTGACTTCGGCGGCGAGCGCATTGAGACGCCCCGCTTCGCCGGTGACGACGGCCGGAAGGCCACTTTCTAGCAAGGCAGAGCTTGGCGGCACCTGCCCCTGGCCCGCCGGAGGCAGCTCGCGAGTCCACGTGACTGTCACCTTCGACTTAGTGCGCCAAGGTATTAGGAGCGTGGCCAAGCCCAACGGACCGGCCACGACGCTTGCCGCCCCAGCGCCTATGAGCTTACTCCCCACCTTGGCGCGAGACCCGCCTTCCGAAGTTGCCTGGACTTGCCACCCCTTCTCCGCCCTGCGCTTGGCATCGCGTGCATATGCGTTCGCGGAACTGTAGGTGACTACGTCGATCGGGCCATCGCCATACTGCTCGGCCCCAAGGTACCCAGCCACCAAGACAACCGCCACAAACCCGCCAGCCGCCCACGCGGCTACTTCCCAGTTCACAAGGACGAAGAGGAGAGCGAAGGTGATCGCGATCAGGATCGCGGTCTGCTGAAGTAGGACCGCCGCCCCATCGCACCCTCGGCTGAAGCGATCCAGCCTGCGCGCCACCTCCGGGCTCGGCACCAGCCGGACGCTATCAGAGGGGAGCAAGGTAGTCAACGGGTAGTGCGGCGAAGGAGACGTCCGTCACTGGCCACCACTTCCTTGCCAACTGCGCCCATTAGGCCGAATCCCAGACGGTCTCTAGACGGGAGCAGGCCAACCCGAGCGGCGGTTTGGGGGAATTTTCTGACACCCCGGCTGGCGGGTTCGATTTGTGAGGCGGTTCGATGGGTGCACGCGTCGCGGGGTGATCTCCCGACCGCCAGCACATCGGCCCTGGGACCGGCTCGCCGCGCCCGCCGACCCCATGCAGTGCCTCGGGAAGGGCCGACCCCATGCAAGGCTGACCGCAGCTTGACTGCAACTCTGACTGCAACTGGGCTGCACCTGACTTCAACCCACTGCAACCTGGTGAGATCAGATCCCGGAGCCGACGGAGGGATTCGAACCCACGACCCGCTGTTTACAAAACAGCCGCTCTACCACTGAGCTACGTCGGCGCACCCCAGCGCTCCAGCCTAACCGTTCAGCCAGCCAGTCGCGCACGCGTGAGCATCGAAACGGCCACGCGCCCGTGCGGCCGCACCCCTCCCGGCGGGCGCCGGCGCCGACATCCCAGGGCCGGGCTGGTGAGGTCCCCCGATCTGGTCCGCTCCGCGGGTACGCCCCGGACGGCCGGACACTCCTGGCCGCCTACCCGACCACCGGAAACGCGAACTCTCGTTGTCTGGCGACCTCGTAAAGCAGCATGGCCCCGGCCACGGCGGCGTTGAGCG
>JAKABA010000157.1 GCA_021802115.1 bacterium | reverse complement strand
CGCCAACCCGGGCGACCCCGGGAGCCCATGGGCGATCGGGTCCGAGGAGGGGGGACACACGGCAGTGAACCCGGAGCTGGGGACGCTGGAGGACTTTCGCTCGCTCGTGGACACCGCCCGCTCTCTGGGCCTGGAGATCGCGCTCGACTATGCTCTCCAGTGCTCCCCGGACCATCCTTGGGTGAAGGACCACCCTGATTGGTTCGCCCACCGCCCGGACGGCACCATCCGTCCTGCCGAGAACCCCCCCAAGCGGTATGACGACATCTATCCCCTGGACTTCTCGTGCCGGAACTGGCGGGGGTTGTGGCAGGCGTGCTACGCGATCCTGGAGTACTGGATCGCCCAGGGGGTGCACATCTTCAGGGTAGACAACCCCCACACCAAGCCAGTGCCTTTCTGGGCCTGGGTGGTGGGGAGGCTGCGGCGAGAGCACCCCGACGTCATCCTGCTGGCGGAGGCGTTCACGCGCCCGGCGATGATGCGGGAGCTGGGTAAGCTCGGGTTCTCGCAGTCGTACACCTACTTCACCTGGCGAACCACCAAGGCCGAGCTGACCGCGTACCTGACCGAACTCGCCACCGAAACCGTGGACTATCTGCGGCCCAACCTCTTCGTCAACACCCCTGACATTCTCACTGCCGAACTGCAGACGGGTGGGGTGGGCGCCTTCCGCTACCGCCTGGTGCTGGCGGCCACCCTCGGTGCCAGCTACGGGGTCTACAGCGGATTCGAGCTGGCCGAGGCCCAACCGCTGCGTCCTGGCAGCGAGGAATACCTGAACTCGGAGAAGTATCAGCTCCGGCCCCGCGACTTCGCCGCCCCGGGTAACCTCCGCCCTCTGATCGCCCGGGTGAATGAGATCCGGCGCCGCCACGCGAGCCTGCGTCAGCTGCGCCGACTGGACTTTCACTGGAGCGACGACGACCGGATCATCTGCTACTCGAAGTCGACCCCCGACATGACCGACGTCATCCTGGCGGTCGTCAACCTCGACCCCTGGAACGTGCGGGCGACCACCGTCCATCTGGACCTTGGCAAGCTGGGCGTGGACGAACAGCGTCCCTTCACCGTGACCGACCTGTTGAGCGGCGAGGAGTACCACTGGTGGGGGGCTCACAACTACGTCAGGCTGGACCCGCGGCTGTGGCCCGCGCACATCCTGCAGGTGAGCCAGTGACCCTCAAGAGCGATCCCCAGTGGTACCGGGACGCCGTGATCTACGAGGTGTTCTGCCGCGGCTTCTACGACAGCAATGGCGACGGCGTCGGTGACCTCAGGGGGCTGACCGCCAAGCTCGACTACCTGCACTGGCTGGGGGTCGACTGCCTATGGCTGCTGCCGGTCTTCGCCTCCCCGCTGCGCGACGGTGGCTACGACATCTCCGACTTCTATCAGGTCCATCCTGACTACGGAACGGTCGACGACCTCCGCGAGCTGATCGAGGAAGCCCACGAGCGGGGCATCCGGGTCATATCCGACCTGGTCATGAACCACACCAGCGACCAGCATCCCTGGTTTCAGGAGGCCCGACAGGGCCCGCAATCCCCGAAACGCGACTGGTACGTGTGGAGCGACACCATGGCTCGGTACCGCGAGGCCAGGGTCATCTTCGTCGACTCCGAGACTTCGAACTGGACCTGGGACGACCAGGCCGGCGCCTACTATTGGCACCGCTTCTTCCGCCACCAGCCTGACCTCAACTACGACAACCCGGCGGTCCAGGAGGCCATGCTGGACGTGGTGCGGTTCTGGCTGCGGCTGGGGCTGGACGGACTGCGGCTGGACGCGGTCCCCTACCTCTTCGAACGCGAGGGCACCAACTGCGAAAACCTCCCCGAGACCCACGCCTTTTTGAAGCGGGTGCGGGCCGAGGTCGACCGCGAGTTCCCCAACCGGGTCCTGCTCGCAGAGGCCAATCAGTGGCCCCAGGACGTGCGGGCATACTTCGGAGACGGTGACGAGTGCCAGATGTGCTTTCACTTCCCGCTCATGCCCCGCATGTTCATGGGCCTGCGCCAGGAGTTGCGCTACCCGATCACGGAGATCCTGAGCCAGACGCCACCGATCCCCTCGAACTGCCAATGGGGGATCTTCCTGCGCAATCACGACGAACTCACCCTGGAGATGGTCACCGACAGCGAGCGCGACTACATGTACGCCGAATATGCGCGCGACCCCAGGATGAAGCTCAACGTCGGCATCCGCCGGCGGCTGGCACCCCTGCTGGGCAACGGACGGCGCCAGATGGAGCTCTTCTACGGCCTCTTGCTCTCCTTGCCGGGCACGCCGATCCTCTACTACGGCGACGAGATCGGGATGGGCGACAACATCTACGTGGGCGACCGCGACGGGGTCAGGACGCCGATGCAGTGGAACGGGGACCGCAACGGGGGCTTCTCCACCGCCGACTTCGCCCAGCTCTACCTCCCCCCTCTCATGGACCCGCTCTACGGCTACCAAGCCTGCAACGTGGAACAACAACAGCGCAGCCAGAGCTCGCTGCTGCAGTGGCTCAGGCGCTTCCTGCAGGTTCGTCAGGCCCATCCGGTCTTCGGGCGCGGAGATTTTCAGGTCCTCGAACTCAATAACCCATCCGTCTTTGCGTTCGTGAGATCCTCACCGGATGAGGTGGTCTTGTCGGTGAACAATCTCTCCCGGTTCTCGCAGCCGGCCGCCTTGGACCTTTCCCAATTCACGGGCAAGCTGCCGGTGGAGCTGGTTGGCCGAGTCCCGTTCCCGGTGATCGGAGATCAGCCGTATCCCCTGGCGCTGGGACCGCACGGCTTCTACTGGTTCCGCATCGAGGATCCCGTTTGACGGTGCGGCTGGGACGCGCCGCCCTCGACCCTCTGTGGGAAGTGCTGCCCACGCAGCTCCCCGAGCAACGGTGGTTCGCCGACAAGCAGAAGCAGATCACCAGGGTTGAGCCCGACACCATCTTCTGGCTCCAGCGAGAGCTTCCTGCCGTCCTGGTCGCCGTGGTCGAAGTCACCTTCGCGGACGGCAGCTCAGCCCGCTACCAGCTGCCGCTGGGGGTGCGTTCTGAGGAGATCACCCCAGCCCCGCCCGCCCCATCCATAGTGGCCCGGCTGCCAGGACCGGACGCGGCGGGCGAGGAAGGTGGGCTTTGGGTGACCGACGTCCTGGCCGACCCGGAATACGCGACCATGCTGCTGGAGCGGCTTCGGGAGGCGGGGATCGTGACCGGCGAGCCCTCCGGAGAACTGCGGGTCCGCAGCCTGGGGCCCGAGCCGGCACCGATCCCATCCCCGTTGTCGGCTCGGACCCTGGCGCTGGAGCAGAGCAACTCCATGGTCGTGTTCGGCGAAAGGCTGCTGCTCAAGGTCTTCCGCCGGCTCTGGCCGGGAGCGAACCCCGAGCTGGAGCTCCTCGAGGCCCTGGACGTTGCGGGCTTCTCCGGAATCGCCAAGCCCTGGCTGGCGGTCGAAGCATCCTGGAACGGCGAGGCTCACTCCCTGGGGATTCTGCAGACGTATCTGCGCAACGGGACCGACGGGTTCACCCTGGCGCTCACATCCCTGCGCGACCTCCAGGCCGACCTGCTTCCCGACGCGGACGGCGAGGTCCCGTCCCGGCAGACCTGCGACCATGCCGTTCGGTCACAAGGCGGAGCCTTCACGGCCGCCTCTCGGGAGCTGGGAACGCTGGTAGCCAGGATGCATCTGGCGCTGGCCATGCCGCACCTCAAGCCGGAGGTTCGCGCCCGCGCCGCCACCACCGCGGACCTGGCCCGCGCCCGAGCAAGGATCCAGCACCACCTCGAGGCGCTGCTGGCCAATCCCGACCCCAGGTTGGAGCCACTGCGCGTCAGCCGGGCGCGCGTCCAGATGCTGCTCCGGCAGACGGAGCGTGCCCAACCGACCGGGTTGGTGATCCGCATCCACGGCGACCTCCACCTCGGGCAGGTGCTCCGCACCGATGACGGCTGGCATGTCCTGGACTTCGAGGGACGCCCCGCCTCATCCATCCAGGAGCGCTCCGAGCACGCCAGCCCGCTCCAGGACGTGGCCGGCATGCTCCGGTCCTTCGACTATGCGGCGGCGGTCGCCCTCCGGCAGCAGGCCCACCCCGATGAGGCCACGGCGCGTACCCTCGCCCCCTACGGCAGAAGTTGGGCCGCGATCATGCGGAATGAGTTCTGGGACGCCTATCGTCAGGAGCCGGGGATTGACTCCCTGATCAGCCCCGCGGGTGAGGACCAGCAGGCCTTGTTGGCGCTGCTGGAGATTGGCCAGGCGCTCTACGAGGTCGATTACGAGCTCCGCACCCGCCCTGACTGGCTGAGCATCCCCTTGGAGGGGATCGCGCGGCTGGCGCATGGAGAAGACCTGTGATCTCACCTGAAGACACACCGTTGGACGTCAACTCACTGCTGCTGATCGCCCAGGCCCGATTCGCCGACCCCCACTCCGTTCTGGGCTTCCACCGGACCTCCAGCGGGGCCCAGATTGTGGGCTTTCGCCCGCAGGCACACTCCATCGCCTGCCGCATCGGCGACGAGCTGATTCCGAGCGCACCGATCCCAGGCGCCTCCGGCTTCCACCTGGTTCAGCTGGACCCGCGTCGGAGCGATGAAGTAGAACGGCGTCTGGCCTCCGGCGAGCCCGGGTACACCGTGCTAGATCCCGACCACCCGGAGACCGGCTGGGCTGATCCCTACTCCCTCTCCCCCACCCTGGGACAGACCGACATCCACCTGCTGGCCGAGGGACGCGATCGGTACCTCTACAGGCATCTGGGGGCCCACTTCCGGCGCCACCAGGGAGTCGATGGCACCGCCTTTGCGGTTTGGGCGCCCAACGCAACCTCGGTGCGGATCGTCGGTGACTTCTGCGGGTGGGAAGCGGAGTGGCTGCCCATGCGCAATCTGGGCTTCAGCGGCTTCTGGGAGCTCTTCGTCCCGGGGGTGCGACCCGGGGCGCTCTACAAGTTCTGGGTCTTCCATCCCGACGGGGGGTCCGCCTACAAGGCCGATCCCTGCGGCCAGGCGATGGAACAACCGCCGCGGACGGCGAGCCGGGTGGTCCAGAGCGGGCACACCTGGGAAGACCAGACCTGGATGCAAGCACGCGCCGCGGCCAACCCCCTGGAGCGCCCGGTCAGCGTCTATGAGACCCACCTCGGGTCGTGGCGTCACCGCCAGGGGGCCGCCAGCGAGCCGCTCAGCTACCTAGAACTCGCCGACCAGCTCAGCAGCTACTGCGCCGAGCTCGGCTTCACCCACATCGAGCTCATGCCGATCGCGGAGCACCCCTTCGGAGGATCCTGGGGCTACCAGGTCAGCGGGTACTTCGCCCCCACCGCCCGCTACGGGGACCCGGACGATCTTCGCGTTCTGATCGACCGCCTCCATCAGCGCGGGATCGGAGTCATCCTGGACTGGGTTCCAGGCCACTTCCCGCGGGACGACTTCGCCCTTGGTCGCTTTGACGGAACCGCCCTCTACGAGCATCTCGACCCTCGCCTCGGCCTCCACCCCGACTGGAACACCGCGATTTTCAACTACGGCAGGCGTGAGGTCCGGAACTTCCTGGTCAGCAACGCGCTCTACTGGTTCGACGAGTTCCATGTCGACGGCCTGCGGGTCGACGCAGTCGCTTCCATGCTCTATCTGGACTACAGCCGCAAGGAGGGGGAGTGGCTCCCCAACCGGTTCGGTGGACGCGAGAACCTGGACGCCATCGAACTCCTCCGAGAGGTCAACTCACTGGTGTACCGGGAGCATCCTGGCGCGCTCATGGTGGCGGAGGAGTCCACCGCCTGGCCCGGAGTCAGCCGCCCCACATATTCGGGCGGGCTGGGCTTCGGGTTGAAGTGGAACATGGGCTGGATGCACGACACGCTGGACTACTTCGGCTATGACCCCATCTATCGCCGCTACCACCACAACACCCTCACCTTCAGCCTGATGTACGCGTGGAGCGAGAACTTCCTGCTACCCCTGTCACACGACGAGGTGGTGCACGGGAAGGGCTCACTGCTGGCCCGGATGCCTGGAGATGACTGGCAGAAGTTCGCCAATCTCCGCGCGCTGCTGGCCTACCAGTGGGCCCATCCGGGCAAGCAGCTGATCTTCATGGGCCAGGAATGGGGCCAGCGGTCCGAATGGGACGCCGACCAGCAGCTGGATTGGTTCTTGCTGGAACAGCCCTTCCACAAGGGGGTGCAGCGAATGGTGAGCGATCTCAACCGCATCTACCGAGCGGAGCCAGCCTTGTTCGAGCGCGACTTCGTACCCGAGGGGTTCAGGTGGATCGACGCCAGCAACGCCGATGCCAACGTGATCGCGTTCCTGCGCTACTCCGCAGATGGCCAGCGGCACCTCGCCTGCCTGTGCAACCTATCGCCAGTCCCCCGCCATGGGTACCGGATCGGATTGCCCGGCCCAGGCCCCTACCGGGAGCTGCTCAACAGCGACAGCTCGTACTACCAGGGGAGCAATCTTGGGAATCTCGGGGAGATCTCTGCCGACGGCTCGCCGTGGCATGGTCTGCCCCACTCCGCCCTGCTCACCCTGCCTCCACTCGCCACCGTCTGGATTGCGCCCACGGCGCAGACGAGCTAGGTCAGCCCGCTCCGAACGGGCGAGGGGAACGGGTCAGTGGATAGGTGGCGAGGTACAGCTTGCACACCTCGCCCTTGGAATCCCTGACTACGCGCAGATCCTCGCCTCGTTGTGAGCCGGTGGTGCAGCGGAAGAGATCCGGCTCCACCTCCTGGTAGCCCTGCCATGCCGCCTCCTCCGGTGCATCGGCGGCGCGGGACATGAGAACCCCCGAACGCCAGCTGAAGATCACCTCGCTCCACTCCGTCCACCAGCGCCCCAGCAGCGGCCGCACCGAGACTGGGACCGGCGGCCCCGGGGCCCACTCCTCGGGACAGGCAGAGTCGGCCAGGATGTCCAGCGCCTGCGCCGCCACCCCTGCTACATCCACCGACGCGGTTGAGTTGGTGACCAGGGCGACGCCGAGATCGTGCTCTGGGCACCCAAAGCAGGCGGCCAAGAAGCCGGGCATCGACCCGGTATGGCCCTGATAAGCCCGGGCCCCCCTGCGCAGGAGCATCAGACCCAGCCCCCACCCCAGATGCCATCCCTCCAGATCCGCCATCACCCGCAGGGTGCGCATGTCCTCGAGGACCTCCGCCACCAGAACCTCCGGGTTCCCGCGGTTCAGGAAGTGGGACCAGAGGGAGAGATCGGCGGCGGTGCTCCAGAGCTGGGCCGCCGGGGCGATCCCGGCACTGTCCACCGCCACCTCCTCGATGAGGTCGTCGGAGTACGGCCCGACGGCGTAGCCCTGCGCATGCGGGGCCAGCGGCTGCAGCGAGGTGCGAGTCATTCCCAGCGGCTCCAAAATGCGGCGACGGACGTATCCGTGCCAGCTCTCGCCCGCGACCCTCGCTACCAGCTCTCCCAGCAGCGCGTAGCCGAGATTGGAGTAATGCCACCAGCTGCCCCCAGGGTAGAGGCGGCGGGCCCCGGCGGCGTTCTCGGGGAGCTCCTCGGTAGTGGGTATCACCAGAGACTCCCAGACCTCTCCCACCGGCTCCCGCTGGAGCCCCGAGGTGTGGCACAGGAGCTCGCCGATCACCAGATCCGGGTGCGGCGCATCCTCCCAGTGCTCGCCCAGAGAGTCCGTGAGCATGAGCCGTCCCTCCACCACCATCTGCATGACCGCGACCGCGGTCACCGTCTTGGTGATGGACCCCACGCGATACTGCACCCCGGGCCCGGCCAGAAGGCCGGACGCCAAGTTTGCCTTACCGGCGGCGAACGCTCCCATCTGAACGCCACCCTCCTGCACGACCAGGACCAGGCTGGGCAGGCGGCGCTGCCGCTGGGTGGAGACGACCAGCTGGCGGAGCCGGGACTCGACGCCGACCTCCAGGGCACTCACTTCTGGCAGGATACCGGGGCCGGTCCTGGGTCGGCATCATTGGCGCATGCTGGCATCAGGAGACGCGGACCACGGCGAGTTGGCCGGCCTGCTGGAGCGGTCGTGGGCGAACGCGGGGGCCGGACTGCGCTCCGCCTGGCCGCCTGAGCGCCGGCTCTCGCCCGGGGAACTGCTGGACTTGGCGGCCAGCTCCCGCTTCTGCGTCCTCGCCTACTTGGCCGAGGCAGAACGGGTCCACGCCATCCCCGTCTCCTTCCACCTTGACGTCCGCGGCGACATCTGGATCCCAGCCGGCCCGGGGGCACGCCGCACCCACCATCTGCGTTCACACCCATGGGCCGCGGTCGTGGTGGGACCGGATGCGTCGCCTGGACACCGCATAATCCGAGCCGAGGGGCCGACGGCGTCGCTGTCCCCCGCCGCCCTTCCCGCCGAGGTGGCTGTTCAGGCAATGCACAAGCTCCGGGATCTCAGCTGGTGTCAGAGCTGGCTGCAGATCACACCGAAATCCCTGCTCGCATGGGGAGGTGGCCCGGTGGGGCCTCACTCGGTCGGCAGCAACAGTCTCTCTCCGGGGTAGATTGCCGCCCCGGTCAGATGGTTGGCCGCCTGGATGTCATACACCGCCTGCCTGGGATCGGTGTTCGGGTAGCGGTGGACGGCGATCCCCCAGAGGGTCTGGCCGGACCGGACGGTGACCCAGGTCCCTCCCGCGCGCTGGCTCCCCAGAACCCCAGTCGTCATGAACGTGGCGACCATGGCTCCGATGACGAGGAAGCGCACGATGACTCGACGCTCGCCCTCCCAGGGGCGCTCCCGGACGCGGCGCGAATCACGGCGGTCAAGTCCGCGTGGTACTGGAAACATTAGTTCGCATAGTAGCGAACAAGTGTGCCGATGTCAAGTGTGGTGCGCCATCAGAGGGCTCCGGCAAGGAAGGGCCGTGGCGCGCACCCCGCCCACCATGCCCGGGTGGAGGCATCGGCGAGCCACCCGGACCCGCAGGGATGCGGACGCCGGACCACGCCGCCTCCCGTCCTTCCGCCCCGAAGTACGGTGCCGGTCGGCGGCGCGGGCCGCATCAGCTCCACGGTCACCGAAACCATAGTCGCCCCGTGAGGGTGGGACGACGGTGCCGTACGACCCTGGTCAGCCCGAGCCCGCGAACACGCTGAGATGGAGCTGTCGCAAGATCGCCGCCCGCTGCCGGAAGACCGGGT
>JAKABA010000002.1 GCA_021802115.1 bacterium | reverse complement strand
TCCGCACCAGCAGATCCGCGACCCTCGCAGCGGTGCACCGCGGTAGCCGCAGCAGCCTCTGCGCCCCTACGAGACTCCCCCGCACCTCGATTCACACCAGCCACCTAGCCGGTGTTCTGGAGGCCGGCGGCAACTCCGTTCACTGTCTGCAGGACCAGGTCCACCAGCCGGTCCTCGTCGTCCGAGCCGGCGCCCTCGGTGCGGACCTCGGCGAGAAAGCGGAGCTGGAGAAATGAGAGCGCGTCAACGTAGGGATTGCGGAGGTCGACCGCCCGACGCAGAACCGGATGCCCGGCGAGCATGCGCTCGTGGCCCGTGGCCGCGGCGACCTGGCTGCGGGTGAGCCGGAACTCGTCGCGAATCAGGGCGACCAGGTCCGGCCGCCCTCCCCGGCTGAGGTAGAGGCCCGCGATCATGGGGTCGGCCTTGGCCAGGCTCATCTCGGCATTCTCCAGCGCCGACTTGAAGAACGGCCACTCGCGGTCCATCTGCCGGAGGCGGGCGGGCCCGTACCGCTGGGCGACCGCCGCCAGCCCGGAACCGAGCCCGTACCATCCCGGGAGGTTGACTCGGGTCTGGGCCCAGGCGAAGACCCAGGGGATCGCCCTCAGGCTGGCCAGGCCCGGGGACCCTGTCCGGCGATCGGGGCGTGAGCCGAGGCGGAGCCGCCCAATCTCCGCCAGCGGGCTCACCGCCGCGAAGAACTCAGCGAATCCGGGGCTGTCGACCAGCCGGCGGTAGGCTGCCTCGGACGCCGCGGCCATCAGATCAGCCTCCTGCTCAAACGCCCCGTCGAGCGGCTCGAGGCGTCCCTTCGGAGACGAGCTTGAGGATTCGATCACGGCGCTGGTGACCTGTTCCAGGTGCCGCAGCCCGATCGCCGGATTGCCGTAGCGAGCGAACATCACCTCACCTTGTTCGGTGACCTTGAAACGGCCACGGACCGAGCCGGGCGCCTGGCCCCTGATGGCCCGGCCGGCCGGTCCCCCGCCCCGGCCAACAGCCCCACCCCGGCCATGGAAGAGGGTCAGCTCGACGTCGTGATCCCGGGCCCAGGCCGCCAGCGCGCCCTGGGCCCGGTAGAGTGCCACGTTGGCGGCGAGGAAGCCGGCGTCCTTGGTGGCGTCCGAGTATCCCAGCATCACCTCCAGGCGACTCCCTCTGGCTGCCAGCCACCGCCGCCAGCCAGGCAGCTGGATCAGGGAGTCGAGCACGCTGGTGGCCGAGGCCAGATCGGCTCGAGACTCGAACAGCGGGACCACGTCCAGCACCAAGGCGCAGCTGGGGTCGGCCAACCGGGCGAGGGCCATGACCCCAACCACGTCGGCCGCGCAGCGGCTGAAGCTGACCACGTAGCGACGGCAGGCGTCGGCCCCCCACCTGACCTGGATCGATGCCATGGCCCGCAGGGTGGCGAGCACCTCCTGGGCCTCCTCGGAGTCGGCGCTGCCCGGTGAGAGGCGCCCCTGCAGCGCGATCTGATCCAGAGCCACGGCGTCGGAGGCCACCGCCTCGCCCAAAAGCTCCCGGAGCACCCGGGCGTGAACCCGGGCGTGCTGGCGCACCTCGAGGGACGCGAAGGTGAAGCCGAAGGTCTCCAACTGCCAGACCAGGTCCTGCAGCTGGCCATGGGCCACCCGGCCCGCCCCGGCAGCTGTCAGCGAATCCTGGAGCACCCCCAGGTCGGCCCGGAACGAGTCCACATCCAGGTATCGGTCCGGGCCGCCCAGACGGGTCGCCCGGAGTCGCTCCGCCAAGAGCAGAAGCCACTGCCGGTGGGGCTCGGCCGGGGCGCGGGCGCAGATCTCCTCGGCCGCGTCTGGCATCGCTTGCCGGTCCCGGACGAGCGCTCTCGCCAGGGCCTTCGAGGGCGGGGTGGATGACTCCGACAGGGTGAGGGTGCGGCCGATCCGGCGGGCGGCCGCCTCCAGGGCGCGCAGGGCGTGGTCCGCCTGCACCTCCACGGCGGTCCGGGTCACCTCGGCGGTCACCGCCGGATTGCCCTCACGATCCCCGCCCACCCAGCTGCCCCAGCGCAGGAAGGTGGCGAACGGGGGCTGGGCGCGGCCCACCGCCTCGGGGTCCAGCAGCGCCGTCTCCAGCGCCCGGCAGATGCGGGGAACCAACTGGAACAGCGTCTCGTCGAAGATCGCCGTCACGGTGCGCACCTCGTCTAGCGGGTTCGGGCTGGAGTGCCGGAGCTGAGCCGTGCGCCAGAGGATGGTGACCTGCTCATACAGGGCCCGGTCGACCTCCCGGCGTTCCGCGGCCGGCTGCCCCTGCGACTCACTGCGCTCGATCAGCTCCGAGATCCGGCGCAACGCATCGACCACGGCCCGCCTGCGGGCTTCGGTCGGATGAGCGGTAAGTACCGGCCGCACCTCGAGTCGGCCGAGGAGATCGGCGAGCGCTCCCGGGCCGACCTCGGCCCGCACCGCGGCCACGGATGCCGCCAACGACTCCGGCGCCGCCCGGTCACCACCGTGACGCAGGCTGCGAGCTCGGTGTTGCTCCTCAGCCAAATTGACCAACTGGAAGTAGACGGTGAAGGCTCGGGCCACCTCCTCCGCCCGGGCCAGGTTAAGGCCGGCGACCAGCTCCACCACACGCTGGGTGGCGGTGACCGCAGCGGGGCCCCTGGCTTGACGCAGTTCGATGGTGGCATCGCGCAGCTCGGCCACGTCTCTCCCCAGCGCCGGGCCCCCGGACTCGGCCAGCACCGCCGCCAGAACCGCCCCCAGACGCTCCAGGTCCGACTCCAGAGGAGCTGGCAATCCGGCCATCGCCCCCCACCTATCGGCTGGCTCTGACATTGGACAGCTCGTAGAAATTTATGCTGTGGTTGAGGCTATTGAGGACAACCGGGCGGCAGGCTCCCCTGGCACCGACCGCCCCCAACGGTCAGCCGGTGGCGGCACCTTGCCCCACTCCGAGAATGGCGCCCTGGGCGGCCGAGCCGACCGAGTGGGCATAGCGGACAAAGACCCCACTGCCAGAGAGCGGCAGCCGCGGCTGCCAGGCCAGCTGGCGGCGCTCCCACTCGACCGGATCCACCTCCGCCGACATCGAGCGGCCCTCGACGTCGATGGTGACGGGGTCACCGTCCTGCAAGAGCGCGATGGGCCCACCGACCGCCGCCTCAGGGGCCACATGCCCCACCATCAGGCCGTGGGTGGCGCCGCTGAAGCGACCGTCGGTCAGCAGGGCCACCGTGTCGCCCAGACCCTGACCGACCAGAGCACCGGTCACGCCCAGCATCTCTCGCATCCCAGGACCACCCCGGGGCCCCTCGTAGCGCACCACCACCACGTCGCCGGCGGTGATCCGGCGGGCGGTCACCGCCTCCATGGCAGCCTCCTCGGAGTCGAAGACCCGGGCGGGACCGGTGTGGAGGCGCCACTGGTGGCCGGCCACCTTGACCACCCCCCCCTCCGGAGCCAGCGGCCCGTGCAGGATCACGGTCCCTCCGGTGGGACTGAGCGGACTGTCCATGGTCCGAACCACATCCTGCCCGGCCGCCTCGGGCCAGTCTGAGGCGGCCTTCATGGCCGCGTCCCCCAGCGTCGCGCCGGTGCATGTTCCGGCGGCTCCGGCCAGCAGGCCGTGCTCCAGCAGCCGGCGCGCGACCAGGGCCACCCCCCCCGCCCGGGTTAGGTCGACCGCGTTGTAGCGCCCGCCGGGGCGCAGGTCCGCGATCCACGGGGTTCGCCGGCTGACCCTGTCGAAGTCATCGATCTCAAGCTCCACCCCGGCCTCGTGGGCGATGGCGAGCAGATGGAGCACGGCGTTGGTCGAGCCGCCGCTGGCCATCACCCCCGCGATGGCATTTTCGAAGGCGGCCCGGGTCAAATAGCTGCTCGGGCGGCGGCCAGACAGGACCATCTCCACGGCGGCCCGACCGACCTGGGCAGCGACCTCGGGCTTGCCCGGGTCGAGCGCCGGAACGCCGCCACTCTGCAGCGGAGCAACTCCCAGCAGCTCGATCGCCATGGCCATGGTGTTGGCGGTGAACTGGCCCCCGCAGGCGCCGGCGCCGGGACAGGCGACGTCCTCCAACTCGTGCAGCTCGCGGTCGCTGATGCGGCCCGCCTCGGCGCTGCCGATGGCCTCGAAGACGTCGATGATGGTGACGTCCCGGCCCCGGAACCGACCCGGCTGGATGGCACCCCCATAGAGCAGGCAGCCGGGCAGGTCGAGCCGCGCCAGCGCCATCGCCGCCCCCGGGATGGTCTTGTCGCAGCCCACCAGCGCCACCACTCCGTCGAGCAGATGCCCACGACAGACCAGCTCGATGGAGTCGGCGATCACCTCTCGGCTGATCAGGGAGGCCTTCATGCCCTCGGTGCCCATGGCTACCCCGTCGCTGATGGCGATGGTGTTGAACTCCATGGGGGTGCCGCCGGCTGCCCGGATCCCTCGCTTCACGTGCTCGGCGAGGGCCCGCAGACCCAGGTTGCATGGCATCGTCTCGATCCAGGTGTTGGCGATCCCGATCAGGGGCCGGGCCAGGTCCTGGTCGGAGAACCCCGCCCCCTTCAGCATGGCTCGAGCGGCGGCCCGCTCCCGGCCCACCACCAACTTCCGGCTGGGCAGTTGGGGCACCGCGGTCTCCTGGTCCATTGGTGTGCGTCTCCTCTCCAAAGCTGGCCTGCTGGCGACCCAGGTTACCAAAGGGGCCAGAGCGCAATGGTCGCCTCGGACCATCGCCACCACGGTCGCCACCACAAAGGTGCGAACGGCGCCGCGGACCGGGTGCGCCGCCCAGACCGCAAGAGCGCGGCAACGCTCGACGGCCCGCCCGCGCCCTCTCCACCGCTCGGCCCACAAGCAGGTCGGGGTCCTCGTCCGGGTCCGCCCCAGCAGCCTGGGCGCCGCCCCTGTCGGCACCGGCGGGGCACCCGCGAGTCGCGAGGTTGTGAACTGCTGGCGCTCCAGCGCGCTTGACATCCGCGGCCACGGCTGGTATACCTAACGCACCTTGAACGCCTACTCGCGCACCCAGCCGATCGTCGAGAGCCTGGTAGCTCTAGTACTCCTAATTCCAGGAGGGCTGATCGGCTAACGTCTGCGCACTCTGACGAAGCCCAAGCCCCCCGGTAGACCCGGGGGGCTTTTTTTTGTCCCCAGGAGCCCACGAAACCCAACTCGGCGGCGACCGGAGCAATCTCCGGCGATCGACTCATCCAGAACAGGAGGCGACCCGATGAAACCGGACAACCACGGTCACGACCCGGCCCCGGCAACTGCCCCAGACCGGATCCCTGAAGACATCGAGCTCGACGAGGCCGGCCGCAATTGGGTGCATCGCCATCACGCCCACACCCGCCCGCTGCGGCAGATGGCAGCTGATGCGGCGATCACGTCGGCCATCGGCGGCGCCTACGGGGCGGGGTGAGAGGCAGACCTGATGAGCTCCTTCCTCGCTGCGATTGACGAGCCCGGCAGGGAACTGCCGAGTGCGGCCCCGGCTCCCGGCGCCACCGGGGCCGAGTTCCTGCTCGCCGCCCTGGTGCGCGAGGGAGTGGACACCATCTTCGGGCTGCCCGGGGGGGCCAATCTGCCCATCTACCAGTACCTCCCCGCCTTCCCGCTCCGGCACGTGCTGGTGCGCCACGAACAGGGCGCAGCCCACATGGCGGATGGCTACGCGAGGGCCAGCGGCCGGGTGGGCGTCTGTATGGCGACCTCCGGACCAGGAGCACTCAACTTGATCACCGGCCTGGCCACCGCCCACTTCGACTCCGTGCCGGTGGTGGCGATCACCGGGCAGGTGGCGACCGCCACCATCGGAACCGACGCATTCCAGGAGTCGGACGTGATCGGCTCGTGCCTCTCGGTCACCAAGCACAGCTACCAGGTGCGGGATGCGCGCGACCTGTCAGCGGTGGTGGCCGAGGCCTTCCACGTGGCCCGCACCGGGCGGCCGGGCGCGGTGCTGATCGACATTCCCAAGGACGTGCAGCAGCAGCCGGTCAGCGTCGCCCGCGGCTCGACCGGCCGCTATCGGGTCCACCGGGCGCCCGCGCCGCCCTCGTCGGAATTGGTGGCCCGCGCCGCCGCCCACCTGGCCGCCGCCGAGCGACCGGTGATCCTGGCCGGACGCGGAGTGGCCGTCGCCGGAGCCCAGGGCGCCCTGCAGCAGCTGGCCGAGGCCTGCGACGCGGCGGTGGGCAACACCCTTTTGGGTACGGGAGTGTTCCCCACGCGCCACCCGCTGGCTCTGGGGCTAGTCGGCTTCATGGGCACCGGCTACTGCAACCAGGCGGTGAGCGACTGTGACTGCCTGGTCATGGTGGGGATGCGGGCGGATGACCGGGTGACCTGTCGGCTGGACGCGTTCGCGCCCCGGGCGGAGCACATCATCCACATCAACATCGACCCCGCCGAGCTGGGCAAGACCGTGGATGCCGACTGCCAGATCGTGGGAGACGCCAAGCAGGCGTTGGAGGCGATCTGGGAGCAGATGCCACCCCGCCCGCGGCCAGCGTGGCGGGCCACCGTGGACGGCTGGCGCCAGCGCCACCCCCTGCGTCACCCTCACAACGGCCTGCTGCAGCCACAGGAGGTGCTCGCGGCCTGCTACCAGCGGCTCGGGCCTGACGACATCACGGTCGCCGATGTGGGCTTGAACCAGATGTGGGCCGCGGCCGCCTGGACCGGCACCGAGCCCGGGATCTTCCTCAACTCCGGCGGGCAGGGGACGATGGGCTTCGCGCTTCCGGCGGCCATCGGAGCCCAGGCGGCCAACCCGAATCGCCGGGTGATGAGCGTGTGCGGCGAGGGCGGCTTCATGATGACCCTGCAGGAACTGGCGACGGCGGTCGAGGCCGACCTGCCCGTCAAGGTGGTCATCCTCAACAACCGCCAGCTGGGCATGGTCCGCCAGTTCCAGGACGTCTTTTACGCCGGAGTCAGGTCGCAGATCGATCACACCGTGACCCCCGACTTCCAGATGCTGGCCCAGGCCTTCGGCTGCCACGGCGAGGTGGTCCGCAGCGCCGCCGAGCTCGGCCCCGCGATCGACGCGGCCATGGCGTATCCCGGACCCGCGCTGCTCGACTGCTGGATCGACCCCGAGGCCAACATCTACCCCATCGTGCCGTTCGGCAAGGGCCTGGCCGATTTCGTGGAGTGCCCCGAGTCGTGATCAGCCAGGCAGGGACCTTCGCCGGCTCCGATCCCATCGCCCACGGGCAGTTCCTGAACGGATCGTCGCCCCGGGTTCGGTTGATCTCGGTGCGGGTCGAGGACCGCGCCGGAGTGCTGCAGCGGATCACCAACTGCCTCGCCCGGCGCGGCCTGCACCTGGCCAGCTGCGCGGTCGGGCAGGGTTCTGAGTCGGGAGTCCTCAACCTTTGGCTGCGAGTCGATCCCGGTACCCAGCCGGCGGATCAGATCGTCAAGCAGCTGAACAAGCTCATCGACGTGGTGAGCGTCGAGGACCTGACCAGGTCGGAACCGATCGAGTGGGCCATGGCCCTGGTCGAGTTCCGGCCCAACGGCAGAGGGGATCAGATCGAGGAGACACTGCGTCGGGTCCGAGCGGAGGTGGTGCACCGCGACCCCGAGCGGCTCATAGCCGCCCTGGCGGGGCCGCCGGACCTGGTGCAGGCGATGCTGGATGAGTTGAGTCAGCTGCCGATTGTGGACTTTGTCTGCAGCCGGCCCATGGCGCTGGGGTCGGGTTACCCGGTCAGCGCCTGTGAGCCGGCGCGGCATGCGCAGGCAGGGAGTGAGTAGCCGATGCAGATGTACTACGACGCCGACGCCGACCCGGCCGCGCTCGCAGGAGCGCGGGTCACGATCCTGGGATATGGGAGCCAGGGTCATGCCCACGCCCAGAATCTGCGCGACAGCGGTTATCCGGTGAGGGTCGGCCTGAGGCCAGGCAGCGCCAGCCGCGCCCAGGCCGTGGCCGATGGCTTCGAGGTCTCCGACCCGGTCAGCGCGGTGGCCGACGCCGACGTGGTGATGGTGCTCATCCCCGACCACGACCAGGCGGCCCTGTTCGCCTCCGGCCTGGCCGAGGCGCTCCGGCCCGGATGCCTGCTGCTCTTCGCCCACGGCTTCTCGATCCACTACGGGACGGTGACGCCGCCACGCGACTGCGACGTGGCCATGGTCGCCCCCAAGGCGCCCGGGCACATGGTCCGGGCCCTGTTCAAGGATGACATCGGCTGCCCCGCCCTGCTGGCGGTCCATCAGGACCCCAGCGGTCGCGCCCTGGAGCGCACCCTTGCCTACGCCAGAGGGCTGGGCAGCACCAAGGCCGGGGTCCTCAAGACCACATTCAAGGAGGAGACCGAGACTGATCTCTTCGGCGAGCAGGCGGTCCTGTGCGGGGGGGTGTCGGCGCTGGTGAAGGCCGCCTTCGAGACCCTCACCGACGCCGGATACCAACCCGAGCTCGCCTATTTCGAGTGCCTTCATGAGCTCAAGTTGATCGTTGACCTGATCTACCAGGGTGGGCTGTCGCTGATGCGCTACAGCGTCAGCGACACCGCCGAGTACGGCGACTACGTGAGCGGCCCGGTGATCATCGACGACCATGTGCGTGAGCGCATGCGGGAGGTCCTGGGCAGAATCCAAGACGGTAGTTTTGCCGAGCACTGGATTGACGAGAACCGCTCCGGCCGGGGCCAGTTCCTGGCCCGCCGAGCGGCGGAGTCCAGCCATCCCATCGAAGCTGTCGGGCAGCGGCTGCGCTCCCAGATGCCGTGGATCCGGCCGGTGGCGAAAGTCCCCACGGAAGCCGCCATGGCCCAGGCCACCGCGGAGCCGGCGGCGGCCGTTCAGTCATGAGCGCGGCGGCCAACGACGGCACCCCGGATGTAGCCGAGCGCGACCCTCGGACCGAGGAGGTGGTGGAGTTCTTCGACACCACCCTGCGGGACGGTGAGCAGTGCCCCGGAGCCACCCTTCACCCGGCTGCCAAGCTCGCCATCGCCCGGCAGCTGGCCAAGCTGCAAGTCGACGTGATCGAAGCTGGGTTCCCGGCCTCGTCCCCGGGCGACTTCCAGGCGGTGCAGCAGATCGCCAGGGAGGTCGAGGGTCCGGCGATCACCGGACTGGCTCGGGCGGTGCGCAGCGACATCGACGCCGTCCACAGGGCCGTCCGAGACGCCGGGCGGGCCCTCATCCATGTCTTCATAAGCGTCTCCGACGTCCACATCACCCACAAGCTGGGGCTGGACCGGGCCCAGGTGCTCGCCCGCACCGCCGAGGGGGTCGCCTACGCCCGCTCCCTGTGCGGGACGGTGCAGTTCTCGCCCGAGGACGCCGGCCGGGCCGACCTCGACTACCTGTGTGAAGTGGTGCAGGCCGCCGTCGACGCCGGAGCCGGGGTGATCAACCTGCCTGACACCACGGGCTACTGCCTGCCCCACGAGTTTGCCGCCATGGTGGCCACCGTTCGCCGCGAGGTGCGCGGCATGGACCGGGTCTTGGTCAGCGTCCACTGCCACGACGACCTGGGACTGGCGACTGCCAACTCCCTGGCCGGGATCGGCGCCGGAGCCCGCCGGGTCGAGGGCTGCATCAACGGGATCGGCGAGCGGGCCGGCAATGCCGCCATCGAGGAGGTGGTCATGGCCCTGCGGGTGCGCCGCCCGGTGCTTGGGTTCGGCGACAACATCAGGAGCCAGGAGCTGGTACCGAGCAGTCGCCTGGTGGCCGAGCTGACCGGCATGGTGGTGGCTCCCAACAAGCCGGTGGTGGGCGCCAATGCCTTCAGCCACGCCTCCGGCGTCCATCAGCATGGAATGCTGCGCGACCGCCGCACCTACGAGATCATGGCGGCTGAGGACGTCGGCGCCGGCGAGACCCAGATAGTGCTCACCGCCCGCTCCGGCCGCCACGCCCTGGCCCACCGCCTGGACCGGATCGGAGTGGCGGTGCCGCCGGAGCAGATGGCTGCGGTCTGGGCCCGCTTCCTGGAGGTGGCTGACTCCACCAAGGAGGTGGCCGATGACACCCTGGTGCGAATCGTCGGCGAGGTGCACAGCTACCACACCCCCCCGGTGGTAGGGCCGGTTTGAGCGTGCCAACGACCACCCTCAAACTGGTGGTGGTGGCCGGTGACGGCATCGGACCGGAGGTTACAGGCGCCGCCATCAGGGTGCTGCAGGCAGCCCTCGACCGGGGCGGCATCACCCTCGAAGTGGCCCACCATCTGATCGGCGGAACCGCCATCGACACCGTTGGCAGCTCGCTGCCGGCCCCCACCCTGGCGGCCGCGAGGGCGGCCGACGCAGTCTTGCTGGGCGCGGTCGGCGGACCCGCCTGGGACCACGGAGTGGAGCGGCCCGAGGCGGGACTGCTGGCGCTCCGGCGAGGCTTGGAAGCGTTCGCCAACCTGCGCCCGGTCCGGGTGTGGCCGGGTGCCGAGGGCTACAGCCCGCTGCGACCGGAGAGGGTCAGGGGGGCCGACATCCTGTTCGTCCGGGAGCTCACCGGGGGCGCCTACTTCGGCCGTCCCCAGGGGGTGGCAGGCATCCGTCCCCGACGCCGCGGGGTGGACACCATCGAATATGGCGAGGCCGAGATTCAGCGGGTGGCCCGGGTCGCCTTCATGGCGGCTCGAGGGCGCCGCAAACGGGTGGCCTCCGTCGACAAGGCCAACGTGCTGGCGACCTCCAGGCTGTGGCGTGAGGTGGTCTCCGAGGTCGCCGAGGAGTTCCCCGATGTGGCCCTGGAGCACTGCCTGGTCGACAGCTTCGCCCTGCGGCTGCTGTTGGACCCGAGGGCATTCGACGTGGTGGTGACCGAGAACCTCTTCGGCGACATCCTCACCGACGAGGCGGCGGCGCTGGTGGGCACCCTCGGCGTTCTGCCTTCCGCCAGCGGCGGGAGCGATGGCCCTTGGCTGTACGAGCCGGTGCACGGCTCCGCTCCCGACCTGGCCGGTCGCGGCATCGCCAACCCTCTTGGCGCCATCGCCACCGCCGCCATGCTGCTGCGGCTGAGCCTGGCTCGAGAAGACTTGGCAGGGGCGGTCGAGGATGCCCTGGCGTTCGTATTCGCCAACGGCCCCCTGACTCCCGACCTGGGCGGATCCGGGAGCACAGATTCGGTCACCGCCGCGATCCTGGCCCAGCTGGCATCGAAGGCCCCCCGGTGAGCGCGGAACTCGGTACCCGGGATTCGGTGGTCCTCTACGACACCACCCTGCGGGACGGCATGCAGGGCTTCGGCATGCAGCTCAGCGTGGAGCAGAAGCTGCGCGTGGCTGCCAGCCTGGACGGGCTGGGCGTCCACTACGTGGAGGCCGGGTGGCCCGGGGCCAACCCCCGCGACACGGCCGTGTTTGAGCGCCTGCGAGACGCACCTCTGCCACACGCCCGCCTGGCCGCCTTCGGTTCGACCTGTCGCCCCGGGGCCAGGGCTGACTCCGACCCGGTCCTGGCGGCGGCCCTGGTGGCCGCCACCCCGGTGGTCACCCTGGTCGGCAAGGCTTCCCTGTGGCAGGTGGAGACCGTGCTCCGGACCACCGGTGCGGAGAACCTGCGCATGGTTCACGACTCCGTCGCCCACGCGGTGGCGCAGGGGCGCGAGGTGGTCTTCGATGCCGAGCACTTCTTCGACGGCAACGCCCAGGATCCGGGCTACTCCATGGCGGCCGCCGAGGCCGCGCTCAGCGGCGGCGCCAGTTGGGTGGTGTTGTGCGACACCAACGGCGGCCGCCTGGTGGAGGAGGTCGCCCACGTGGTGGCGGCTGCCCGGACTCGCCTCGGCGACCGCCTGGGGATTCACTGCCACAACGACACCGGGGTGGCGGTGGCAGCCTCCCTGGCCGCGGTCGCCAGTGGCGCCCGCATGGTCCAGGGCACCATCAACGGCAGCGGTGAGCGGTGCGGCAACGCCGATCTCCTGGTGATCGCCGCCAATCTCCAGCTCAAGTGCGGCCTGGCGGTGTTGGCCCCCGCGGCGCTGGGTGAGCTGGTGGCGGTGTCGCGCCTGTTCGACTCGATGGTGAACCGAACCCCCGAGCCCCAGCGGCCCTATCTGGGGCCGGCCGCCTTTCTGCACAAGGCGGGCCTGCACGCCCAGGGAGTGGCCCGCGATCCCCGGGCCTACCAGCACATCGATCCCGCCCAGGTCGGAAATCAGACCAGGACGGTCGTCTCCGACCAGAGCGGCCGCAGCAATGTGTCCGCCAAGCTGCGGGATCTGGGGCTCGACGACCTCGACCCGCAAGCACGCGGCGCCATCGTGGAGCGGCTCAAGCAGCTGGAGGGGGCGGGCTGGGCGTTCGAGGACGCCGACGCCTCATTCGAGCTGCTGGTGGCGCGCGCTCTGCCGGGCGATGCTGCCCCGTTCGCGCTCCAGGAGTCACTGGTGGTGGCGCACGACCAGGATTCGCTGCAGACGGCGGACGCCGCGCACCAGGTCGACGCCAGCGTCAAGGTGAGGGTCGGCCCCACGCTGGTGCACACGGCGGCCACCGGCAACGGCCCGGTGGAAGCGCTGGACGGAGCGCTGCGACGGGCGCTGACCTCCCACTTTCCGGTCCTGGCCGGGGTCCAGCTGGTGGACTATCGGGTGCGGGTGATCGATGGCGATCACGGCACCGGAGCCACCGTGCGCGTCAGCATCGACTCCAGTGACGGCGACCGGATCTGGACCACCGTCGGTTGCTCGCCCAACATCCTGCACGCCTCGGCGCTGGCACTGGTCGACAGCTACGAATGGGTGACCCGCCACGCCGCCGAGTCGGACCGCCTCGCTAGCAGCGCCTGATTAAGGAGTCGAAGCCATCGAAGCTCAATCTTCCCCCGCCACCTCGACGGGGTCGGCGGCTCGCACCGCCTACCGCAAGATCTGGGAGTCACATGGGGTCAGCGGCGACCTGGATAAGCGCGTGCTCCTCTACGTGGACCTGCATCTGGTGCACGAGGTCACCTCCCCCCAGGCCTTCGCCGGGCTGCGCCGATCCGGACGGGCGGTTCGTCGACCCGATCTCACCCTGGCGGTCATGGACCACCTGGTGCCCACCTGGGAGCGCAGCCGGCCAACTCCAGACCCAATCGGCCGCGAACAGCTGCGACAGCTCTCGGAGAACTGTGCCACGGCGGGAATCCCCCTGCTGGACCTGAATGACCGGCGTCAGGGCATCGTCCACGTGATCGGGCCGGAGCTGGGCATGACCCAGCCCGGCATGACCGTTGTCTGCGGCGATTCCCACACCGCCACGCACGGGGCCTTCGGCGCTCTCGCGTTCGGGGTCGGCACCTCCGAGGTCGAACAGGTGCTGGCGACCCAGTGCCTCTGGCAGGCTCCATCCCCCACCCTCGAGGTCCGCGTCGATGGCCACCTGCCCGCCGGGGTCACCGCCAAAGACGTGGCCCTTGGCACAATCGGGCGACTGGGCGTGTCCGGAGGCCAGGGATCGGTGATCGAGTACACCGGCGAGGTCATCCGCCGGCTCTCGATGGAGGGCCGTATGACTTTGTGCAACATGACAATTGAGGCCGGAGCCAGAGCCGGTCTGGTATCGCCGGATCAGACCACCGTGAGCTACCTGGCGGGGCGCCCCGGAGTGCCCGCCGGCGCCGATTTTGAGCGCGCCTCGGAGCGCTGGCTGCAGTTTGCCAGCGACCCAGGGGCGGTCTTCGACCGCACCGTCGAAGTCAGGGCCGCGGAACTCGCGCCCTACGTCACCTGGGGCACCACTCCGGCGATGGTGGCGACGGTCACGGGCCGGGTCCCCTGGCTGGCCGATCTCCTCGACGAGGCGGAGCGATCCGCAGCGGCGCGTGCCCTCTCCTACATGGGCTTGACCGAGGGCACCGCCATAGAGGACATCCCGATCGACCGGGTCTTCATCGGCTCCTGCACCAACAGCCGGCTGGAGGACCTCCGCGCCGCAGCCGCGGTCGCGGCCGGTCGGCGGGTCCACCCCAGGGTCCGGGCCATGGTGGTCCCGGGGTCGGGAACGGTCAGGCGGGCCGCCGAGGCCGAAGGGCTGGACCGGATCTTCCAGGCCTCCGGTTTCGAGTGGCGCGAGGCCGGCTGCTCAATGTGTTTGGGCATGAACCCGGACATCCTCCAACCCGGGGAGCGGTGCGCGTCCACCTCCAACCGCAACTTCGAGGGCCGCCAGGGAGCCGGCGGCAGGACCCATCTGGTGAGCCCGGCGATGGCGGCAGCGGCCGCCCTCTACGGCCACTTCGTGGATGTACGGCGGCTGGCTTCCGCCGCTGCCATCGGTAATTGAGGGGTCGGGCAAATGGATGCTTTCACGCTGCACGATGGCCTCTGCGCTGCCCTCAGCCTGGACGACGTCGACACCGACCAGATCATTCCCAAACAGTTCCTGAAGCGCACCGAGCGCGACGGCTATGGGGACTCCTGCTTCTTCGACTGGCGCTACGACCAGTCGGGCCAGCCGCGCCCGGACTTCGAACTCAACCACCCCGCGTACCGGGACGCGAGCGTGCTTCTGACCGGGCGCAACTTCGGCTGCGGATCCTCCCGCGAGCATGCCGCCTGGGCCCTTTCCGGATACGGGTTTCGAGCCGTGCTGGCGGCCTCGTTCGCCGACATATTCACCACCAACGCCCTTGCCAACGGGCTGCTGCCAGTGCGGCTCTCGGAGGCCACCATGGAGACGCTGCTGGAGCGCACCCGTCGTCGCGACGGCTACCGCCTGACCATCGACCTCACGCTCCAGCAGGTGAGCGACCGAAGTGGGGTCGTCGCCGGCTTCGACATCGAGCCATTCTGGCGTGACTGCCTGCTCAGCGGCCGGGATCCCATCGCCATGGCGCTCAGCCAGGAGGCCGCGATCCGGGCCTTCGAGGAGACGCGCTCCGAGCTGCTCCCGGTCACGCTCGACCAGCACCGGCTGTAGGCCTCCGGGGCGGTCCCGCCGGGCGGCCGCCGCCCTGCTCGCGTCGTGGTAGTGCACCTATCAGGATGCCATGGTTTTGTGTCCCGAACACGATGACGGGCGGATGCGGAACCGGGATCATTGCCGAAACCGTGAGCAGCAACCCCTGATGCAGCCCAGCCTGCTGAGGAAAACTCGGTGTACATCCCCTCCTCATCCTTCCTGAGCCCCGGCGACAACTCATGGCAGCTGACGGCCGCCACCTTCGTGGGCCTGCAGTCGATCCCGGGCTTGGCGATCCTCTACGGAGGGCTCGTCAAGCGCAAGTGGGCAGTCAGCTCGGCCATGATGGCGATCTACGCCTTTGCGGCGGTGATGGTGGTGTGGGTGCTGGCCGGCTTCAACATGGGCTTTGGCCACCCCTGGCTGGGGAGCGTGGTTGGCATTCCCCAGCCGGTCCTGGGCGCTCTCACCGAGGAGGGCCGGGCGTCGATTCCTCTCCTGAAGGGCCTGATGCCGGCGTTCACCATCCCGGGCTCATCGCTGATCTACTTCCAGTTCGTGTTCGCGGCCATCGCCCCGATCATCCTGGCGGGGGCGATCTTCGGGCGGATGAGCCTGCGCGCGTGGATGATCTTCGTGCCGGTGTGGTCCCTGCTGGTCTACAGTGTCAACGCCTTCATGGTCTGGGGCGGGGGCTGGCTGTCCCAGCTGGGAGTGGTCGACTACAGCGGTGGCTACGTCATCCACGTCGCCGCCGGGATTTCGGGCTTCGTCGCGGCCTTGGTGGTGGGCCCGAGGGTGCTCAAGGATCAGCGCGATTTCAAGCCCAACAACATGCTGCTGGCGGTGGCCGGCGCGGGCATCCTCTGGCTGGGCTGGAACGGCTTCAACGGCGGCGACCCGTACTTCGCCAACGGCGACGCCGCGGCGGCCGTGCTCAACACCAACCTGGCCACCGCGGTGGCGCTGCTGGCCTGGTTCTTCCTGGACATGATGGTCAACCGGAAACTGTCGGTGGTGGGGGCCATCAACGGCATGATCTGCGGCCTGGTGGCGATCACCCCCGCCGCCGGCTACGTGGACGGCACCGGCGCCATCCTGATCGGGCTGCTGGGGGCGTCCATTCCCTGGTTCACCATGAACCGGCTCAGCGAGAAGTGGCCGTTCCGCAAGGCTGACGACACCCTGGGCGTGGTCCACACCCACTTTCTGGCGGGCGCGGTAGGAGGTGTCATGGTCGGTCTGATCGCAAACCCGGCCATGATCGTCTACCTGGGGGTGGGCGGCTCCGCGGGGGTGTCGGTGGGTGGGCTCATCTTTGGCAATGCCCACCAGTTGCTGGTGCAGGTGTTCGGCCTGCTGGTGGTCACCGCCTACTCCGGAGGCATGACGTTCGGCATCCTCAAGGCGATCGCACTCTTCGTGCCCCTGCGCATGACCGACAAGGAGTTGGAGGCAGGGGACCGGCTGATCTTCAACGAGGAGGTGTTCGAGCTCCACCATCCCATCCCGCCCCCGGAGCCAATCGACGCTCCCACCGGCGGCGTGGGCGACCTGGGCAGCGCACCGGCGCTGGGCTAGCGACGAGTGATGGCTGGTTCGAGACCGACCGGGCTTGGGCCAGCCATCCGGCCGCGGCCTACCGCCCGCCGACGTTGCGGTCGGCGTCGGCCGCGTGGCGCTGCTCCAGATGGCGAACCGCACCGGCGAGGATCGCCCGCGCGAATGCGGCCGACAGCGCCCCGGTGCCAGGGACGGAACCCGCGCCCTCCTTGTCTGCGGGAGCGGCCAGGGTCCTTGACGCCATGGCTGCGAGGCCTGGTCGAGAGCGGCTATCCGCCGACGATGTCGACACCGCTCCGGCCGCCGAACCGGGATCGTCCCGGAGCCCACCGCCTCGATCGGTGGCCCTCAGTCCCATGTCGCATTTGTCAGGGTTTGCAGAACGGCTCACTCCAAAGCCCCCAACGGACATCCGAGGCCACCAGGCCGGCACCCTCCAGCACCTCCCTGGCCACCCTGAAACCGGCCCCCAGGCGATCCGGGCGGTGGGCGTCGCTGCCCAGCGAGACCGCCCTGCCACCGGCCTGGCGCCACCAACCGACCACCTCGGGGCTGGGGCACAGACCCCGGATCGGGTCGATCCCAGCACTGGTGTTCAACTCCAGGACCACACCTCTCTCGACCGCCGCGGCGAGCACCGCCTGGAGCTCGGCGCGGTAGTCCTGGGTCCGATACGGCGGCCACCCCGCCGGCCAATAGCGCTTGGGATACTCGAGATGGGCGAGGACATGGAACTCCACCTGCCCGTGAAGCAGATCCAGCAACTCCTGGAAGTAGGCGCGCATGATGGCATCGGGAGAGTCCCTGTCGGAGTTGGCCAGCTGACTGAGGTCCATCAGACCCCCGGGGGCCTCGATGCAGTGGGCCGCTCCCAGCACCAAGTCGAATCGGCCGGCGTTCAGAAGGTCGCCGGCTCGGCTTGGGAACCGGTGGGGCTCCCCCAACTCCACGCCGCTCCAGACCTTGAGAGCGGGAAACTTCCGGCGGCAGCGGTCGAGGCACTCCAGGTATCCGACCGCGTCGAGCTCGGTGCCACCGGCCAGGGCGGAGTAGTCGGCGTGCTCGGTGAAGGCGACCGCCTTGAGACCGGCGGCGAGCGCCAGCCGGCAGCTCTCCTCCATCGAGCCATCGATGGCGTCCCAGGACCACTCCGAGTGCACGTGCAGGTCGGCCCCCGTCGCCACGGCGGGGGTGGCCCCGGAGACCCGCTCGCTCACGCCGCGATCTCCAGGGCCCGGGCCAGGTCCAGACTGCCCTCCGACAGAGCGCGTCCCACGATCGCGGCCTCGGCTCCCGAGTCCCGCAGTCGCTCCAGGTCGCGGTAGTCAGCGATCCCGCCCGCGACCATGATCGAAGCTCCGAGGGGGAGCAGCTGGCCCAGTCCAACCAGGTCGGCCCCGGCCATGGTGCCATCGCGCAGAGTGTCGGTGTGCACCAGCCGGCGCACCCCACAATCGACCATCCGCCGGGCCGCCTCCACCAGCTCCTGCCCGGTGTCGGCGAGCCAGCCGCGGGCCAGCAGACGGCCGTGGCGAACGTCCAGGCTGACCACAATCGCGTCCTGGAAGTCGCGCACCAGGGCTTCCAGAAGGTGGCCGTCGGCCAGGGCTGCGGTGGAGATGATCACCCGCTGAACTCCGTGGGAGAGGGCTGCCTCCACGCCCTGCCGATCTCGGGCCCCGCCGCCCGCCTGCACCGGCACGCCGGCTGCCGCCGCGATCTCAGAGATCCGTGCCAGGTTGACCCAATGTCCGGCCCGGGCGCCCTCCAGGTCGATCACATGCAACCAAGGGGCCCCCAGCGCGCGGTAGCGCTCGGCCAGGTCCAGGGGGTCCGCGCCGTAGCTGAGCACCCGGTCGTAGCGGCCCTGGACCAGACGGACTGATCCGCCCGCGAGAAGGTCGATGGCCGGGATCACCAACATCGCGCATGCCCTTTAGATAACACGCTATCATGTTAGCAAGATGAAGCAGATCCGACCAGCCGCAGCAGGTCCATCCGGGTCGGCCGACGCGTCCCAGGAGCTCTTCCAGGTGATCTCGGACCTGCGCTCAGCGGACGAGGCGGCTCGGTTTCTGGGCGACCTGTGCACACCCCAGGAGTTGCAGGCGATGGCGGCGCGGTGGCAGGTGGCGCGGCTGCTGGCCGAGGGCATCCACTACCAGGCCATCGCGGAGCGGACCGGCGCCAGCACCGCGACCATCAGCCGGGTCAGCAGTTGGCTCCGCTTCGGCACGGGGGGATACCGAGAGATGCTGGACCGCTGGTACGAGGCCGGGCGGTGAGCGCCCGGTCACCCAGAGACGGCCGGGTCCGGCTCGCCCTGCCCAACAAGGGTCGGCTCGCCCAGCCGGCCGTGACGCTGGTCAGGGACGCTGGCTTCGAGTTCGAGCAGGACTCTCGACAGTTGTTCACACCCTGCCAGAACTACCCTCTGGACCTGCTCTTCGTCCGCGCCGAGGACATCGGGGAGTACACCCAGGACGGGGTCGTCGACCTCGGCATCACGGGATCCAACCTGATCGAGGAAGCCGGCGCGCGGGTTGGACGCGGGCTCACCCTGGGCTTCGGCCACTGCCGTTTGCAGGTGGCGGTGCCCACCGGAGGGAAGATCACCAGCCCCAGCGACCTGAATGGACAGGTGGTGGCCACCTCCCACCCCCGCACCACCGCCGCCTACCTCAAGGGGCATCATGTGTCGGCTCGCCTGATCGAGGTCAACGGCGCGGTCGAGGTGGCGCCCCTGCTGGGAGTTGCCGACGCGATCGTCGACCTGGTGGCCACCGGGACCACCTTGGCCACCAACGGGTTGCGCCCTATCGCCACCGTCCTGGAGTCCGAGGCGGAGCTGGTGCGCAACTCCGAGCTGCCCCCCGATCGCATCCGGCCATGCGACCAGGTGACCCTGATGCTGGCCAGCGTGATCGCCGGTCGAGGAAAGAAGTATCTGATGATGAACGCCCCGACGGAGTCCGTGCCGAGCATTCGAAAGGTCATCCCGGGGATGGGCTCCCCGTCCGTCATGCAACTGGCCGACCCAGGGATGGTGGCGATCCACGCTGTCGTCGACGCAGCTGGCCTCTGGGAACTCCTGGGCCCATTGCGCGACGCCGGGGCGTCCTCGATCTTGGTCCTCCCCATCGAACAGCTGATCCTGTGATCACAGCACTGGACCTGCCCGCTCCGAGCTCTCGGGAGTACCGCGGCGCGCTCGATCGAGCCCCGCAGAAGCAAGGCCTGAGCCAGGAGACGGCCCTGCTATTGGAACAGGTACGCCTGGGAGGGGACGCCGCGGTGAGGGCCCTGACACTCCAGTTCGATGGTGTCGATGTCGCCCACAGCCGGGTTCCTCTGGAGCGGGTCCGGCTGGCGGCGGAGCAGGCCGACCCGGGCCTGCTCCGCTCTCTCCGGGCCGCCGCGGCCAACATAGCTCGCTTCCACCAGGCCCAGGGCTTCGCCGAGGAGGTGGTCGAGGTGCGGCCCGGAGTGCGGACCTGGCGGGAGTGGCGACCACTCGAAAGGGTGGGAGTCTATGTTCCCGGCGGCCGGGCGCCATACCCCTCATCAGTGCTCATGCTCGGTGTGCCCGCCCGGCTGGCGGGTTGCCGTGAGGTGGTCCTCTGCTCCCCCCCGGGCCCGGGCGGCGAGGTCAACCGTGACATCCTGGCCGCCGCGTTCGTGGCCGGCGTGACTGAGGTCCATGCGATCGGCGGGGTCCAGGCGATCGCCGCCATGACCTACGGCACCGAGTCGGTGGCGCGGGTGGACAAGCTCTTTGGCCCCGGCAACGCCCACGTGACCGCCGCCAAGCGGCTGGTCTTCGGCGATGTGGCGGTGGACATGCCGGCCGGTCCCTCCGAAGTGGTCGTGATCACCGATGGCTCGGTGCCGGCCGCTTGGCTGGCGGCTGACCTTGAAGCTCAGGCGGAGCACGCCCCAGACGCCGTGGGGGTGCTGGTCGCCACCGACCCCGCGGTGGCCGGCGAGGTTGGCCAGTTGATCCGACCAGGGCGCGTTGCCCAGGTGCGCATCTTCGTGAGCTCCGATCTTGAACAGGCGATCAGGTTCGCCAACGACTATGCCCCAGAGCACCTGATCCTCGCCTGTCGGGATCCAGCTTCCTGGCTGCCCCAGGTCCGCAACGCGGGATCGGTCTTCTTGGGCGCGCATTCCCCCGCCGCCCTGGGCGATTACGCCAGCGGCGCCAATCACGTGCTCCCCACCGGAGGTATGGCCCGCAGCTTCAGCCCGCTGGGCCTGCTCGACTTCGGCCACACGCTTCAGGTCCAGTCGGTGTCCCCCACCGGTCTGGCCAAGCTGGCACCGTTGGTGGAGCAGATCTCACGAGTTGAGGGCTTCGGCCAGCACTGGCACTCAGTCGAGGTCCGGCTCGGCAGCGCTGGGGACGAGGTCGCCTGGGCACCCGAGCCCCGCCGGAGCGTTCGCGAGGCTAGGGCATATGAGTGGGAACCCTCCAGCGCCCAGGTGGCGGCCCAACACGGCCTGCTCCAGCACCAGGTGGTCCGCTTCGACACCAACACCTGCCCTTGGGAGCTGGCGCCCGCGGATGGGCTGACGGTCGAAGCCGGCAACGAGTATCCCGACTCCGCCTACCCCGAGCTGACCTCCGCCCTGGCGCACTATGCTGGCGTGCCGGCCGACGCCATCACGGTGGGCGCGGGGGCGGACGAGCTACTGGCCCTGATCGCCGATACCTACATCGGCCCGCTGGACCCCGTGGTCGTCCCGGATCCCAGCTACGCCATGTTCACGGTTGTGTCCGAGGTGAGAGGTGCTAGCCTGATCACGGTCCCGGCCGACGATCCCACGCGGTTGCTGCGAGCCGCAGCCGGGGCTCGGCTGGTCTGGATCTGCAACCCCAACAATCCCACCGGGGAACTGATCCAGGCCCAGGTGGTGGCCGAGGCGGCTCGGGTGTGCCCGGGGGTCGTGGTCGTCGACGAGGCCTACTTCGAGTTCAGCGGCGCCACCGCTGTCGGGATGACCCAAGAGCTGACCAACCTGGTGGTGGTCCGGACCCTCAGCAAGGCCTTCGGCCTGGCCGGGGCTCGGGTCGGGTACGCGGTGTCGGGCGGGCAGATCGCGAGCGCGCTGGCACGGGTCCGGCCCCCGGCCAGCGTGAGCTGTTTGTCCGCCACCCTGGCGGTCCAGGCGCTCCAGATGGCCCCTGAGATGAGACGACGAGTGGCGGCACTGAAGGTCTGGAAGTCCGATCTCTCCCGAGCGATCACGGAGATCGGGTTGCAGGTCCGGCCGAGCGCTGCCAACTTCCTGCTGGTGGGCTGCCCCGTCGGGCTCGGCTCTGCCTTGGCGCAAACCGGAGTGGTCGTTCGGCAGTTCCCGAAGGACTCGCTACTGGCCGACTGGATGCGGGTCACCGTGCGTTCGCCGGCGGACAACGCTCGGCTGCTCCTCGGCCTGCAAGCGTGGGTGGCGGCCCGTGATGACTGAACGGAGAGCGGAGCGCCACCGCAGCACCCGGGAGACGGACGTGCTGGTGCGGATCGCACTCGAAGGTGGGTCCCCGACCGTGATCGCCACGGGGGTGGGCTTCCTCGACCACATGCTCGCCAGCCTCGCGCTCCACAGTGGCTTCGCTCTGGAGGTGAAGGCCAAAGGAGACCTCCAGGTGGATTTCCACCACACAGTTGAGGACGTCGGGCTGGTGCTCGGGGAGGCTTTCAGCCAAGCTCTCGGCGACCGTCACGGCATCGAGCGATTCGGGCACGCGGCGGTGCCCATGGACGAGAGCCTGGCCACGGTGGCTGTGGACTGCTCGGGGCGCGGCTTCGGGCTAGTTGAGATCGCCTTCCTGGGCGAGAGCGTGGGCGGGATCCCTACCAGCCTGCTGACCCACTTCTTGGAGGTGTTCGCCCGCTCTGGCCAGCTCACCATGCACCTCTCGGCGCACGGCCGGGACAACCACCACCTCGCCGAGGCAGCCTTCAAGGCGCTGGCACGGGCACTCCGCGACGCAGTGCGCCGCGACCCCGTCCGTTCTGGGGACGTGTCCAGCACCAAGGGCGTGCTGTGATTGGCGTCATCGACCACGGGGCGGGCAACCTGGCCAGCGTCGGGTATGCGCTCGACCATCTCGGGCTGCGGTGGCGGGCTGTTCGGCACCCTCGCCAGCTCGCCACGGTTGATGCCATCATCTTCCCCGGCGTGGGCGCCGCCGGAGCCGCCATGTCCCGCCTGCGCCAGACTGGCCTTGAGCGAGCTGTCCTCGCCTTCCTCAAGTCCGGCCGTCCTTACCTTGGGATCTGTCTGGGCCTGCAGCTGCTATTCCAGGCGAGCGCCGAGGATGACAGCCCCTGCCTTTCGGTGCTGGAAGGGCGAGTGGTCAGGCCCCCGACCGCCGCCAAGCTGCCCCACGTTGGCTGGAACACGGTGGAACTGCTCCGCCCCTGCTCCCTGCTCGAGGGGTTTGACGGAGCCGCCTTCTATTTCACCCACTCCTACGTGGTCGACCCCGCGTCGCCGGAGCTGGCCTGTGCCCGTACCAGTCACGGCGCACCTTTCGTGAGCGCGATTGAGCAGGGCCAGCTCTTTGGGGTCCAGTTCCACCCGGAGCGCAGCGGTGAGGCGGGACTGCAGGTGCTGGCACGTTTCGCGCGACAGATGGCGGCCTAGGGGCGGGCCTTGCTCTTCAAACGCATCATCCCGTGCCTCGATGTGGCCGGGGGAAGAGTGGTCAAGGGACATCACTTCCTCTCCTTGAAAGATCAGGGGGACCCGGTCACGCTGGCGGCCAGGTACGCCCGCGCGGGCGCCGACGAGCTGGTCTTCCTCGACATCACCGCCACTCCCGAGGCGCGCCGAACCCTGATCGCCATGGTCGGCAAGGTGGCCAAGGAACTGTTCATCCCGTTCACGGTTGGGGGCGGGGTCGCGTCCGAGGCCGATGTCCGACGGCTCCTGCGCGCCGGCGCCGACAAGGTGTCAATCCAGACCGCGGCCGTGAGCACACCTCAGCTGGTGCCGCGGGCAGCCGCGGCATTCGGCTCCCAGTGCGTGGTGGTCGCCATCGACGCGCTGAGGCACCAGCAGGGATGGGAGCTCTTCACCCACGGAGGCCGCGTTGCCACCGGGCTGGATGCCGTGGAATGGGCCCAGCGTGTCGAGCAACTCGGCGCCGGCGAGCTGCTGCTCACCAGCATCGACGCCGATGGCAGCAAAGCCGGGTACGACCTGGAGCTGACGCGCGCGGTGGCGGACGGCGTCCGCATTCCCGTGATCGCCTCGGGGGGCGCCGGTCGTCCGGAGGACTTGGTCGACGTGTTCGTCAGCGGGCACGCCGATGCCGCCCTGGCAGCCTCCATCTTCCACAGCGCCAGGTGGACGATCCGCGAGGTCAAGGCGCACCTGCAGGCGGCCGGGGTGGCGGTCCGACCGTGCCCCTAAGAGCTCCCGCAGACGTGCACTTCGATGCCCAAGGACTGGTGGTGGCGGTGGCTCAGGACGCGGCCTCGGGCACCGTTCTGATGGTCGGCTACATGGACCGGGTCGCCCTGCGGCGCACCCTGGAGACAGCAGAGGCCCACTTCTGGAGCCGCAGTCGGCAGACGCTCTGGCACAAGGGCGAGAGCTCGGGCAACATCCTGCGAGTGGATTCCGTCCAGGCTGATTGCGACGGTGACGCCCTCCTGCTGGCGGTCCGCCCGACCGGCCCCACCTGCCACCTGGGCCGCCGATCCTGCTTCGCGGAACCGACCACCACGCTCGACCGGCTACAGGCGACCCTGGGGCAGCGGAGCCAGGCGCCACCGCCCGGTTCGTACACGGCCTCGCTGCTGGCAGCCGGAACCCCGGCCATCGCCCGCAAGGTGGGCGAGGAAGCCGTCGAGGTGATCCTGGCGGCTCACCAGCCCGACCCGGCCCACCTGGTCGCGGAGGTGGCCGACCTCTGGTACCACAGCACGGTGTTGCTGCTGGCCCAGGGCCTGCAGCTCGACGCGGTCTTGGCGGAACTGGCTCGTCGGCAGCATCCGGTCGTCGAGGCGGGGCTCCAGCCGCGGCCCGAGAAGGAGTGACTACGGGCATCCGCCCTTGGCGGCTGGCACCTCCACGCCGCGCCGAACAGCGGCTCGCGCCGGAATCAAGTGGCCCCGGCTGACTGGCTCAGAGACAATGGGCAGGTGACTTCCACCATTGTCTACCAGGGCGAGCCTGGCGCCTACTCCGACGAGGCCGCCCAGCTGCTGTTTCCGGACGCCACCGCCACGGGCCAGGGCACCTTTGGCGAGGTTTTTGCCGAGGTCTCCGGCGGGAGGGCCATGGCGGCTGTGGTACCGGTCGAAAACAGCCTGGCCGGAGTGGTGCAGGAGGTGAGTGACCTGCTGTGGGCGCACTCCGAGCTCGCCGCCGTGGCGGAACACATCGCTCCGATCCGCCATCACCTGCTCACCCGCGATGGAACCCCAGTCCGGCGGGCGCTCTCTCACCCTCAGGCGCTGGCCCAGTGCGCGCACTGGCTGCAAGAGCACCGGATCCAACCGGTCGGGTTCCCGGACACCGCCGGGGCCGCCCGAGAGATAGCCGAGCGCGGTCTCCCCGGAGATGGGGCGATCGCCAGCCGGGCCGCCGCGGATCGCTACGGCCTGGTGGTGCTGGCGGCCGACATTGCCGACGACGCCAGCAACCGCACGCGCTTCCTGGTCATTCAACGGGCGGGCGACGCCCCGACTCCACCTGCCGGGCCGGCCAAGTTCTCACTGGGTTTCGTCACCGCCCACCGCCCCGGCGGCCTGGCGAGAGTGTTGGACGTCTTCGCCAGCAAGGACATCAACCTGACCAGGCTGGACTCGCGCCCGATTCCCCACGAACCCTTCCGCTATCGTTTCTATGCAGACTTGGAGCTTCCCGACGCGACCCGGATCGACGAGCTGCTGGAGGCGCTCAAGGTGACCACCGCGGAACTGCGGCCCTTTGGCCTCTATCCACCCGCCGTCCATCCGCAATGACAGGCCCGGGTCCTAAGTCCGGCCCGGCCGCTCGCCTGTGACCAGCTAGTCTTTTCCCACCGGCTCTGAGGTGCCGTGCCGGTCGACCAATCTGGGAACTCCCCCATGAAAGCAGCGGCAAACGCGGCCGGATCAGCCTCTTTCAGGTGTGAAGCGGCCAGACCCAACAGGACCGGCGACGCCAGCCCCTCTGGCCGCCTCGTCGCTCGGAGGCGCGGGCACGCACCGCTCCCCGCCATGCGCTTACACCGACGAGGTGGCCCGGGAGCCGACAGCCGGGACCTGGCGCGGCCCACGACTGGCACCGACCGCGCGTCGGCGGAGCGGGTGTCGGAAGGCTCGGTGCCGAGAGTCGCCTCAGAGTCGTGGTGACAGGACAGCCGCGGTCGAGCGGGCCCCACCCGGGCCGGCTCCAGGGATTCGGCTTGGGGGCGTGCGCTGGCGGGGCCGGGGTGGCCGCCATGCTGGTCCTGCGCGTATGGGCGGGTCTGCCGGGCCTGCTCGACGTGGTCGGGAGCGGGCTGGCGATCCTTTTGCCGGGGCCCCTGTTCGGAACCCTGATCGACGCGCTGCAGGAGAGGGGTCGGCCCCTGTTGTTGCTGGGCACCGCAGCACTCCTGGTGTTGATCTCAGCTGTCTGGGGCGCCCTGGCGGACTCCCACATCGCACCCCGATCCAGAGGCTGGCGGCCAGCGGCAAGGGAGGCCGCCTTCACCGGACTCCTACCGGCCTTGGGGCTTTGGGTGGTGACGCTGCCATTGCTCCTGTCCGCGGAGGGCACCCTGGCGACGGCCGCGACCTGGAGCGCTCTGATCGACTGGCTGCTGGTGGCGGCGCTCCTGGAAGCACTTCTACAGATGTTCAAGGTGCCCGCTGTGCACCCATCCCCCATCCGAGACCTGAGTTCGGCGGCCATCTCGCGGCGCCGCTTCCTGGCGGGCGCCGGAGCTCTGGCGGGAGCAGCCACCCTGGGCTACCTGGGAGCTCGCGCCATTGTGGCGGGTCCACCAACGCTCTCCCTAGCGACCAGGGGTCCGGAAGTTGGCCGCCTGCCCGAGGAGATCACCCCCACCGGCGAGTTCTACGTGGTTTCCAAGGACCTTTTCGGGCCGCCTCGAATCGGGGCCGGAAGCTGGAGCCTCCTGGTCCGGGGAGATCGCGAAGTGAAGCTAGGCTACTCCGAGCTCACCTCAATGGCGGCCGTGGAGCAGGTGCAGGCCCTGGAGTGCATCTCCAACCCGGTGGGAGGAACCCTGATCAGCAACGGCCGCTGGCGAGGGGTGCCGCTGCGTCGCCTTCTGGCCGATTCCGGGGTGCCTGCCGGCTCCAAGCAGGTGATCTTCGCGTGCGCCGACGGCTACACCGAGAGCCTCCCTCTCGACCAGGCGCTGGCTCCCACGACCCTGCTCGCGACCCATCTCAACGGCTCCCCACTGCCCTCGGAACATGGCTTCCCAGCCCGCGTCCTGGTGACCGGCCATTACGGCATGAAGAATCCCAAGTGGCTGACCGGGATCTACCTGCAAAGGGGGCCCTACCAGGGGTACTGGGAGCAGCAGGGCTGGAACGCGGCGGCGGTGCCACACATCTTCTCGCGCTTCGCCTTCCCGGCCGGGAGCACCCGCCTCAGCCCGGGGCGCCGCTATCTCGTGAGCGGAATCGCCTACGGCGCGAGTCGTGGCATCGGCGCTGTCGAGGTGAGCTTCGACGGCGGCGGCGTCTGGCACCCGGCACGGCTCCAGCCGAGCGTCGGAACCTACGCCTGGACGGTGTGGAGCCTGCCCTGGACGCCAGCTCCGGGTCTCTTCAGCCTGGTGGTCAGAGCCGCCGACCAAAGCGGGCGCTTCCAGACCGCCGCCGCTTCGGGGAGCTACCCCAACGGAGCGACCGGTTACCAGCAGGTGGTGGTCGTGGTCAGCTGACCTTCCGGCGGCAACCAGATTGCCACCGCCAGCCCGTTTGGCGCCTTAGTTCGTCGGGCGGCCAGTTCGGTTAGCCAGAGGGCACCGCACCAACCCGCCCGGGGGACCGGCGTATAGCATCCGGGCCAGGACTTCCGCGCGGGAAGACTCTCCGTCTCAACGTGGAGTGCGACGGATCCCGAGTATGAGTGTTCAGGAAACAGGAGGGCCACCAGGCGCGTGCCGCCCAGGTGACGAGGAATCACAGCTCGGGGACGGACGTGGTGGCACCGGGTTCAAGCGCGGGGAGAAAGCCGCCTCCTTCCATCCGACGCGAGCGCGCGGTGCGTTCCAGCTCTCGCTCGCGTCGGCAGGGTCTCCTGCAGCTTGGGGAATGTGTGTGCTACCGCAGGCCACTGACCGCCAAGCGGTGGTCACGTTTGCTGGCTGCGGACGTGGCAAGTGCCGCTACGATGAGGACCGTGGCCGCAGCCGAGTTCTGGGACGCGCAAGCTCGCCAGTTCGATGAGCAGCCGGACCACGGGTTGCGAGACCCGATCGTTCGAGCCGCATGGGCTGGCCTGCTCGTCCAGGTACTGCCCCCACCGCCGGCGCGGGTCGCGGACCTCGGGTGCGGGACGGGTTCGCTGACCGTGTTGGTGGCCGAGGCAGGGCACCGGGTTTCCGGATTGGACATCTCCCCAGCCATGGTGGCGTTGGCGCAGGCCAAGGTGGCAGGAGCGGGCTACCCGGCTGACCTCTCGGTCGGGGATGCGGCCCTGCCGCCGTGGGAGCCTGGGTCATTCGATGTCGTTCTGGCCCGGCACGCCCTTTGGGCCATGGAGGACCCTGATGGGGCGCTGACCCGGTGGCTGCAGCTGCTGGCACCCGGCGGGCGTCTGGTCCTGGTTGAGGGTCGCTGGTGGACCGGTGCCGGCATGACCGCTGGTGAAGTGGCCAAGCTCGTCCTGCGCCACCGATCGGAGGCTCAGGTCACACCTCTGGATGACGCGGTGTACTGGGGAAATCCCATCCGCGATGAGCGTTTCGTCGTAGTCAGTCATCGTTGAGCGGTCGGACGTGGTGAGGGTCAGAAAGGTCGCGTTCAATACGTGCCCAGCCGAGTTTGGAGGTTGTCGCAGAGGCGCGGCGATCTGTCACCGCGCAGCCCCACGGGTCGTTCACGTCTCGGTATCGTGGCAGACTGCTGTCCCCTCGCGCGACCACATAGGTGCCTATGTTCTGGGCGTGGGGACGACCGCTGCCCTGGGCAACCCAGCAAATCGCAGGTCACATGCCATGAGGCGCCCACTTTGACTTCAACGGCGTGCTGCTCGCGCCGAAACGTATGGGCCCAGCCAGGGCCACTGCGCCGTTGCCATGGTGGGCAGGAAGCCTGGCGCGGCGTACCTTGCGGACCCGCATCCTCTTGCACCAGTGCTCGGCCCACATCTTCGCGTTCGCGGCGCACGGTTCAGCCGCCGGCGCGGCGTTAGGGACGTACCCCCGGCCACATCGAAAGGACGTCATAGGTAAGAATTGGTCGGGGCGCCCGGGATCGAACCGGGGACCCCCTGCTCCCAAAGCAGGTGCGCTACCGCTGCGCCACGCCCCGCCCAACTAGACTCTCCGAGTTTAGTCGATGGCCATGGATGCCCCGGAGGACAGCGTGCGAATGAGCTCCTGAGCGGCCCGGCCGCGATGGCTGAGCCGGTCCTTCTGTGCGCGTGCCATCTCGGCCATTGTGAGAGTCTCCCCGGAGGGTATGAAGATGGGGTCGTACCCGAAGCCACCGTGACCCCGGGGGGTGGGCAGCAGGGTTCCCTCAACCGTGCCCCGCGCGAAGCTGACGCTGCAGCGCCCCGTCGCGCTCGGCACGGCCAGGGCGAGCACGCACACGAAGCGGGCCCCTCGCTCATCCTCAGGTAGGGCCGCAATCCGGCTGCTCAGGGCGGCTCGCAACTGCGCCTCGGTGGCGTCATCTCCAAGCCACCGGGCCGAACGTACGCCGGGAAACCCGTCCAGCGCCATAAGTTCGATGCCGCTGTCATCAGCCAGGGAAGGCAACCCGGTGCCCAGACACACCGCTTCCGCCTTGATGGCGGCATTCTCAGAGTAGGTCGAGCCGGACTCGTCCCAGCGTATCTCCGCGCCCCCGGCCACATCGTCGACCGACCTCAGGTCCCAGGGCAGACCGGCCAGAAGAGCCGCCAGCTCCGCCACCTTGCCGCGGTTGCGACTGGCAATCACCACCGTCCCGAGCTCAGAAACGGGCATCACCACCGCCCAAACCGGATCGGGTCACGCCAGCCCGGACGCATCCAGCACCGATCGCTGTACTCGTAGCACCTCGTCGATGGCGGCGGCCCCGAGGTCGAGGAGAACCTCCAGCTCTGCCCTGGCGAACGGCTTCGACTCGGCGGTGCCCTGAAGCTCGATCATCCCGTGGCTGCCGTCCATGACCAGGTTCATGTCCGTGGATGCCCGGCTGTCCTCAGGGTAGTCGAGGTCAACCATCGGCACCGAGCCCACGATCCCCACGCTGATGGCCGCCACCTGGGCCACCACGGGATCGGACCGCACCATCTTGGCCTGGACCAGCCGGCGACAGGCGAGCGCCAGAGCCACGAAGCCTCCGGAGATGGATGCCGTCCTGGTGCCCCCGTCGGCGTGAAGCACATCGCAGTCGACGATCACGGTGCGCTCCCCCAGGCGGCCGAGGTCGACCGCCGCTCTGAGGCTGCGGGCGACCAGCCGCTGGATCTCCTGGGAACGACCGTTCAACCGCCCTTCCCGCTCCCGGGGGCTGCGCTCCTGGGTCGCCCGGGGCAGCATCCCGTACTCGGCCGTGACCCAGCCGGAATGGGTCCCGCGCCGGTGCGGAGGGACCCTCTCCTCCACGGTTGCGGTGCAGAGCACCCTGGTCTCACCCAGGCTGATGAGGACGGCTCCCTCCGCCCAGCTGCCGAGCTGCCCCTCGATCCGCAGGGGACGAACCTGGCCCGGGCTGCGGCCGTCGTGCCTGGTCGTCATCGATGCAGCGCGTGGCGGATGAACAGGATGCTGCCCTCGTACAGGACTATCAGCGCGACCGACAGAAAGGTGGGGGTGAAGGGGTCGGCCCCGGGGGTGACCACCAGCGCCACCAGCACGATTATGAAGATGGCGGGCTTGCGCCAATGGCGCAGCTGCTGGCTGCTGATGATCCCGATCGCGCCCAGCAGACAGAGCGCCACCGGCAGCTCGAAGGTGACCCCGAAGACCAGCACCACCAGGGCCAGGAATCCGAGGTAGGCACCGAGGTCGGGCAGGTAGACGGCGTTGCTGCCCAGGAAGGTGGCCAAAAAGGCGAGCCCGATGGGCAGCACGAAGTAGGCGAAGAGCGCCCCCACGGCGAAGAAGAACAGAGTTCCGAATACGAACGGGAACGCCAGCCGCCGCTCCGCCTGCTGCAGGCCGGGGCGGACGAAGCTCCAGACCTGCCAGACGATCACGGGCAGCGCCAGGATCGCCCCGGCCACCCCGGCCACCTCGAACGGGATCGCCAGGCCGGCGATCGGGCTGGTGACCACCACCCGCTGGCCGAAGGGAGAGTGGGTGTGCAACAGGGCCAGGTGGAGGGGCCGCTCCAGGACCCCGATCAGCTGCTGGTTGAAGGCGAACGCCAGGCCGGTGGCCAGTCCCCAAGCGATCAGACTCACGATGAGAGCGCGACGGAGCTCCTCGAGATGCTCGACCAAGGTCAGCTCGCGGGCCTCAGACCCGGGCTGGGGTCCTCCCCTTGGAATCCTGGCCGACCCCAGCCCGGCTAGCCGGCGGGTGGCCACGCGTTAACTCCGCCGACCGCGATCAGCCCGCAGAGTCGGGACGCCCCGCGGCAGCCTCGGCAGGGCCGCCGCCGGCAACCTCGACGGCGTTGGCAGGCTGGCCGGGAACTACACCATCTGGCCCGGACTGCACGATGGTGGTGAAGGACTTCGCCTCCTCCCCGACCGACTGGGTGGCCTTTTTGAACTCGTTGAGTGCCCTGCCCACCGCCTGCCCCAGTTCCGGGAGCCGCTTCGGGCCGAACACGACCAGCGCCAGCAGCAGCAAAAGAACTATGTAAACCCAGTGATCACCAAACACGGCACCTGCCTCTTTAGGAAACCAGTCGAAGCGGTCGGAGTATAGCACCGGCCGAATTCAAGTCGGAGGTGGCGAAGGAATCCCGTCGAGCGGCGGGGGCAATGCCCCAGTCGGGAGCAAATCGCAGTGGGCGGGCCGGATCGGCCTGGGAGGCCGGAGGTCGCGCTAGCCGAGCGACCGCTCCAGTCCCTCGCCGAAGAGGGCGACCACCTGATCGATCTGGGCCTGGGTGTGGGCCGCACATAGGAAGGCCGCCTCGAACTGAGACGGAGGCCAGAAGACACCTCCCCTTAGCAGGGCCCAGTGGACCTGTCGAAACTGGTCGAGATCGCTGGCGGCGGCGCTGGCATAGTCGACCACCGGCGCCGAGGTGAAGAAGAACGTCAGCATCGAGCCCATGCGATTGACCTGAAGTGGAAGGCCATGATCCCTGGACTGCTCCAGCAGACCCAGCTCCAGCCGCTGGCCGAGCCGCTCCAACTGCGCATAGGGCTCGGTTGGCGTCAGCTGCCCGAGTGCGGCCAGCCCGGCCGCGACCGCCAGGGGACTGCCGCTGAGAGTGCCAGCCTGATAGACCTGCCCCTCGGGAGCCAGCTGGCGCATCAGGTCGGCGCGGCCGCCGAACGCTCCGACCGGGAGCCCTCCCCCGATCACCTTGCCCAGGCAGGTGAGATCCGGCCGGATCGCGAACAGCTCCTGGGCCCCGCCCCGGGCGACCCGGAAGCCGGTCATCACCTCGTCGAAGATGAGGATCGCGCCGTACCGGGAGGTGAGCTCTCGCAGCCCGGCCAGGAAGCCGGCGCGTGGCGGCACCACTCCCATGTTGCCGGCAACGGGCTCCACGATCAGCGCCGCCACCCTCTCCCCCACCCTCGCGAACGCCTCCGCCACCGCGTCCAGGTCGTTGTAGGGCAGCACCATGGTGTCGGCCACCGAAGCCGCGGGAACCCCGGGCGAGCCCGGCAGAGCCAGGGTGGCCACCGCGGATCCAGCGGCCGCCAGCAGGGCGTCGCTGTGCCCGTGGTAGCAGCCGGCGAACTTGACCAGGAGATCCCTCCCAGTGGCGCCTCGGGCCAGCCGAATCGCGCTCATGGTGGCCTCGGTGCCGCTGTTAACCAGGCGCACCATCTCCATCGACGGCACCAGCTGGCGGATGCGCTCCCCGAGCTCGACCTCCAGCTCGGTGGGACCGCCCATGGCCTCGCCAAGAGCCAGCTGACTCGAGATGGCCGCCACCACGGCTGGATGGAGGTGGCCCAGGATCAGGGGGCCGTAGGCAAGCACCAGATCCAGATAGCGATTCCCGTCGACGTCGAAGATGAAGGGACCCTGGGCGCGGACGAAGAATGGCGGTGTCCCGCCCACGGCGCGGAAAGACCGCACCGGGCTGCTGACGCCACCGGGCAGCACCCGGCGCGCCCTCTCCATGGCGGCGGCGGACTTTTCCAGCGAGAAGCCTGCCCCGGCTGGGAACGTCAGGGCAGCTGCTCCCTCACCGTGATCTCCATCAGATCGCCCTTCTTCACCTTCTGAGCCACATTGAGCCCGGAGACCACCTCTCCGAAGAGGTTGTAATCAGGCGGCAGGGTGAACTTCGACAGGGTGATGAAGAACTGGCTGCCATTGGTGTTGGGCCCGGCGTTGGCCATGGCGACCGCACCGGGCTGGTAGGCGCCCCCGCTGTATAGCGGGCTCACCACCTTCTCACTCTTGAACTGGAAACCGGGCCCGCCGCTGAGGTTGCTGGTCGGGCTGCCACCCTGGATCACCGGTCCGCCTGGCGCCGTGGATGGATCGCGCCCCCAGCGCAGGCCGTCGAAGAAGTGGTTGCGGACCAGGGTGACAAAGGTGTTGACCGTGGTGGGTGCCCACCCCGGCACCAGGCAGATCACGATCGTTCCGGCTGGCCCGGTGATGGTCGCCTCATACAGCCTCTGCTCGTTGATCGTGAGCGGCGGCACCTGGCTGTAGTGATGGACGTTGGTGGGCTGGTCGAGCGGGCCGAGGGGTGCGCCGAAACTGGCACCTGCGCAACTGGCTTGGGACACTGGGGGAACCTCCCTTTGGGCGCCGACATTGACGAAATAGGCCGCGAGCCCGGCGGCGGCCAGGACACCCACGGCAAGCACGCCCCCTCCCCAGCGCGTCAGCGAAGGCGGCACTAAGCATCCTCCTTGAGCCAGCCGCAGATCTCCCGGGCGAAGTAGGTGAGTATGAAGTCCGCACCGGCCCGGCGCATGGACAGGTGGGTCTCCATGACCGCGGAGCGCAGGTCGAAGGCCCCCGCCGCCGCTGCCGCGTGCAGCATCGAGTACTCGCCGCTCACGCTGTAGCAGCCAATGGGGAGGTCGAACCGGTCGCGGGCTTCGCGGACCAGGTCCAGGTAGCTGAGAGCCGGCTTGACCATCAGCATGTCGGCCCCTTCGAGCAGATCCATCTCGAGCTCGCGCATGGCCTCCCGGCGGTTGCCCGGATTCATCTGGTAGCTGTGGCGGTCACCGAACTTGGGCGCGCACTCGGCGGCGTCGCGAAATGGCCCGTAGAAGCAGGAGGCAAACTTGGCCGAGTAGGCCAGAATGGCGGTGCTGCTGAAGCCGTTCTCATCAAGGGCCGCCCGGATCGCCCCCACCTGGCCGTCCATCATCCCTGAGGGGGCCACCACATCCGCCCCGGCCCGGGCCTGGCTCACCGCCGCCAGCCCATAGAGCTCCAGGGTGGCGTCGTTGTCCACCTCTCCCGTGGCCGTCAGGATCCCGCAGTGGCCGTGGTCCGTGTACTCGTCCAGGCAGGTGTCGGCGAGCAGGACCAGGGTGTCCCCGAACTCACGCCGCAGCCCGCGAAGAGCGCGCTGGACAACCCCTTGTTCGTCCCAGGCGGACGACCCGCGGGGGTCCTTGTGGGCCGGGACCCCAAAAAGGATCATCCCCTTGAGCCCAAGCTCCACCGCCTCCTGAGCCACCGGGAGCAGGCTCTCGACGGTCTCCTGGAACACCCCGGGCATGCTGACCACCTCGCGACGGGCGCTGATCGCCTCCGCCACGAAGCAGGGGAGGATCAGATCCTCGGGGCCCAGCCGGGACTCCTGCACCAGTCGCCGAATCTGTGGGGTCCGGCGCAGACGCCGCAGACGATCATCAGGAAAGCTCATGGTCGCAGACCATTCTCCGGCAATCGGCCGCAGCTCGCAGCCAGCGCCTCGACCAAGCCCTCCATGCTGTGGGTGAGAGCCACCACCTGGGGCTCGAGTCGAGCCCGGCGCAGAGCGACCGCCGTGATCGGCCCGATGCACGCCACCGCGCACCCGTTTGGCAGCGGGACGTCCCCGGCGAGCTCCACAAAGCAGCGGACAGAGCTGCCGCTGGTGAAGGTGACCCAGCTCAGGCCCCCCTCCGCCAGCGCTGACCGCAGGCTGGACCGCATGGCCCGCTCCGGCTCCATGCGGTAGAGCTCCAGGGTCTCGACCCGACCGCCGCCCCGGGCGAGCAGCTCGGGCAGCACCTCGCGAGCTCCCCTTGCCCGGGGTAAGAGTACCCGCCTCCCCGACACCCCCAGTTCGACCATTCGCGCTGCCAGGGACTCCGCGATGAAACCCTCGGGAAGCGCCTCGGCCCCCCAGCCCCGATCCCGCAAGGCCCCCGCGGTGCCCGGCCCGATTGCGAACACCCTCAATCCCGGCGGCGGTCCCTGCGGCGCACCCGCCAGCAGCAGCGTCACCGCGTTGGCGCTGGTGAAGACCAGGTCGTCGAAGCCCCCGTCCCAGATTCGCCGCTGGACCCGCTCGATCTGGCTCGGCTCCAGGAGGGGATCCAGCCGCATCACCGGAATCGAGATCGGCACCGCACCCGCTCCGGCGAGCATGCTGGCCAGCGCCGCAGCCTGATGGGCCGCCCGGGTGACCAAGACCAGCTGCCCCTCGAGCCCGCTCGGCCTCCGGGCGTCCGGGCTCATGTCCGCAGCTCGGTGGCAAACCCCAGCGCCAGGTCGAGCAGCTCCGGCCCGGGAGCGGTTCCTGACTTTCGCAGCATCTGGAAGGGCCGCTCCACGGGAGCCCAGGCCACCGTCAGGACGAACAGGTCGCCACCCACCGCCTCCGCCAGGGCGCCGAGAGGAAGGCGGCAGCCACCACCCATGGCACCCAGCACCGCACGCTCCGACTCGACGCAGATCCTCGTGGTGGGATCATCGAGGGCGGCCGCCAGCCCGTCCAGTTCGGCCCCCACCCTGACCTCCAGCGCGATCGCGCCCTGGGCGGGTGCGGGGGTGCACTCCAGGTGAGGGTCCAGCACCTGACCCAGATGGCCTCGGTGGAGCCGGGCCAAGCCGGCCGCCGCCACCATCACCGCCGGGATCTCGCCGGCCTCCACTCGCCGCAGGCGGGTGTCCAGGTTTCCCCGCATGGGCACCACGTCAAGGTCCGGCCGCAGCGCTCGAAGCTGCGCCTCCCGCCGTGGCGACGACGTCCCCACCCGAGCCCCCTCGGCTAGATCCCGCCAGCTCCGATTGCCGCCCGTCACCATGGCGTCCCGGGGATCCTCGCGCCTCAGATAGGCGCCCACCCGCAACCCCGAGGGCAGCTCCGAGGGGAGGTCCTTGGCGCTGTGGACAGCGGCGTCCACGCGACCCTCCAGGAGGGCCTGTTCCAACCTCGATGAGAACCAGCCACTGCCTTCGAGGTCGGGCACCTCGGAGTGAGGATTGAGGTCACCATCGGAGTCGATAACCTCCAGGTGGACCTCCAGCCCGGGGGCTCGGAGGCGCAGCTCGGCCAGCACGATCTGGGACTGGGCCAATGCCAGGGCACTGCCCCTGGTGGCAAGGGTGATCAAACCTCGGCGTCTGCCTCCGCCGGCACCAGCCCGAACGCCTCCTCGAGCACCCTCCGGCGCTGGGGATCATCGGCGTGCTGACGCAGGAACGTGATTGGCTGATGCATCAGCTTGGCGGCGATGGCCTGGGTCAGGCGCTCGAGCTGGGCCCGCTCCAACTCGCTCACAACCCCCATCCGGGAGATCGCGCGGCGCAACTCCCCCTGCCTGACCACCTCGGCTCGATCCACCAGCGCGGCGATCAGGGGGGCTGCGCCGCGCCCCTCCAACTCCTCCACCAGCTGGGTCACCGCAGCCTCCACCACCCGCTCTGCGCGAGGCCGATGCCGCTCCCGGGAGCCAAGGTTGGCAGCTACGACATCCCCCAGGTGGTCGATGTCCAACAGCTCAACTCCGGTCAGATCGGCCGCCTCGGGCTCGACGTCTCTTGGCACCGCCAGGTCCAGAATGAGCAGCCTGCCCCCGGGGGCCTGGGACCGGCGGATGGCCGCCACCGTCTCGCGGCTGAGGACCCGGGACTCGCTGGTGGTGCTGCAGACGACCACCCGGAAGCGGGGGGCCAGCGCCGGCAGCTCGCCGATCTCCACCAGCTCGGCGCTCAGCGCCTCCGCGAGCGCGGTCGCCCGCGGGCCCCGGCGCACCACCATGAGGGGGTCGACCCCGGCGCGGCGCAGCAAGCGAGCCGCCGCCCCGCCCACACTACCGCCACCCAGGATGACCGCTCCCTGCCCGCGCAGGTCGCCCAGCCTCGACTGCGCGGCCTGGAGCGCCACCTGGCCAAACCCCACCGCCTGCCGTGATATCCCGGTCGTGCTGCGGACCAGCTTGGCGGTCTCGACGGCCCGACGCATGACCAGGTCCAGCTCGCCGTCCATCGTGCCGGCCTCCAAGGCCAGCCGATGGGCACGCTTGAACTGGGCCAGCACCTGTGACTCCCCCAGAATCATGCTGTCGAGGCCGCTGGCGACTCTGATCACATGCCGCAGGCCATCGGCGCCGGCGTGGCTGAAAACCAGCTCGGAGAACTCTGGGGTGGGAGCAACGTAGTGGAAGAACCGAGAGGTGGCCAGGCGGGAGGCCCGCTCGTCCCTGGTGCTGAGGTAGAACTCGGTCCGGTTACAGGTGCTGAGGCAGACCGCTCCGCTCAAGCCGGCGTGGGCGACGATTGCCCCCAGCGACTCCACCACCTGGGCATCGTCCAGGTGCAGTTGCTCGCGGACCGGCAGCGGCGCCAGGTGGTGACTGATACCGGTGGCTAGGAATGGCAATCTGAGTTCGAGTATATCCCGACCGATCGGTTAGACCCGAGCCGATGGCCGCACTGGTTAGGATTGAGAGTCGTGCAGCTGACCAACTCCGGAGAGCCACGGTCTGACGAAGTCGACCCAAGTCAGGCCTCGGCCCCGGTCGTCGCACCGAAGCTCAAGCTGAAGTGGGGCCGAGAGCGGCCACCTGGGGCTCCCGGGGACCGCCTGCTGGCCCGGTTGGGGCCGGCGAGTCCGGAGCTGGCGCCCTTCCACAACCCCGTCACCCTGCTGGACGGACGCTCGGATCCCGCTGAGGATGGTCAGTTCCCCAAGATCCCCCTGGACACCGAGCTGGACCACATCACCTTCGTGAGCCTGGATTGCGAGACCACGGGGCACTTTCCCGACCGGATGGTCGAGCTGGGAGCGGTGCGCTTCCGGGTGGGCGAGGCTGGCCCAGCGGAGCCCCCGACTCTGCTGGAGAGCCTGGTGCACACCACCGACCACATCAACCCCTACGCTCGTCGGGTCCACGGCATCACCCGCTCGATGCTCACCGGCGCCCCTTCCCTGCGGCGGGTGGCCCTGACCTTCCATGACTTCGCGCGAGGGGCGATCCTGGTGGAGCACAGCGCCGACGCCTTCGACACCCGGCTGGTGGCAAAGGCCCTGGACCGCCCGCCCCCCCACCATCACCTGGACACGTCCCGAATCGCGGGCTTTCTCTTCGATCTGCGGGACACAATCGGGCTGGAGCGCCTGTGCGAACGCCTGGAGGTGACCCACAGACATCCTCACTTCGCCCTGGCGGACGCCGAGGCGACCGCCGACTGCTTCGTCAAGCTGGTGGAGATCGGCCGGAAGGAGCACGGGTGGCGAACCCTAGGTGACCTGGTGGCGGTCGGGATGCCCCCTGGGCCGCGTCCACTGGTGCGCCCGGGTCGGCGCCCGACCGTGGCGAGCGCGGCGGCCGTAGAAGGGAGCCCCAGCGAGCAACCGCGCCCCCGACCTCGCCGGCGTCATCGAGGAGGCCGCCGGCACCGCGGCGCGACCGCCGCGCCCGCTCACGACTCGATCATCCCCACCAGCTGAGGCCCTTGGGGCTCCGGTCGGTCGCGAACTAGCGTTGGCCCGTGGTCAGCACGGCCCAAACCACCGGGGACAGCAGCTGGCCGGTAATCACCCAAGGTCACCGCTCCGCGGCCTTCGTCGACGCCGTCCGCGCAACTGTGATCCATTGCCGCCCGGCGGCCGGCCCGCGGTGCCCAGCGGCGCCGCGTGGTGAGCATCCTCAGCTCTCAAGCGGCCCGCGGGCGGCCAGGGGTCGAGACCGCAACGCCACCGCGATGGGGCCAGCTAACGTGGGGACACCGGGTTGGCCCGGGTCGCCGGTGGCCCGTAGTCAGCTCGCCGCTGCCTCCGGCACAGCGCCAGTGGCCGAATTCGCGGGGTGAGCAGGTGGCTTGGGTTCCCACCGCCCAACGTCTTGCGCACCGCCGTCGCGGTCTCCCCTGGCACGGACCACACCGCCAGCCGGACGCGCTGGGAGAACCGTCTGGTATCCGGCGGGACAACCATCACCGGTCTGGTGCCGGTAGGGCTCGGGCCTTCAACCCAGAAGCCCAGACTGGCCCGGGGATCGCGCGCTCCACCTACCCCGGGCGGTGCCGGAGCCACAATCTGGTACTTCATCATGGACTCCGAGCTGGCCAAGCCGCCAGTTGCGGCCGCCGCCACAACCTCCCCGCACGCGGCACGGGGGGGAGGCGCGAGCTCCGCTAATCCGGTGCCTCGGGCCATCGCCTGCCAGCGTGTGGTCGGCACTGCCGGTTCGGCCGCGCGCAGAGCCGGGGCTCAGCCAACCGCTCGCTCTGCTAGCCACAGATGGGATGCTTCACGGCGTCCCCGGGAGCTGAGTCTGCCAGGGGCCCGGGATCCGACCACGCACCGGACCGGGCCGGAGTGAGCTCCCGGAACGGCCTGCGAGCCGTGGCCGGGCGGGGAGGAAAGGGAGCGGACCTACTCCTCTGGCTCGCCGGAGAGGCGACGAGCCTGCTCCTCCTGCTGCAGCGGAGAGACCACCAAGTCCAGCTCGCCGTCCATGACCCGAGAGAGCTGGTAGAGCTTGAGGTCGATGCGGTGGTCGGTGACCCGGTTGTCGGAGTAGTTGTAGGTCCGGATCTTCTCGCTGCGGTCGCCCCGGCCGACGATCGAACGCCTGGTCTCCTGGAGCTCGGCATCGCGCTCGGCTTTCATCCGGTCGTAGAGTCGGGAGCGCAGCACCCGGAGCGCCTTGGCACGGTTCTTGTGCTGGGACTTCTCATCCTGGCAGGTGACCACCAGGCCGGTGGGAAGATGGGTGATTCGAACAGCCGAGTCGGTGGTGTTGACACTCTGGCCACCGGGCCCGGTGGACCGGTAGACGTCGATCTTGAGGTCCTCCTCGTTCACCTCGACCTCGACTTCCTCCACCTCTGGCAGTACCACCACGCTGGCGGCCGAGGTGTGGATTCTGCCCTGGGCCTCAGTTTTAGGCACCCGCTGGACGCGATGGACTCCGCTCTCGAACTTGAGGTGCCCATAGACCCCCTTTCCGTGCACCTCGAGCATCACCTCCTTGACGCCGCCGCCCTCGCTGGGGGAGCTGTCCAGCATCTCCACCTGCCAGCGCCGGCGTTCCGCAAAACGCAGGTACATCCGGAGCAGGTCGGCGGCGAAGAGGGCCGCCTCCTCGCCGCCGGTGCCAGCCCGAATCTCGACCACCGCGTCGCGATCGTCGTCAGGGTCCTTGGGCAGGAGCATCAGCTTCAACTCCGAGATCAGGGACTCCTGACGCTCGTGCTCGCGCTGGACCTCAGCCTCCAGGTACGCGTGCATCTTCTCCTCGGGCTCGGAGTCGGCCAGGCTCCGTGCCTCCGCGGCTGCCGACTCGGATCGCTCCAGGGCCTCCAGGAGCTCGACCACGGGTCGCAGCTGGGCCAGCTCGCGACCCAAGCGCTCGCCCTGAGCGGGATCGAAGTCCCCCTGGGGGGCCTCCATCTCCGCCACCAGAGCCTGGTGACGCAGGCGGACCTGGTGCAGGCGCGCCTCCAGATTGGGATTCAGCACTGCCTCAGCCTCTCAGGGCCATCCGCTGTTGCGGAGGCCCGATGCTACTGCTGCGCCCTTTGGGCGCGTCGCCGGAAGCGCTCGACCTGACCGCCGGTGTCGATGATGCGCTGCTGGCCGGTGAAGAACGGATGGCAGACGCTGCACACCTCCGTGTGGAGCGTTTGCATCGTGGACCCGGTGGTGAAGGTGTTGCCACAGGAACACGTCACCACCGCGTCGTGGTAGTACTCGGGATGGATTGCTGCTTTCATGGGGGAGTTCAACTTTAGCACAGGTCGCTGCGCGGCCCCGTAGGTCGAGCCCGCAGATCGGCGCGGCTCCCCCGTCGCGGACCGAGCCACCAGCCGACGCGCGACTGGATGGTGGCTGGGCCGATCTGAATGCCAGGGCAGCGCGCGCCCCCAGTCACACCGGGACCGACAGCGGCCTGGTGAAGTTGCCCAGGCTGACCCGAGGCAGCCGGGTCCGAAGTGCCTCGATAACTCTGGCCAGGCCGATGCCCGCAGGCAGCTCCGGAAGGCGGCTGAGAAGCCAGAGAGGGTCCACGTTGAGGCTGCGCAGCTGAAGCTGGTCTACCTCCAGGTCGGCGAGGGTTGAGATGGTCCGCTCCACCTCCTCGGGGATGTCGGTGACCCCTGGGAAGGTGAGCAGGTTGACGGTCAGTTGAGCGCCCATGCTCCGGGCGGTGCGGCAGGACTCCAGAACCTCCTGGATGCGATAGCCCCGAGGGCGGTAATAGGCCTGGAACAGCCTCTGCTCAAAGCTGAAGACGCTGATTCGGCAGCTGTTGACCCCGGCCGCCATCAGCCGCTCCAGGGCCCGGGGCCGGCTGCCATTGGTGTTGATGTGGATGGTGGCGGCGGGATGGCGGGCACGCAGCTCCGCCACCACCGCGATCAGGGCTCGCTCGCGGAGCAGGGGCTCACCCTCACATCCCTGCCCGAAGCTGACCATGCCGGCCTGCCCGACAGCAGCGGCCCTCTCCAGGTGCTGGCTGCCGACGGCGATCAGGTCCTCCCCGGTGGGTGCCCGGGGGATCCGGGGCTGGGGCGTGGGAGCCCCAGAGTCGGTCTGCAGCGAGATGCACCCCAGGCAATCGGCGTTGCAGGCGGCCGAGGTTGGCAGCGCCCCCTCGTCGCGCCCCAGGAATGTGTTCTGGGCGGTCAGGCAGTTGTGCTGGAGGGCGCATACCGTGAGCTGCGCGATCACTCGGCTGCGGGGGAGGAGCCGCTGCACCTCGGCAACCGCCGCCGCCAACTGAGGCCGGGAGGGGCGCGCCCCCATCCAGGGCGAGAAGTCGTCGCTGCGCTGCGCCGCCACCACCACCTCGCCCCTGCGGTCGGCGACCGCCGCATAGCCGTAGAGAGGCAGCACCGCCGCTCCCGGCAAACGCCGGTGCGCGGGAAGCAGCAGGCGCAGATAGCCGACCGGGAGCACCGCCGCAACCGCCCAGGGATGACTCCCAAAGATCGGAGCCACCTCGCCGCTCCGGCGCCGGCCCAGGCCGGGGCGGTCAGGAAGATGCATGAGCGTGGTGCCGGCGGGCATGGGTATCCACCCTCGTGGCTCGACGGCCCTTGACCCGCTCTGCCCCACGGCGGCCCACCCCGGCGGGGCCAGCACCATCTCCCCGGTCGCGTCGCTGAGCAGCGGCCTCAGCTCAGCCGCCGGACTCACACCTCTGCGACCGCCGGGTCCTGAGGCAGCTCGGGCTCGACGGCCAGCCCCGCCCGGGCCAAGCAGGCGGCCATGAAATCGTGGAACAGTGGGTGCGGCCGATGGGGGCGGGAGCGGAACTCGGGATGGAACTGGCTACCAACGAAGAAGGGGTGGTTGCGCAGCTCCATGATCTCCACCAGACGGCCTGTGGGAGAGGTGCCGCTGAAAACCACCCCGGCCTTCTCCAAGGCGTCGCGGTAGCGATTGTTGAATTCGAAGCGATGGCGGTGGCGCTCGTAGACCACCGGCTCGTTGTAGGCCAGGGCGGCCTTGGTGCCCGGCTCCAGCTTGCACGGATAAAGGCCCAGGCGCATGGTGCCCCCCAGGTCGGCTACGTCGCGCTGCTCCGGCAAAAGGTCGATCACCGGGTTCTCAGTGAAGGCGTTGAACTCGGTGCTGTTGGCGTCCTCGGTGCCCAACGCCTCGCGAGCAATGTCGATGCAGGCGCACTGCATTCCCAGGCACAGGCCGAGGAAGGGCACCTGGTGCTTGCGCGCGTACCGGGAGGCGGCGATCTTCCCCTCAATGCCGCGGTGACCGAAGCCGCCGGGTATCACCAGGCCGTGCAGCCCTTCGAATGGCGTCGGGTCGCCCGGCTCGAGGGTCTCGGTGTTGATCCAGCGCAACTCCAGGCCGACCCCGTGGGCGACCGCGGCGTGACGCAGCGACTCGGTGACGCTGATGTAGGCGTCGGGCAGGGCCACGTACTTGCCGGCAACGCCGACCGTCACCTTCTCAGTGGCAGAGAGGATCTGCTCTACCAGCCGCTCCCAGCGCCGCAGGTCCACCGGCGGGGTCTCCAGCGCCATCTGGTCGACCAGGTAGCGGCCGAGCCCACTCGCCTCCAGCATCAGGGGCACCTGGTAGATGGTGCGAGCGTCAGGCACGCTGATGACGGCCTCGGGCTCGACATCGGCGAAGAGTGCGATCTTGTCCCTGACCCCGGCCCCCAGCGGTTGGCGGGAGCGGCAGACGATGGCGTCCGGCTGGATCCCGATCCCTCGTAGAGTCTGGACGCTGTGCTGGGTGGGCTTGCTCTTGAACTCCTCGCTGGCCTCCACGTAGGGCACCAGGGTCACGTGCACATAGAAGGTGTTGCGGCGGCCGACATCGTTCTTGAGCTGACGGATCGCCTCCAGGAAAGGCAGAGACTCGATGTCGCCCACCGTGCCGCCCACCTCCACGATCACCACCTCGGCCTCCGACTCCTCGGCCACCCGGCGGACCCGGTCCTTGATCTCATTGGTGATGTGGGGAATCACCTGCACCGTGGCCCCCAGGAAGTCGCCGCGACGCTCCTTGGCGATGACCTCGCTGTAGATCTTGCCGGTGGTGACGTTGCTGGCCTTGCTCAAGTTGGTGTCCACGAAACGCTCGTAGTGGCCCAAATCGAGATCGGTCTCCGCGCCGTCATCGGTGACGAAGACCTCGCCATGCTGGTACGGCGACATGGTGCCGGGGTCGATGTTGATGTAGGGGTCCAGCTTCTGCAGAGAGACGCGCAGGCCGCGCGCCTTGAGGATGGTCCCCAGGGAGGCTGCGGTGATGCCCTTGCCGATCCCGGAGACGACTCCACCGGTGACGAAAATGAACTTCGCCATCAACCGCTAGCCCCGGCACACAGGAGGACACCACCCATGTGGGCGCATCCTACCACGCCAGGTCAGCGCCGTGGCTCCAGGATCGTGACCCTGGTGTCCTCCGTGCCTCCCGCCGACCCAGTCAGGGTCAGTTTGGCCTGAGCGCTGACCTGGGCCAGGCCCATCTCCTTGACGAACGCGGCCAGCTCGCCGGTGACGATGTCCGCCGCCGGCTCGTAGCCGGTCGGCACCATCACCGCCGGCTCCAGGCGCGCCACCAGCTCGGCCACGGCGACGGTTCGAGACGGCGCCCCACCCAGCAGCGACACCGCCAGCACATCGATCACGCCGAGAGCCTCCAACATCTCCTCCGAGATCTCCGTGGGCAGGTCTCCGAAGCTACACACGGCAACCTCATCCACCTCGGTGACGAAGGCTGTCCCCTCTCTCAGGGCCACGCCGCGCACGCTGACCCCGTGCAGCTCGTATTCCCCGGGGCGGGCCACCACCTGGGGCCCAGACTCTGGTCGGAGCAGGTTCTTGGCGCCCAGGCCCCCAACCAGGATGTCGGCCCCGGCGCGGGCGGCGGACTCCGGATCCGACCCCGAGGGATCGACCAGGACCTTCGCCTCCCTGCCGCGCAGCAAAAGAGTGTCCCCGCCCAACCAGGTGATGTCCAAAGGTGTGCCTCCCAAACCCTAAGGGCCCGACCCCGCGACCGGCAGGGGCCGCGTCAGCCGGCTGGAAGCGTAAGCGAAAGCTGCTGGGTCACACCCGCCTTGACTGCGGTGATCGCAACCACGGCCGCCGGACCATAGGAGATAAGCAGGTCGGTCAGGTCTGGAAAGCGAGGCGCTCCCGAGCCCAGAACTGCGCTGCCGTCGACGGCGGTCACCACCTCCCCGACCTGCAACCCGGCCGCGCTGGCCGCCGATCCGGGGCTGACCGCCAGCACCTCGGCTCCGCTGGGCAGCCCGGTCGCCGCCCCCGAGGCGGGGTTCAGCCACCGCGCCACCAGGCCCACTGGCCTTGGGCCTCCGCCGGTCACGGCGATCGCCTGGACCAGGTAGTTGGCAAAGCTGGCGTCGAGACCGAAACCGAAGGCGGCGACGCTGCTCCCCTGGCCCTGGGGCTGCATCCGCTGACCGGTCATTATGCCGATCACCTGGCCAGCTGTGTTGACCAGGGGACCACCCGAGCTGCCCTGGGGCTCGGGGGCGTCGGTCCGGAGCATGCCATCCACGACAGAGGTCCCGGAGCTCGCGGCCGGATCGGGCACGGTGGCGGTCAGGCCGATTTCGCTGACGGTTCCCACGTCGACACTGGCCGTCCCCCCCAGGGGAAGCGACACCGCGACCACCGCGGCTCCCAGCGGCGTGCTGGCGGCGAAGGTCAGCGCCGGCGGTAGATTGGTGGTGCTGACCTGCAGCACCACCACTCCGGTGGCGGCGTCCGCAGCCGCGATGGTGGCCGGCAGTACGGTACCCGAGGGCAGCACCACCTCAACTCCAGCGGCACCCGCCACGGCGCCCTCGCTGGTCACGATCAGCCCCGCGGAGCTGGCGACGAAACCGTCTGAGGTACTGCTCGGGGAGGGCTGGGACGAACCCCGCTGCCGCACCACCTCCACCACCGACGGCGCCACCTGGGCCACAACCGAGCTCAGGGATGTGGTCTTGGAACCTCCCCCGGCGGTGGTGGTCCGGATCGTGACCTGGGCAGGGGCGGTGGAGTAGAAGTGCCGCAGTAGAAGGAAGCTGCCACCGCCGCCCACCACCACCCCCACGATCGCGGCCACCACGGCCACCGCGCCCAGGCGCAGGGCCAGCGACCGCTGGGCGATGGTCTCAGGTAGCGCGTCTATGTCAGCGGATTCCATTCAGGGATACCAGGTCAGAATCAGCTGATCGGTGGGGACGAAGCCGGCGCCGCGATAGGTCCTGAGGGCTGGCTCATTGCCGGCCCGCGTCCAGACGCAGGCGAAGGTCACCCGGCGGTCGGCGAACAGTTCCACGGCTCGCTCCACCAGACGGCTAGCTAGGCCATCACCCCTGGCCTCGGGGCGGACGTACAGTTCGGCAACCTCGCCTTCGAGCCCAGTCCCCGGGTCGAAGAGCACGCACCAGCAGAAGCCCAGCACCCGGTCCCCATCGCGAGCCGTGAAGATGTGGTTCTCGCCTTCAAAGCTGGCCCTGGTGCGGGGCAACCAGGAATCGAGGTCGGAGCGGGCCGCAGGGGTCTCCCCGGCCGCGAGCTGCTCGGCCTGGAGCAGGTCGAGCAAAAGCGGCCGGATCTGCTCCAATTGCGCCTCGGCCAAGGGCTCGATCACCACCTGTTCATCGTAAGGCGGCGCTCGACTCAGCTCGGCGGGCGATAGGCGTCCTCGAAGTAATCCGGGGGCGGCTCGAGCCTGGCGACGCCGGTGTCCATCGCGGCCCGAGCCACCGCCCTGGCCACCGCCCGGTGCACCTCACGATCAAGGGAGTCGGGCACCACCTCTCCGTCGCGGGCTCGAGACGCGATCGCGAGCGCAGCGGCCACGAACATCTCGGTGTTGAACTGGCGCGCACGGGCGTCGAGAGCGCCGCGGTAGAGGCCGGGGAACCCCAGCAGGTTGTTGACGACGGCGCCGTCCACAGCCAGCCTGGCCCCGGCCGCCATCGCCCGCTCCGGCTCGATCTCCGGCAGTGGATTGGAGATGGCGAAGATGATCTGCCCGGCCCGGACCTGGTCCGGCCGGATCAGGCCGGGCTGCGCGGTGGCCGCCACCACCAAGTCGCAGCGAGCCATCAGCTCATCCATCTCGACGGCGATCCCGCCGGCCACGCGGAGCCGCTCCAGGGAGTCGGGCGTACGGCCGGTCCCGTAGACGGTCCTGCCCTGATAGTGCATCAGCAGCTGAGCGATGGCGGAGCCAGCGGCGCCCAGACCGATGACCCCGGCGGTCAGATGATTCAGGTCCTGGCCGGTCATGGCCGCCGCCCGCAGCACCGCGGCCAGGACCACGGTGGCAGTGCCGTGCTGATCGTCGTGCATGACCGGGATCCCGACCCGGCTCTGGAGAGCGGGGGCGACCTCGAAGCAATGAGGCGCCGCGAAGTCCTCCAACTGGACGGCGCCGAAGGTTGCGCTGATCGCGGCCAGGGCGTCCACGATCTGGTCCGAGGGACCGGGCTGGATGAGCAGCGGATAGGCGTCGATGCCCACCAGCTGGGACATCAGGGCGCACTTCCCCTCGATCACTGGCATGCCGGCCACGGGGCCGATGTTGCCCAAGCCCAGGATCGCGGTGCCATCCGTGACCACCGCCACTGAGTTGGCGATCCCGGTGTAGCGGTCGGCCATGCTGGGGTCCGCCTCAATCAGGCGGCAGACCTCCGCCACCCCCGGGGTGTAGACGTGGCGCAGGTCAGCCACGGTCCGCACCGGATAGCGAGGGGTGATCCGCAACTTTCCGCCCAGATGGACCCGGAGGACCTCGTCGCGGACGTCCAGCAGGTGGGTGTCCGGCAGCGCCCTCACGGCCGCCAGGACGTCCTCCAGCATGCCCAGGTCAGTGGTGCTGACATCCATGTCGCGCACCACGTTGTGGGAGCCCCGCTCCACGGTCCTGATGTCGCCGAGATTGCCCCCAGCCCGGCCGATCGCGGTGGCCACCTCCCCCAGCACGCCGGGGCGGTTGTCATTGCGGAGCCGCAGAGTGCGCACGATCCGATAGCGGGAGGTGCCCGCCGAAGCCTGACCCGCCTCGGTCGGGAAGGCGGTCGGCAGTGACCCCGGCGCTGAATCGGCAATCATTCCCAGGTCCCTCCGCTGCTCCGCCGAGGACCAGCCACCGTTCGCATGGCTCCAAGTTAGCGCCTGGGGCCAGGGTGGCGCAGCCAGAGCGGGGAGGGAGGGGGCCGGGGCGAGCGCCCCGGCCCCGGGTTCACCTCTCGATCGGAGCCTTGACCAAGCTGCCCCACTCCGTCCAGGAGCCGTCATAGTTGCGGACTCGGGGGTAGCCGAGCAGCTCCGAGAGCACGAACCAGGTGTGGGCCGAGCGCTCGCCTATCCGGCAGTAGGCGACAATTTCCTGGTCCGGGGTCACCCCCTCGGCCCGGTACAGACTACGCAAGGTCTCCACCGGCAGGAAGGTCTCCTGCTCTGGGTCAACGGCGCGACTCCAGGGGATGTTGCGCGCGCCCGGGATGTGTCCGGCGCGCTGAGCGCCCTCATTGGGAAGGTGGTCAGGGGAGATGCGCTGCCCTGAGTATTCCTCCGGCGAACGGACGTCCACCAGTCCCTTGCCAGGGTGGCCCACGAAGTCGTGGGCGATCTGATCCCGGTAGGCTCGGATCTGCTCGTTCTCGCCAGGGATCGGGTAGCCTGCGCTGGGAGCGATACCAGGTGCCTCGGTCACCAGGGGCCGCCCCTCCAGCTCCCACTTGCGACGGCCGCCATCCAGGAGCTGGACCAGCTCATGGCCGTAGTACTTGCAATACCAATAGGCGTAAGCCGCGAACCAGTTCTTGTTGCCGCCGTAGAGGATGATCCGGGTCGCGGGCGTGACCCCGAGGCGGTCCATCAGCGCCGCGAAACCTTCGGGGCGGATGAAGTCGCGGGCCACGGGCGCCTGCAGGTCGTCGCGCCAGTGCACCGCGATGGCGCCTGGGATGTGTCCCCGTCCGTAAGCCTCGGTGTCCTCGTCCACGTCCAGGATCCGCAGCTCCGGGTCGGCAAGGTGGTCGGCCAGCCACGCGGTGGTGACCAGGGAGTTCGGATTCGCGTATTCGCTCACAGTTGCACCTCAAGAAATGATCACGTCAGGAGGCGTCGGATGCCGCCGGCACCGGGTGCCCGCCCCCGCTGGGGACACCTGCGCTGGCCGCGGTCGGCTCGCTGGAGGCGGCTATCTCCGGTCGGTTGACCCAGCGAACCCGTGGATACATCGCCGCCCTGCGCTCCGCATTCGATTTCGGTCGGGGCAGCCGTTCACCGGGGCATCGTACCAAGCCGAGCCAAGGTCCAGGACCTTCACCCGGCCAGCACCCGGGCTACGGACGCCCTCAGCTGAGATGGCTCCAGCTGACCCAGAACCAGCGAGGAGACCCGGCCGCTGCGGTCGATGAAAACCGCCACCGGCAGCCCGGGCAGACCGTAGCCCTGGGCCACCTTGCCCTGGCTGTCAAGCAGGGTGGGCAGGTGAACCCCGATGCCGCGAAGGAAGTGGGTCGCCACCGCGGCCGACTCCTGGTCATCGATCAGGACCACCCGCAGCCCCTGGGCGCGGTACTGGCTGGCGGCCTTGGCCACCAGGGCCATATCCGCCCTGCAGTTGGCGCACCAGCTGGCCCAGAAGTCCAGCATCACCGGGTCGCCACGGAGCTGGCTCAAGGTGACCCGCCCGCCATCACTGGCCGAGAGGGTGAAATCGGGGGCCAGATGACCGGGAACCGCGGCGCTGGTTCCTGGGAAGGCGGCCACCTGGCGCTCCTGCTGGAGCAGCGGGGTGATCGCCCGAAGAATTGTCTGGGGCGTCCAGGATCCACCCTTCCGTTGCTCCGAGCGGCCCTGCGCGTCGAGGTACTTGTAGATCGTGCTGGGGATGGTGCTCGCCCCCAGGGTCGGCCAGGACTGCATCGCCGTGACGATGTACCCCTGGGGGTTGATCACCTCCACCACGGAGGCGTGGACCAGGTTGGAGGGCTCCGGCTGGCCCGTGAAGAGGTCGAGCGGGGCGGCCCCGCCCCAGGGCAGAGCTTGGACCGGCGGGACGCCCAGACGAGACCAGAAGGAGTTGACGGCCGCGGTGCTACCGGTCAGCAGCGGCCAGGGCAGTGAGAAATAGCGCTGATATTTACTGAGGATGGCGGGAGTGTCATGGTGGGGGTCCTGACTGATCTCCACGATCTGGACCTGGTTGGCCAGACCGTGCTGCTGCAATAGCCGCCGGAGCTGGAGCAGGGCAGCCGCCACCAGCGGACAGGTCTCCTGGCACTCGGTCAGAAATGAGGCCAGCACCACCACCTTGCCCCGGTACTGGCTAAGGCTGACCGGCTGACCCTTCTGATTGACGAAACTGGTGTTGGGCACGGATTGGATCTGATCGGAGGCCAGGGCCAGGCCGAAGGTGACCTGGCTGCTGCCACCGTAGGCGGGCCCCTGGACCAGATTGGGGCCGGGAGCCACCTTGAAACTGAACAGAAGTGGCGTCGTCTGGCCACGGATCACCTGGAATCCGACCTCCTGGGAGTCCAGGATGTTGCCGCGAGAGCCGACCCTCAGCTCCAGCTCGGCACCCTTGTAGCGACCGGCCGCCAGGCTCACCTGGGCTAGGTTCGCCGCATTGGGAGCCAGGTAGGACCCAGGCAGAGCCAGCGTCATCGGCGCCACGGAGACGGTCTCCCAGGCGCCCCCGACGGCCATCACCCGGAGCCCCAACAAGCGAGCGGCCACCGGCCCGGAGGAGGCGGGCCGCACGACCGTGGTCAAGACCAACAGCCGTCCCGACCCGAGCGAGGACTCGCGCGAGATGGCGACGGCGATCGCGGCTGCAACCAACGCCACGGCCGCAGCGGCCGCCAGCCAGCGCCTCATGCCAGCTTGGCGACGGCCCGGTTAGACATGGTGCAGTGGCCGCCGGCAGTCAGCGCCGCGAAACCTTCAGCCGTCCTTCCACTCGGCATGCTTGCGGAACAGGCCTCCCTCGCCGAGGTGGTACCAGCGCTCCGCCTGATAGGCGGGCAGTTGGGCGACTGCCTCCGGGCCAAGGTCGGTGTGCACCGCTGCCAGCGTGATCTTGACCACGTTGGCGGCCGCCACCTCGACCAGATGTCCACCCCCGGTGAGCTTCACCGCCAGACCGTGGAAGATGTCCTCCCCCTCGTCCCCGAGCAGGGACTCGGTGGTCCCGAAGCTGTTCCCGTCCAGATCCAGGATGGGCGCGTGGTAGGGGGTCCTGATCCAGGCGACCTGCTCCTGGTCTGCCGCGGCGTCGATGGTTGGGTCACTCATGGCACTCAACCCTCCAATATGGCTGCTGGCTCCGCCCCCATGGTAGGCCACGGCCGGGGCCGAGCGGACCTCGACGGTCCAGATACGGTCTGGCTCAGGAGACTCCGGCGGGAAGCTGTCCGAGCACGATCGAGATGCTGGTCTTGGTGCCATTCGGCTCAGTGACGGCGAGCTTGACTGTCTGCCCGGGGCTGAGGTTGGCCAGAGCATCTGTCAGGTCCTGAACCGACGGGGTGGCCTGACCGTTGATGGATGTGATCACGTCCTGCACCTTGAGCCCAGCCTGACTCACCTGGGAGCGCGTGATCTTGACCACCAGCACCCCATTGGGCTGGCCCTGGTTGTTGGTCACCTGCTCCACATCGACGCCGATGAAGGCCCGGTTCGAGTTCACCACCTTGCCGTATTTGACGATCTGTCCGGCGATGTCGGTGACCACGTTGCTGGGGATCGCGAAGCCGATCCCAGCCGCCTGGCTGCTGCCCAGCTGGGGGTCCAGGGCCGCCAGGGTCGGAATCCCCACCACCTGGCCCTCCAGGTCCACCAGGGCGCCCCCGCTGTTGCCAGGGTTGATGGGGGCGCTGGTCTGGATCACATTGGGCAGGGTGACACCGTTGGGCTCGCTCACGGTCCGGCCCACCGCCGAGACGATCCCGTCGGTGGCCGAGCTCTGGAAGCCCAGGGGGTTTCCGATCGCCATCACGATGTCTCCGACCTGGAGCTGGGAGGAGTTGGCGAAGGTGGCGGCGTGCAGGCCGCTGGCGGTGATGTGGATCACGGCCAGGTCGTCACCGGGGAAGTTGTTGACCAGGGTCCCGGGGTACGTCTTGCCGTTGGAGAGGGTGACGGTGAAGTTCTTCAGGCCGTTGGCGACGTGGTTGTTGGTGACGATGTCACCCTGGACGTTGAAGATGATCCCCGACCCGAGGTCCTGCGATGTGGAGATCTGGACGACCGACGGGCTGACCTCCTTGTAGAGATTCACGTAGTCGGCCTGGAGGGCCAGCAGTGACTGGGAAAGCCCAGCCTGAGAGGCCGAGGGGGTCGGTATCTGGGCCACCTTGGGCGCGCTACCGCGCGGGGCGGCGCTGGCGCAGCCCGCCAACAACAGCATCAGGGCCGGAACACCCAGCAGCAAGGACCGCCTCAGAATTCCCATCGCGACCTCACCGTGACTCCGTTTTCCAGTACCTACCGCGCCTAGCCTTGGCTGCGGCCGGCCGCGTTCGTCAGCCCGACCAGATTACGGTACCTCACCAACGTTAACGTGAGCTGAGAGCAAGCTGAAGGCTGGCTGAGTAGCGCGCCCTGCCCCGGTGGCGGCTCCCAGTTCGCGGGCGGCCGTGGGGCCATTGAGGTGGGACCCACTCGCGCGGATCAGGCAGCAGCTTAGGGCGGTGACGCCTGGGGACCCACCCAGGCGCCCGACCGGGGACCTCCCGTTGGAACCGGGGACCTCGGCCCCCGGGAAGCCCCCGTGCCGAACTTCGCAGGGACCTCGAGGCCGGCTTGGCCCTGAACTTCGAGGGTGGCGGCGCGAGCTCGTCCACCACCGGCACCCAACCGCTCCACGAACTCTTCGGCCAGTAGCTGGGTCGGACTGCCAGGACCCGGGCCGCCCCCTCGCTGGGGGCTCCGCCCATCCCCTGCCCCTCCCGCATCACCAGGGCGACTGTACCTTCGGCCCGACCTCCTGAGCTGAGTCCCCTCACAGCGCAGGCCCGACTGACCAACTCTCCCTCGACTCGAGGACTGGCCGTCAAGGCGGGCGGTGCCTGGCCGCATAAACTGCTTCCGAATGGATGGACAGCAGACGGCCGCTGGCGACCCCGCCGCGAGCGTAGCGGGGCAGACCATGGGTGGGGCCGTGATTCTGGCTCGCGCCTTCCGGGGCCCGATCGAGGAGGCGGTCATCCGGGGCCACATCGCGGTTGTGGCCAGCGACGGCGCCTTGATGGCGTGGGCCGGGAATCCGCGCGCCGTCAGCACCCTGCGCAGCTCGTTCAAGCCGTTCCAAGCCACCAGCTTCGTGGAGTCGGGGACCGCCGACGCCCTCGGGCTGGGAGACGCCAGCATCGCCATCGCCGGTGCCTCGCACCACGGCGAGCCAGCCCACCTGGAAGTGGTGCGGGCGATCCTGGCCGCCGCCAGCGTGCCGGAGAGCGCACTGCAGTGCGGGGTGCATCTGCCCAGCGATCCGGCGGCGGCCGCCGCGCTCCTGGCCGGGGGCGAGCAGCCCACCGCGATCCACAACAACTGCTCCGGCAAGCACGCCGCCATGCTGGCGGTCTGTGCCCACCGCGGCTGGCCTCTGGAGACCTACCTCGACCGCCACCACCCCCTCCAGGAGGAGATCGCCGCTCGGCTGGGCCGGAACGCGGATCTTGATCCGGCGATCATCCCCTACGGAATCGATGGCTGCGGTCTGCCCACCTTTGGACTCCCAATCGAGGACTTCGCCCGGGCCCTCAGCCACGCCGCTGCAACCGACCCGGCCTTCCGCCGTTGCCTGGGCGCGATGGCGGCCCATCCCTTCCTGGTGGCTGGCACCAATGCCTTTGATACGCTCGTGATGGAGGACGAGGGAGCCAGCCTGGTGGTCAAGAGTGGGGCCGCCGGCATCCTCGCAGCCCTGGCACGTGACGGTAGCCGGGCGGTGGTGGTGAAGCTGGAGTCGGGCGCCCCGCTGGGCTTGGCCCAGATTGCGGCCAGGGCCTTCGAGCTGGCTGGCCTCCTGAACCGGCCCATGCCACCCCGTCTGCAGGCCTACCTGGACGAGCCCACCCGCAACTGGGTCGGGTCAGCCGTCGGTGAGATCCGCGCCGACTTTGAGCTCAGGAGCTGAGGTTCCCGGCGGTTGGCTCCAGACGAGAGCCCCTAATAGATCCGGTCAATGGAGCTGGTGAGGGGGAGCCGGGGGTCCGCTTTGGGTGATGGCGTTAGGTAGAGGCTGGAGCGGTTTACCCCCAGGAGGCCACACTGCCGGGGCACCGAGACCTTGGGGAAGCCTGGCTGGATCATCGCCTTCCTCGCTGCAGAGCTCAAATGATCCCTGGCCGCGACGCCAAAAAAAAGTCCCTCTCCATCTCGATCTGGCCGAGCTTCCGATACAGGGCATCCACATCCAATGGAGGCCCGGCCTTCCTCTCGGGGCCCTCGAACACTTGGGCCGCCTCCTTCTCCAGCAGCCCTTCCACTGAGTGACCCAGGTGGGATCGATCCCGTAGGTCTTGGCGATCTCGGCCAGGGTCTTGTCGCCCCTCAGGGCGGCCACCGCCACCTCGGCCTTGAACTCCGCGGTGAACTTCCGCCTCGTCGTTCCCGCCATCTCGGTCCTCTTCGGGTCTACTGGATGAGTGTCGCTTGGGCCCCTGTCGATTTCGGTGCGGGCACCTCAGTCCCCGGCCGCTGAGCGGTTCCCAAGCCGGGAGAGACCGGAGACCAGCGAGCGCCGCGCGAGCTCTGTGGCCAGCCGGGCGCACACTGCCAAGTGTCCCGCGTGCTCAGACTCCCGTGGCACGAATGTGGCGGATCCGTGATCAAGGCCGCGGGCGACCCCTGCTAACCTAGCCCCTCGTGGGCAAGCTCTACGGACGGCCGGCCGTGTCCTTCGGACCAGCCGATGAGCTGGTTCGCGAGCACGGGCGCCGGGTGATCTCATTTGGATTCGCCGGTGTGCTGGGGGTGGTGACCACGCTCGGCGGCACGGTGCTGCTGTATCACCATCTTGGCCTGGCACTCTGGCTGGCCTCTGGGATATCGATCCAAGCCGCCATCCTGGTCACGTTTACGGCCAACTCCATGCTCACCTGGCGGGACCGGGAGACCAACAGCTTCTCCCGCCGCTTGGCTACTTTTGAGGCGGTCTCCCTGGTCGGCTTGGGGATTCAGGAACTGGTGCTGCTGGTGGGCGCCACCGACCTTCATTACTTCTACCTCCTGGTGCTGCTGGTGGGCACGGGGATCGCCTCGATTTGGAACTACCTCGTCAACAATCGAGTGACCTTCCGCCAAGCCGCCTGACCTTCCGTTCCGAGCAGGGCGGGCGCGGCGCCGAACGGCCGCCCGCCCCCCCCTTGTCCACGCCCCGCGATTTAGGGGCGGCCCCAGCCTGCTGACCGGCTCCGGGACGGCACCCCACGGGTCGTCGCAGACCACCACCACGGCTGGCTCTGGCGCTCGGGAATTCCACCTGGTGTGTGCGCCAGCGGACAGACGCCGTCGTTGCCGCGTGTCATGGTCAGGGGCACAGTCATGAGGATGGATAGCTCCGGCGTCGCCCCGGCCCGGGAGTTGCAGTTGCCAAAGCAGGGGCGCCCACGCCGCGGCGGGCGCTTGCGAGCCCGGGATGCCCGCCCTTGATCCGGCACCAGCGCGCCTCCGGCCAGGCCCACCCTCCAGCTCTGGCACCAGCCACGGCAACAGTTGCCACGGCGGCTTTCCTCAGCGATCTCCTGGGTCGCTGCCTGGACGTGCTCCGACTTCCGGGCCAGGTGACGGCCCGCTCCAACGCTGGAGAGATGCAAGGCTTGACCAGGCATCAGGTGAGAGTGGTGCGGGGCCTCCCTAGCGACGGGGTGACCCTGGACGAACTGGCACTGCGCTTGGACCTCGAACGTGACTCGATGATGGCTCTGGCCGACCGGCTGGTGCGCTCCGGGGCTGCGAGACGCCAACGGGCCACCGGGGATCCGCACACCGTTCGACTGCTGCCGACTGTGGCTGGGACGACCATGGCCGAGGACTACCTCGGCCACCAGGAAGTCGCGATTGCGCGACTCGTCGCTAGGGTGCCTGATCGAGCGCTCGCCGCGCTCGATTTGTCGAGCAGGATTTTTGGCGCCACAACCGGCGGCCACCGCGCTCAAGCACCGCCACAGAGGGCCCCCTACACTGTTGAGTCTCACTTCCCGCAACCCGGCGTTGACATCCGGGCGCGGGCCCTGGCGTCGAGCCGATCCCCATGGCAGAGCCCGCTCGCCGGCGGTGCTGCTACCGCTGGCGAGGTGAGCTTTGGCGACGCGGCTGAGCCGCTGGGACTTCCAGCAATGATTGGCCTTGCGACCTGCGACCGCCCCGGAGACCAAAGCTTGGTCGAGGCGGTGGGGCTGGCAGCAGCTTTGTCCAGCTGATCTCGCGGCCGGGCGTACGAGCCTGCACGACATTTCGGCGGGATGACAAAAGCCGCCAGTGGTGGTCGTCGGACAGGTCGGGCTCGTCCGCTATCTCCAGTCTGTTCTCGCTGACCACCGCGGGAGCACCGGCGCGTGAAGGTGGCCCCTGCGGGAGCGCGGTTCGGCCATTCTCCGGCGAGGTTGGGGCGGCACCGGCCCGGGCGCCTTCTTGGCGAGGTCGGGTGCTGAACCCTGGGCGCGAGCGCCAGCCAGCGACTCGCGTCTCAATGGAGACCCCATTCCCGGGATTGGCCGCCCTGCCCGTCCCAGCCGGCTGCCCGCCACCTCGATGCGACAGTGCCACCGCCGGGCCAGGCGGGGCCCGGACGTGAGGGCAGCACCAGATGCTCGACCACCCGCTCACAAGTGGTTCGTGACCACCACCAGATCGCGACAGGCAGGCCCAGCCGCGCACCGTGGCGGGGACTACCATCGGGCCATGGCCATGGTGGCTAGCGGTCGGCGCCTGCTTACCGTCTCCGTCGCGCTGCTGCTGCTGGCTGGTGCGCTGGTGGCCGGCGGCCGCCCCCAGCCGACGGTGGGGGTCCCGACCAGTACGCAGGCGGCAGCGGCCACCGTGACGGGCAGCGTGTACACGGCCCTGCCACCGGCCCGACTGCTCGATACCAGAAGTACCAATCAGGGCCTTGGGCCCGATGCCCTCGTGAACCTGACGGTGGTGGGTAGGGGGGGCACCTCCGTGGTGCCCGCCGACGCGTCCTCAGTGGTGCTCAATATCACCGTCACCGATACCACCGCGCCCAGCTATCTGACCGTCTGGCCCGCCGGCGCCAGCCGTCCCGAGGTTTCCAACTTGAACTGGACCGCGAATGAGACGGTGTCCAACCTGGCGATTGTCCAGGTCGGAGCTGCCGGCCAGGTCACCTTCTACAACGAAGCTGGCCAGGCGGCCGTGATCGCGGACCTGGAGGGCTACTTCGCCCCCCCTCTCAGTGCCGTCGCCGCGGGCAGCTATGTCCCCCTGACTCCGTCCAGGATCGCCGACACCCGTTCCGGCAGCGGCGCCCCGTACGCAGGCAGCACCCTGCAGGCCAACAGCAGTCTGATCGTTCAGGTGACGGGAGTGGGAACGGTTCCGGCTTCCGGAGTCGCCGCCGTGATGGTCAACCTCACCGTCACCGACACCACGGCCGCCAGCTACCTGTCGGTATATCCCCAGGGCACCTCACGGCCTGGGACCTCTGACCTCAACTGGACGGCCTCCGAGACCGTGGCCCACCGCGCGCTGGTTCCGGTCAGCAGCAGCAGCGGCCAGATCGTGCTCTACAACCGCAGCGGGAGCGCCGCTGTCATCGTCGATGTGGACGGTTACTTCACCAGCGGCAGCGGCCCGGCGGCCGGCGGCCTCTATGTGCCCCTCCCCCCCACCCGGCTCCTGGACACCAGGTCGACCGGCGTCAGCCTGGGTAACGGGGTCACCATGACCCAGGCCCTGGTGGGCGGCGCTGTTCCCGACAGCGCCGCTGCGGTGGTAGTCAACGTCACCGTCACCGACTCAAGCGCACCCGGATTCCTCACTGTTTACCCGGCCCTGATTCGACCTCCCAGCTCAGACCTGAACTGGGGCGCTGGGCAAACCGTGGCCAACTTGGACATTGCATCGCTGAGTACGGCCGGAACCGTCACCGCCTACCTCGGCAACGGCAGCGCCGCCTTGGTCCTGGACGTCTTTGGCTACTTCACATCCACTGCGGACCCGGCCCTGATGGCGGCGACCTGCAGTGATGGTGCCATGTCCACCAACATCAGCAGTGGAGTGGTCGGCGACCCGGTCACGGTCACGGTGACAGGAAGCTGCCCTCTGGGCACCGCCAGCTTTCAGTACGACGCCTCGCTGCTGGACGGCTCCTGGACCCAGCAGGGAAGCTGGGTCGGCGACAACACCTTCACCTACGACACCGCCGGCTGGCCCGCGGGCACCTACACCCTCACGGCCTGGGTCTCCAACAGCCCTCAGGTGGGCCCCCAGGGCCAAACCCAGATCACCTTCACCATCAACCCCACCGGGGGCTTTGGGGTCAGCGGCATCAGCGTCTTCAAGCCCCAGATGTACAACGAGGATTGCGAGGACGCGGCCCTCCAGAATGCTTTGGAGCATGAGGGCATCTACCCCTCCCAACCCCAGCTCTTGGGCATCGAGGGAGTGGACAGCTCGGTGCCCGGCATTGGACCAGGCTTGGGCGGAGACCCCTACCGGCAGTTCGTCGGACCTCCCAACGGCCCGGGGAGCGCCAACTACGAACCGGGGACCTATTTCCCGCCAGTAGCCCGGGCGGCTCAGGCGGTGGGCGGCACGGTGCTCGCAGCCGGCCAGGGGATCACTCCCGACCAGCTGTTCACCGCGGTTGAGGAAAACCACCCGGCGGTGGCCTGGGTCACCTTCGACTGGCGCCCCTACACGGCCACGACCATCTGCGCCGGGGGCAACTGCTTCCCCTGGGCTGGCAACCACGAGCACGGGGTGGCGGTGATTGGGATTGGGGCCAATTCCGTCCTGATCATGAATCCGCTGCGGGCTTCCAGTGGCTTTCCCTACACCGGGGAAGCCTGGGTGCCGATGGCGGTGTTCGACAACGCCTACTCGACGTACGGGGACATGGCGGTGATCCTCAACTGAGGGACCGCTCGGGGCAGCTGGTCCCCCGGCCGGGCCGCAACCGTCGGGGTCGGTCGATCGCGCCACCGCCTTCGCGGCTCAGGTCGCGCGCCAGGCGCCGTCCTGGTTGAATTCGAACGGTTCGCGGGGACCGCGATCGAGTGCACTCGATCGCCTCGACCGTCACCTCCTGGCCCAGGAGCCGCCCCGGGATGCGGGCTAGCGAATCAGCGCCTGGGTGCTCGCTCCATCTGGGCCAGCAGCCACTCCAGGGCCGGGCTCACCGTCATCCCGCCGGCGCGGACCATGGCGGCGATCCGGGCAGGGTCCCGGCCGAGCCCGGTCGCCTCGGCGCTGGAGATACGCAACAAGGTGCGCTCCAAAGCTGGCTCTGGCGCCACCGCGTAGAGCCGGCTGAGCACCGCCACCAAAGCGGCCACGCTGGTCTCGGGAAGGTACCGATCGGCGTCAAAGAAGGTGGTCTCCCCCCGCCCCCCCAGGAACTCACCGTCGCGACGCCGGCGCCGGCGCTGGATCTCCCGCCGCGAGCCGAGCATCCCGGGCAGCCCCAACCACGCCTCGGCCAGAGCGCGCCCGGAGGCAGAGGGGTGGCGCAGCCGGGAGATCCTTCGCAGGTTGGCGGCGGTGCGGCGCAGGAGCACCCGGACGGCGGTCCCCGTCTCCAGGTTCTTGACCGCTGTCCAGATCAGGTTGCGCTGGATGAGGCGGGTCTTGAAGCCTCCACCCAGGTGCCGAGTGCTGGCGGAGTGGAAGTGCAGAACGCGGGCGGCGGGCACGGTCCAGAAAGTCTCCCCCAGAACCTGCGCCCGCAGCGACCAGTCGACATCCTCATAGAACATGAAGTAGCGAACGTCCAGGGGTCCCACCCGAGCCCAGGCCGCTCGCGGGATCAGAGCCGCCGCGAATGACAGTCCGGCCACCTCCTCTTGGAGGTCGTACTGGCCAAGGTCGGCCTGGCCCAGGCCACGTTGGGACCCCTCGCCGCCCGGGTGGATCGCGACTCCCACCGAGTCGATCGCCACCCCGGGATTGGCGAGCAGGATCTTGGGAGCGAAGCCAGCCGCGGTCGGACGGGCGCGGGCCGCTTCGACCAGGATCCGGATGGCATCTGAATCCAGCCTGGCGTCGGGGTTGAGCAGCAGCACCAGCTCGCCATCTGCCAGCCCAACCCCCACGTTGGTGGCGGCGGCATAGCCGAGATTGTCGCCCTGGGCCGCGAAGGCCAGGGCGACTTCCTGATGATCCACCAGCAAGCTCTCAACCTGCTCCCGCACCCCGGCCCGGCGCGACCCGTTGTCCACCACCACCAGCTGGAGGGGTCGATAGTCGGACCGAACCACCGACTGAATGCAGTCCCGGAGCAGGTCGGGATCTGGCTCGTAGGTGACGACCAGGACGCTGACCAGCGGTCCAGCAGCCCCCGGCACACCTTCCGTGATCAGACCCCCACCACCTTCTCGTGGCGGACCGGCAGCTCCCAGCTGTGTCCCACCAGGGCCAGGCCGGACTCCCAGCGACCGGGGGCCTGGACCCGAAAGCTCTGGGGCCGGTCCAGCTCGGTGTAGGCCTTGCCGCTGGCGATGTCCTCGATCTCCACCTTGGTCCCGTAGACGCCGTCCAGGAAGGGTACCTGTGGAATCCGCAGGGTCACGGTTCCGGCCGCCTCCAGGGCCACCCTGCCCAGCTCGCCATCATCGGTCTGAGCACTCAGCAGGGTCGCCTGCCCAGTGGGGTAGAAGGAGATCCGGAAGCGTACGTTGCGAAGGGGATCGGGAGCCTCGTAGGAGATCCGCACCGACAGCTCCTCGCCGGTCTCGACTGAGTTCTCCTCCTTTCCCAGGAACGAGACCTCCGTCAGCCGGACCCCCATCCAGCCGGGCTGGGTGCCGCCACGGTCTGCGGCCGAGGCCTGCAGGGCCACCATCTCGCGGCGGTTGACCTCCCCGATGTAGGCATTGACCACAAAGTCGGTCTCACCCACCTCGCGCCGGGCGCCATTCTCTATCCACAGGCACCGGTCGCAGAGATTGCGGACGGTGTCGGCAGCGTGGGAGACGAAGATCAGGGTGCGGCCGTCCCGGCGCATGCCGTCGATGTGGTCGATGCAGCGCCGCTGGAACGCCTCGTCGCCAACCGCCAGCACCTCGTCGAGCAAAAGGATGTCAGGGTCCATGTGGATGGCGATCGAGAACCCCAGGCGAGCGTACATCCCGGAGCTGTAGTTGCGGACCGGGTTGTCGATGAACTGCTCCAGCTCCGCGAAGCCGATGATCTCATCCATCACCGAGTTGATGTAGCGCCGGGGCAGCCCCAGGATGGCGCCGTTGAGGTAGATGTTCTCCCGGCCGCTGTAGTCGGGGTGAAAGCCGGCCCCGACCTCCAGCAGCGACGCCAGGCGGCCCCGAACGGAGACCCGACCACGGTCGGGGGTCAGGATTCCGGCGATGCACTTGAGCAAGGTCGACTTGCCCGAGCCGTTGGCACCGATGATCCCGAAGGTCTCCCCCTCCTGGACCTCGAAGCTGATCTCCTTGACCGCCCAGAACTCCTCGAAGCGGGCGCGCCGGCGGTCCACCAGCGCCTCCTTGAGGGTGTCACTGCGCTGGTGGTAAATGCGAAAGCGCTTGCTCAGGCCCTCGACCACGATCGGCGGCTGGGCCATCAGATCTCCTCCGCGAAACGGCGTCGGAGGCGGCGGAACACCCTCAGCCCCACCCAGATCAAGGCCACCGCCAGCACGGTCGAGTAGAGCAGGCCGTGCCAGTGCTGGGGCCACCGGTTGAACAGGAACACGTCCTGGAACGAGACCGTGATCCAGGTCATGGGATTGGCGTAGACCACGATGTGGGCCAGGAAGCCGACCTGGCCCCGAGAGAAGAAGCTCTGGTAGTGGGCTAGCGGCCAGATCACAGGGGTCAGGTAGAACCAGACCATGGTGGCGAGGTTGATGATGTACTGGAGATCTCGGAAGTAGACGCTGGCCGCGGCCAGCATCAGGCCCAGCCCCAGGGCCAGCCCGAAGGACACCAGGATCAGCCCGGGGATCGCCAGCAGCGGCGGCCCGACCGACTGCTTGGCCAGGAGCATGAAGGGCACCAGCAGGATCAGGCTGATCAGGAAGTTGACCAGGGCCGCGATCACGGTGGAGACTGTGAGCAGCATCCAGGGGAATGCCACCTTGCGGATCACCCCGGCGTTGGCGATGATGCTGCTGGCGGCCATCACCAGGGCTTGCGAGAAGAAGGTCCAGGGCAGCAGCCCAGACAGGATGAAGACCGCGTAGGACTTGCCACTCGGCCCCTTGATCCCGATGATGTCGCCAAAGACGACGGCGTACACCAGCATGAAGACCAGGGGATTGAGCAGGGTCCATCCGATCCCCAGCACCGAGCCGTGATAGCGGGCCCGGACGTCTCGGCGGACGAGCTCCCAGAGCAGCTCGAGCCGGCGGGTGAAGGGGCCGGATTGGGGAGCCCTCGGACGGGAGACGGAACCCGGCTCCCGGAGGACTTGGGTGCTGGCCACGGACTCCGAGTCTAACAGGGGGTGGAACTCACTCCAGCACTTTCCAGATGGGCGCTCGCACCTTGACCGCGTCGATCACGTAGGTGCAGGCCTCGAGCGCCTGGTGGCGGTGGGCGGCACTGACGACCACCGCCACCGAGGCGACTCCGCTCTCCACCCGGCCGGTGCGGTGATGCACCAGCACCTGGGAGACGCCCTCCGCCTGCTTGGCCTCCTCGACGATCCTGGCCAGCTCCGCCTCCGCCATCTCCGGGTAGGCCTCGTAGGTGAGGTGGGATACCGGCAGGCCCTGGTCGGGGTCGCGCACCACGCCCACAAAGGTGGCGACAGCGCCCACCCCGCTCAGTTCCAGGGCAGCCTGCATGGCAGCGAGGTCGATCTCCCCGGGCCCGACTCGAACCACCTCCTGGCCCCCGGCGGTCCCACCCGAGACCGGCGGGATGAAGGCGAGCTCGTCGCCGGGCCGGACCGGTTCCCCCCAGTCAACGTAGCGCTGGTTGAGCGCCGGGCGCACCGCCGCGCGCCACGACGCCAGCTGGGGATGAAGGCTGCAGAGCTGCTCCCAGCACGCCGCCACGGAGCTCACCGCAGTCAAGTCGAGATCCAGCCGTGGCGTCCCCGCGGCCTGGCGTAGAGAGGCGAAGAGCAGGACTCGAACCTGAGCGTCTGGCATTGGTGCAACGGTAGCAAGCGGGGGCCACTAACGGCGAAAGATGTCGCGATCCGCCGGCCGCTGGAGAACCCCGGCGCCATCGTCCGGCCCTTCCCAGGAGAAACCCCGCACCACCGCGAGTGGCACCTGGTCGATCTTGCCCATCAAGAGCTCGCCGATGCCGGCGATCTCATCGGCGCTGCCAATGGTGGACGCGTGGAGCAGGTAACCCTGCTCGTCCTGCAGGCCCCTGTGGTCGCTCAGGGCCGGCATCCCGGCGACTCCGATGGCGACGTTGACCGCCCCCTCCCGAAAGGGTCGGCCGAAGGTGTCGGAGATGATGATCCCCAACGGCCCTCCCTGGGCCAGATCGAGCCATGACCGTCGCAGCCCCGCAGCCGAGCGGTCGGGCTGAAGCGGCAGGCAGGTCACCAGCTCCCCTCCACCGACGTTGCTGCGATCTACCCCGGAGTTGGCGCAGACCAAACCCTGGACCGTCTCCGTGATCAGGACTCCCGGCTCGGCCCGGATCACCCGGCGGCTCTCCTGGAGGATCACCTGGACCATGCGTGGATCCTGTCCAACCCGCTGGCCCAGAGCCAGCGCGGGGTCGCTCGGCTCCACCTCAGCCAGGCTCATGACCCTGCCTTCGGCCTTGGAGACGACCTTGTGGGTGACGACCACCACGTCCCAGGGCTGCAGCCCACCCCCGACTCTAAGAGGCTCGCGGCAGATCGCACCCAGGTCCTGTCCCGCCTGCAGCTCGGGAATCCCCTCGACCGCCCAGGCGAGCAGGCGCCTGGCGCGGACCAGCGGACGCTCAGCTGACATCTTGGAGGCCTCCGGAGCCGACGGCCCGAGAACCGACCGGGACCGGCGCCAGCGACCGCGCCCAGGGCAAAACCGGATGGGGCTCGGGAACCAGTCCTTCTCGGGGGTCAAGATCCTCGGGGCGATCGATGTCCCAGGCGAGCCCGGGAAGCTGGCGGGCCGAGAAGTGCAGGCCCAACGAGCGCGCGATCCGCTGGTGCCTCCGCCTCGACCCTGGCCCAAAGGCGTGGACCTGCAGGCTGGCGGGTCGGACCACCAGCCCGTTGGTGCCGCTGCCGTCACGGTCTGGGAAGACGGCCACCGAGCCCGGGCGCAGCCTCATCGCGACTCGAAGGACCTCAGTGAGATCGGCGGCGGTGACCGCGGGAAGGTCGGCCGCCACGGTGGCCAGGACGTTGGCGCCGCGCTCCAGGGCCCACTGAGCGCCGACCCTGACGGCGGCGGTCTGGCCGGCTCCCAAATCGGGGATGGCTGCGACCCCGACCCGGGCGCAGAACTCCAGCAATTGGGGCTCGGATCCCACCACCACCAACTGGTCGGCGGGCCAGGCGACCGCCGCCAGGCTCACCACCCGGATTGCCAGGGAGAGGCTCACCAGCCGGCGTTCCTCATCTGAGAGCCGGAGAGCCAACCGCTGCTTGCTGCCCGCGGCGGGCTTGACTGGGACCACCAGGTAGGGCCGGCGCGCAGCGGGCGCCCTCACGAGGCGACAGCCTGGCTCAGACCGGCGGCCGACAGAACCGCTGCGGCCAGCCGGGCGGCGGCCTTGGTGTCCACCATCATGGTGTCGCAAACGTGGGTCCGGATGCCCAGGGCCTCCACCTCCGAGCGCGCCTCCCGATCCAACTCGTCTATGACCAGAAGCTGGATGAGGTCGGCGTAGCAGGCGGCCACCCCACCCGGGCTGGCCGGCAGGCTCAGGGCCGCCAGCATTGCCACCGCCGGTCCCTTGACGGCCCGGCCGCCCACGATGGGGCTGACCGCCACGGCCTGAGTCGCCGCTGCCACCTGCGAGCGGATTCCGGGCACGGCCAGGATCGGCCCGATTGAGATGATCGGGTTGCTGGGAGCCAGGATCACCAGGTCCGCCTGCCGGATCGCCTCGAGTACGCCCGGGCCGGGCTGGGCTCGCTCGACCCCCCGGAACTCAAAAGTGGCGATCTCAGGCTGGCATGCCTCCCGCACCAGGTACTCCTGGATATGGAGGTCGCGACCGTCGGTCGTGTGAATGCGGGTGGCGACCCCCTGGTCGGTCATGGGCAGCAGGCACACCGGAAGCTCCAAGCGCTGGGTGAGGTCCCTGGTCACCTCCGAGAGCGGGCGGCCGCGATGGAGCCGCTCGGTGCGGAGGATGTGCATGGCCAGATCCAGGTCGCCGAGCTGGAACCAGGTCTCTGCGCCCAGCCGGCCCAGTTGACCGAGCGCCGCCCAGCTCTCGCCCCGCAGCCCCCAGCCCCGATCGGCATCGCCGATGTTGGCCAGGGTGTAGGTGACCGAATCCAGATCCGGGCTGACGTGAAGGCCGTGGACCTTGAAGTCGTCACCAGTGTTCCCGATCACTGTGATCTCGGCGTCCGGAGCCGCCGCAACCAGTCCTGAAAGGAAGCGGGCGGCGCCAACTCCCCCGGCCAGGACCACGATCCGGGCCGAGCTCACGCGCCGCCGGGCCGCGCCCGCACCGAGTTCCCGGCCGGCACTGCGAATTTTTGCGTCGGTGGCGTCAGCCACCCGTGGGCCGGCCGCAGCAGGCCTCCTGCGCGGGGGGCAGCGGCCCCAGACTGGAGCTGGGCCGGCGCGACCTGCGAGAGGTGGGCAATGACCATGGGTCAGCGAGATCAGACTGGAACGCTACTCGAGCGGCAAGGCGCAAATCCATGCGGGCAAGTACCGGAACGCCCCCCTGCGCCAGAGATCCCACAACTGGGTGGTCGGAGCCGGGCAGAGGAGAGTGAACTCAGCCAGCGCTGCAGGACTTGGCCGCCCCGGCTCCGTCCCCGGAGTCAAAGGACTGGCCGCAGGAACAGGTCTTGACCGCCTGGGGGTTGTGGACAGTGAAGCCACCCCCCATCAGGCTGTCGACGTAGTCGATCTCAGCGCCCTCGAGGTAGGTGGCGCTGTACGGATCGACGAACACCTTGATCCCCTCTTGCTCCGCCACCTCGTCATCCTCAGCCGGCGCATCGTCGAATCCCATCCCGTAGCTGAAGCCAGAGCATCCTCCAGGGCTGACATAGACCCGCAGGCCCATGTTCTGGTTGTCCTGCTGCTCCAGCAACTGCTTCAACTGGCCGATAGCCTGCTCAGAAACGGTGATCATGTGCCAACTTCCCTGTACTAGGGCCGGGATCCCATCCGGCTGCCACTGGACTTCAGTTTAACGCCTCCAGCGGCTGCCGCTACCAGTAGCGCTCTTCGCGCCAGGGATCGGCGCTGTTGTTGTAGCCGTTGCGCTCCCAGAAGCCCAGCTCGTCGCGACTCCGGAACTCGATCCCCTCCACCCACTTGGCGCTCTTCCAGAAGTACTTGCGGGGCAGCAGAGCTCGCACCGGATAGCCGTGCTCGGGGGCGAGCGGCTGACCGTCGTGCTGGTAGGTGAGCAGAGCGTCCTGGGCGAGCGCGAACTCGACCGGGACCGAGGTGGTGAACCCGGCGTAGCAGTGGAATTCGACGAATTCGGCCTCGGGCCGAGCCCCGGCCAGCTCCGCTACATGCGCCAGGGGCACCCCCAAAAAGCGGTTGTCGAACCGGCTCCAGGTGGTGACGCAGTGGATGTCGCAGAGCACCTCCTGGGCGGGCAGCTCCAGCAGCTCCCGATAGCTGAGGGAGAGCTCTCGCTCAACTTCCCCGAACACCCGGAGGCGCCACTTGTCGAGCTCGTAGGTGGGCACTCGCCCGTAGTGAAGCACGGGCCACTTCTCGGTCAGGACCTGCCCTGGGGGCAGGCGCTTGGGGTCGGCCTGCACCCTCGGATCGACCGCGCGGCGAAGCGTCTTCACCAGATGATCCTAAATGAACCGGGTCCGGGCCAGGCCCGGTTGATTTGGCCATCCCCTCAGGCGCCCACCGAAGCCGGGCGGCGAGGGATGGATGGTGCCTGGGGTGGCCCCCAGCCGGTTCAGGGCTTCGGAGCGTCCCGGCAAACACAGAATTCATTGCCCTCGGGATCCGCCATCACCTGCCACTCCCAGGTCGGCCCGCTCCCGAACGGCTCGCCCAGGGGGATAGCACCCAGGCTTTCGAGGCGGCGACAGAGTTGCTCTGGGGAGGCGCTGAAAAGGTCCAAGTGGAGTCGGTTCTTCACCAGCTTCGGCTCCGGGACGCACTGCAGGAAGACAGGAAGCGAGCCGGGCGGGCCGACCAGGTTCAAGTAGGGGGCGCCGTCGCCACTGGTTCCCTGGTAGCCCAGGGCAGCTATCCAGAATGGAGCCAGCGCGACCGGGTCGCGACAGTCGATGCCGATCTCAAGCCGCGGCCTGAGGCTTGGATCCAGTTCCGCTGGGACCGGGTCGACATCTCCGCTTGGCACGTCGGGTCCCTCACACCTTGCGAAACTCGGGAACCCAGGACGAGTCATCCAGCCGCCGGAAGTCCTGGAAGACGCCGGAGGTCTCCTCGACCATGATCTCTCCGATCCGGCCGAAGATGAGCCGCAACTCCTCCTCCGCGCCCGGCGCGGTCCGCATCTCAACCACGTGGCGCAGGGTGCGCAGGTTCATGGTCAGGATCAGGTCGGTGCTGACCCCGATCGGCGCCAGCCGCCGCAGGGCCGAGGTGGCCTCCTTCTTAACATGGAATGGGACCCCTTCGGCATCCAGGTCCAGCTTGGCCGCGGCGGAACGCTGAAATTCCTCCAGCCGCTCCACCAGCTCCAGGCACTCTTGCCGGAGCGGTTCCAGGGCGGGGGGGACCCGAAAGCCGATGTCGACCAGGCGCACGTAGCGAAGGCTCTCCTGGCTGTAGGCGGCACCGGCGCGGTGGCGCACGATCTCGTGGGTCGCCACCCGGCTCACATTGTGCAGTGCGAACGAGTAATTGGCATGCTCGAGGACGCTGCCGTGGGCGCTCTTGAGGATGTTTCGCAGGTATGCCATGGGGTCGGACCGAACTCTGGTTACGTTGGGGTTCAGGCCGGGCTCCCAGCTCCGATAGCAGGCGCGTCCGGCGAACTCCACCAGCAGCTCGCCGGGGTTGGGCATCCCCTCTGAGTCGGCCAGCCGACGGTCCAGCCAGCCCGCGCCACCGACGGCCCCCAGGTACCCTCGCATCCCCGCCAGGTCAACCGCGGGACGGGCGATCAGGAAGATTTCTGGGATGGTCGCTCTGACCAAGGTCAGCTGGCCCCCAGGGCCGAACGCAGGCTGGAACCAGCGCCGGCCGCAGCTGCGCGGTCCGTTCTGACGCGTCTTCTCAAGCTCAGCCGAGCGCCTCCAGCGCCTCGGGGATACTGGCCCTGACACATGTGAAGCTGGGCACATCGCGCAGGGTGTAGGCGGACGCCTCGGTGTCCCGAAGGGCCTGGACGCAATCCAGAAAGTCGGCGGCGCTGTCGGTCTCGAACGCGACCACGAACTCCTGATCGTCGAGTCCGAAGGAATAGGTGGTATTGATCTTTACGCTGGGGTATTCGTGGCCGACCCGGATGTGCTCCTGCATCATCCGCTGGCGCTCCTGGTCGGGCAGAGCCCACCACGCTCTGGTCTTGACGAACGGGTAGACAAACAGGAACCGCCGGCTCCCCGGAGCCAGGATCAGACGTTCGCCGGTGGCCGCCTGGTTGGGGTGCTCGGTGTCCACGTAGGTCGATCGCTTGGTCATGGCGAGATAGCTGTGGGAGCAGTTCAGATAGCCAGCCAGGGCCGTGCCATTGATGGCAGAGAAGAGCGCCTGCAGGTGCTCGGCCTCCTCGCTTACGGCCCAGATCATGAGGTCGCTGTCGCCTCGGGTGCCGACCAGGGTGTACGGGCGCAGTAGGATCCGCTGATTGTGCTCCGCCAAAAGCGCGGCCAGCTCTTGGCGCTGGCCGAGCCGGACCCCCTGCCCCAACCGGCGCCAGGCGGGGTCCACCTTGTAAAAGGCGAAACGCACCAGCTGACGGGGAGCCGGCTTGGTGGCGTCACGGACCCGGACCGGTCCCACCACTGTGCGGGCGGCGGCGATCTCAGTCATCTCTTCTTGGTCGCCTCCCAAGCACTATGGTGCAAGCCCTCGGTGGAGACGGCCACGGTATGGCCGCAAACCCCACACACGTAGACCCGGCCCCGGCGCACCACCGAGCTCCCGTCATCAAGCGTGAGTTCCTGCTCGGCACCTTCAACCAGCCTCCAAGAGCCAGATTTGCTACGGCAATGATCGCAGGTGGCCGGGGGGGGGTTGGCCAGCACGTCAGCCCCCACCCGGGCCAACAGCCAAGAACTGGAGGGCCGCTTTGGTCATCACCTCCACCCCCACCGGTAGGCAGCGCTCGTCAAGGTCGAACTCGGGGTGATGGTGAGGAGCGGTGATCCCCGACGCCACGTCGCCACCTCCGAGCAGAAAGTAGCAGCCGGGGACCAACTCCAAGAAAAGGGAGACATCATCGCCGACGGTGAGGGGTTCTGGCTCGACCAGGGTAACCCCCGGGCTGGCCGCGACAGCCTCCCTCACCAGCTGGGCCATGCGCGGGTCCGAGACGACCGGGGGACAGCCCGCCCCCAGGCTGGTCCGGGCGCTGGCGCCAAAGGCTCCGGCCACCCCTTCCGCGACCTCGCCGATGCGGCGCAGGAGGCGGTCCCGAACCTCCGCCGTGTAGGCCCGGACGGTGCCAGTCAGGGTCACTGTCTCGGGGATGATGTTGAAGGCTTGGCCCCCATTGATCGTCCCGACCGTGACCACGGCCGACTGAAATGGCGAGGTCTCCCGGGAGATCAGGGTCTGCAGTGCCAGCACAACCAGGCTGGCAATCGGCACCGGGTCGAGCGCCTGGTGGGGTAGAGCCCCGTGCCCGCCCCGACCCTTCACCTCGATCCGGAACTCGTCGGCGGAGGCGAAGATGGCGCCGTCGCGGACGCCGACCGCCCCGACCGGCACCCCGCTCCAGATGTGCAGACCCAGAGCCCCCTCCACCGCCGGCTCGCTCATGACGCCAGCGTCGATCATCCGCTGGGCCCCTCCCGCCGTCTCCTCGGCCGGCTGGAACACGAACCTGACCCGGCCCTCGAGCCCCGAACGCAGTTGTCCCAGCAGCCGAGCGACCCCCAGCGCGATGGCGACGTGAGCGTCGTGACCACAGGCGTGCATGACGCCAGGCACCTCCGAGCAGTACGGGCGCTGGCTACCCCGCTCCTGAATGGGCAGAGCGTCGATGTCCGCCCGGATCAGCAGGGAGTGACCGTCCCCCCGGCCGCCCTCTATGTCGGCCACCACCGCCCTCTCCTCGAGCAGGAACCTTGGCTCGAGACCGAGATCCAGGAGTCGGTCAAATATGAACCTCGCCGTGCCCAGCTCCTGGAAAGAGAGTTCCGGATGGCGGTGCAGATGGCGCCGGTCAGCGACCAGCTCCGCCTCCAGCTCGTGAGCCATCTGATGCAGATCCGGTTCAGTCACGCTCCACCTCCAGTGGCCGCGGCTTGGCGCTGGCCGATGGCCACCACCGCCTTGTCCACCGCCAGCAGGAGAGCGCTGTTGGCGACGCAGCGCTGGGCGCCAGCCGCCCTGGCCCGGGGCTTGAGTTGGGCCAGCTGCAGGTGGGGTCCGAAGCACAGCGCCGCGATCCCGGGGCGTTCGGCCAGGAGACCGGCAAGCCGCACTATCTGGCCCTCGGGGTCGCGGTTGAGGTCCACCAAGACCAGGTCCAGGTGGGTAATCGCCGCACCCGGTCTGACGGTCTGCAGGGTGAAGCCCAAGCCGCGGGCCAGGGCCGTCAGCCGTGACACCACCATCAGGTCTCCGCTGACCAGTCCCACCGAGACGGATGCCCGGGGCTGCTGGGCCTCCTCGGAGCCGGCGAGGGCAGCCCCGCTCGGCACCTGCCCTGCCTCGGAATCTCGCGTCGAACTTGCCACCACTACAGATTAGTGGACCGCCTCCCCGGGGAACCGGCCCGCCGCCCGCGTGGGTGGGGGCGCCAGCGCCAGCCGGCGCTCGGCGGGTGCGCCGAGCGGAGAGGATGGCTGGGTGGCCTCATCTCCCCGACCACCCAGCAGGCGCGACCGTCAGCTGGGCCGAGCGCAGGGTGCGCAGTCTCGGCGGCGGACGGTCAACTCCTCTCCTGGTCGATCTCCCCAGGCGTCCCAAGGACGCGCCACGGCAACAGGTCAGCCCGTCCCACACCAGCTGGGCTGGCACCTGCGGCTCGGCTGGAGGGAAGCCAGCGCGAGCCGAACTGGTCCGGGCGGCCACCCATGATGCCAGCTTCCGGGGTCGAGGGAACCCCAGAGCGTGAGGGCTTAGGGCGGTGCGACCCGCCGATGGCCGAACGGGCCCCGACCGGGAGAGGTGGGGCCGCCACTGGAAGTGATGGGACGCCGACTAACGAAGGGCCCTCCTGCGGCGAGAGCTGCAGGAGCCGCCAAGGTCGGCTCCGCCGGAGGTCAGGCCCGCGGGCGGCAACTCGGAGCGTCACCCGACCAGACCTCGACCGCGCTTCTGAACCAGGGTGAGCTCCCCGGCGCCGACGCACACCTGATTGTCCAACTCTCGTCCTCGGCTGGGTGTCGCTGGTGACACGCGCCTGGGCGGCGAGGCGCAAGGCTCGCTCCCGACCGCGCAAGTCCGTCTCTTAAGGAACGGGTTAGCGGCCCGAAGTACGCACACGGGAGCCAGCCAGGCTCGCAGCGTGGGTGGTGGGCCCGATCCCCCGCCCCGAGCCCAGGCGGTGCCGCGGCGCTGGCTCGGCTACAGCCAGGTGAGCCGGTCTCCCGCGGCGACTCGGCCCGGGCTGACCACGCAAGCGTAAACGCCCAGCACGGCGTTCCTGGTCCGGACCATGTGTCGGAGCAGCCCGGGCTCGGCCCGAAGGGCGGTCGGGTCCCAGGTGGTGACCGCGCAGCGCGGGCACCCCTCAATCACGGATATGGTGGCGGAGCCGACGTGGAAGTGCCTGCTCGCCCACACCGGCTCCGAGTCGGGCTCCAGCCCTCCGCCATCCAGGTAGATGTTGGCGCGGAACCGACGATGGTCGACCGCCCAGCCCACTTCCGAGGCCAGCTGGCGGACGCTCGCCATCCCCAGAACGTGGAGCGCGGAGTCGTCGAAGGCCCCCAGCGGCACCTCCGCAAGCTCCAGATCGCGGCCGCACGCGGTCGAAACCTGTTGGCGGACCTGGGGCCGATCCCACCTGGTCGCGGCCAGACCGGGACCCTCTACCAGCGGTCCGCCCGTCTGCCAGCGGGCCCGAAAGCCCAGCAGTTGGGGATGCTCGCGGGCACTGATGGGGTGGTCGGGACGCTGGCTTCGCCGATCGAAGACCGCCACCCGACGGTCACCGGCCAGACCCTCTGGGGTGACCTCCGCAACCGGCATTCGCTCGCCGCCCATCGACTTCACCGGATAGCGCCAGAGCTCGGCTGCGTGCATGGGAAGTGAGAGTACCTAACTCAGCCACCTCAAGTGGGCACGGTAGAATCACCCCATGCCCACGCCCTTGCTCATCACCCGGGATGCCATCGACGAGATCCGGTCCTGGCAGGAGCGGGACGCCCGTCCCGACTCGGTGTTCCGGGTTGACGTCCGTCTCGGCGGCTGCCGTGGGTTCAAGCTTTTCTTCGATCTGGAGGAGTCCGCCCAGCCGGACGATGTGGTCACTGACTTCGACGGCGTGACGGTGGTCGTCCAAGAGGATGGGCTGCCCCTGGTGGCGGGCTCGATCCTGGACTTCGAGGACAGCTATCGTGGCCGCGGCTTCCGCCTCGCCAATCCTCGAGCTCGCAATGCTTGCGGCTGCGGCACCTCGTTCATGGCGGACTACCCCGGCTCTGATTCCTCTGGGGCCGGCCCTGACGGCAATTCGGACCAGATCGTGGCCGAGGCCGGCATTCCCGACTGAAGCGGCTAGCTCAGGAGCCGGAGTGCTGTCCTAGCCGACAGCCGAGATTGACCAGGCGCCTGAGCCGGCCGCGGCTCTCGGAACCGGCCATGGGTGCGAAGAGGATCCCCAACAAGCAGCCGAGCATGATGCCCCTTCGGAACCCGCGCAGGTAGCGGCGCCCAGGCCGGATCAGCTCCTCGTCGAGCGCGTCCTGGAAGGCCTGGATCCTCTCCCTGGGGGTGCCCACAGCGCTCAATTCCTGTCCCCAGAAGGATCCGCGACCGGCGCGAAGAACGGCTGGGGATCGGGCGCGCCGTTGCCGCGCCCGGCGAGCTCGGCCAGCCTGCCACCAGCCGCCCGGGCCATCGGCTGAGCAACTTCGGTCACCCGAGCTGCGGTCTGCCTGGCCATCTGGACCGCCGGTTGGGCCGCGCGCCAGCTGCGCTGGGCCGTGTCAACCGCCTGTTCGGTGGTGCTCCGGGCCTGACGGTAGGTGGTGGCGATCGCGCGACGGGTTTCGCGGCCCGGCCTGGGCGCGATCAGGAACCCAAGCACCATGCCGGCCGCCAGCCCATGTCCGAATCCCTTGAAATATGCCATCGTGTGCTCCCAGCTTCATTGATGCTCCCCTATGTAACCACTCCGGGAAGCGGCTTGAGCAGTTCCCGATCCCGGGCGATAGGCCCGGCCCGGAATCAGTAGAGGGCGGCCGCCAACCGGGAACGACCCGCCAGCGCCGCTGGGTGGTCGGGGCCGAGCTCTTCGAAGCAATAGAGGGCGAGCCGGCGCCAGAGGTCGCGGCTGGCCCCGGTCGCAGCCGCGACCGAGCCGACCGCGCTCTCCACCGCGGCGGCGAAATCGCCAGCCCCCAGCTGGCGGAGAAGGTCCTGGCCGCGCGACGATTGGTCCTGCTCCTGGCCGAGGTCCGCCCATGCAGCCAGGCCATCACAGATGCGGTCCTGGGGCGCCTGCATGGCCACCCGCCCCGCCTCGGCCCATTCGCCGGAGGCGATGAGAGCCCGGGCCAAGGCCCGCCGTGCGGGCAGGTGGGAGGGGTCCAGCTCCAGGGCCTGGCGCAGCGAGGCTACATCACCACGCTCTGCCAGCTCGTCGGCCTGAGATGGCAGCAGCCCCCGCAGGAATGCCCGCACCGCCGGCGCGGGCTGCGCTCCAACAAACTCGGCGCTCACGACGCCGGCGCGAAAGGCCTTGACCGCCGGGATGCCGCGAACGGAGTAGCTGCGAGCCAGCCCCGGGTTGGCGTCCACGTCAAGAGTCCGCAGCAGGACCTGGCCGGCCAACTCCTCAACCTCGCTCTCCAGGACCGGTCCCAGTTGACGGCAAGGGCCGCACCAAGATGCCCAGAAGTCGACCACGACCGGGATCTCGTGGGAGCGGCTGATTACCTCCTCGTCGAACGAGAGTTCGTCAACGGCGAGCTTGGTCGCCGGGGCGGAAGTGCTCACGAACTCAGGGGATCGGGCGCCGACGGTCGTCGGTCTCGACCACTCCGGTGCCGTGAGTGCAGACCCGATCCGCCCAGCCCAGATAGTTCTGCACTATCCGAACGGCAGATGGCACCATCGAGCGCCGACGGGCCTCGGCGGTGTCGGCATGGATCGAAAGCGCGTCATGGACCGCAGCCACGTGGCGGATGAACTCATCGTGGTTGATCCGGGACTCCCCTAGGGGAGTCCACAGTTCGGGAGGGAAACCCAGCGCGCGCATCGCGCGCTGGGCGTCTCTCACATCGAACAGGCAAGTCTTCCGCCGTCCGTCATGCAGGAACCCGCACTGCCAGGGGTCGTAAAGCGAATTACGAGCTGGCGGTAGGTCCGGATGGAGACGCCGGAAGGGTCGCTGGACCGGCGGCTTACCGACGGTCTGAGCAACCATCAGGCAGGGCGAACCCGACCTGCCCGAGGCCCGCGAGTGCTGGGCTCGATCTCGAACTCGACCTGCGAACCGCGGGTCAACTGCTCGAAAGCCCCGCCTTCCACACTGGAGCGGTGGAAGAAGTACTCGACTCCATCCTCCGCGGCTAGGAAGCCGAACCCGCGCTCATTTACTGACTTGATTGTTCCGATCGCCATCTGCAATCTCCCGTACCGCAAAGCGGCCTTCCTCGCGAGCCTAGGCGATCGGCCGGCTCGCGAGGGAAGCTACGGCGAACGGTCCCACACGAACGCGTGGAACTCCCCAACTCTACCACAAAGCACGAGTATCTGCCCGGTCCAGCTGGCCCCGGACGCGCGCCCAGGTCACCCCTGGGCGGAACGCCTGGACCCTGTCATGGGGGCCCACCGGTGGCGGCCTGAGCCGTAAGGGCAGCGATCACCAAGGCCAGAGCGGCCACGCCCATTGCCACTCCTTGAAGCCACAGGTGGCTTCCCCCTGCGCCCCACGAGATCCCGAGAGCCAATAGGAAGAGCACCGCCGACAGAAGTGCCCGGTAAATTCGACGGCCATGGATAAGCCAGCCCACGAGGGTAGGGTAGCCGGGTCGGCGGAGTCAGGGACAGGACTGCGCTGGGCAGCCGCGCTGATGACGCTGGTCGCCACCGCCATCTTCGCCGGGACCTGGATCGCCACCCCCTCCACGCTGGGAGTTCGAAGGCTGGTGGCAACAGTGGATAGCGCCCACGGCGCTGTCCCCCTGAGTCGGGGCCAGGTCCCCCGCTACTTGGCCGACGCGATTGTGGCCATGGAGGACCAGAGCTTCTACCAGGACCACGGGGTGAACCTGCAGGGGCTCCTGCGAGCGGCCGCCTTTGACGTGGTCCACCTGTGCAAGTGCCAGGGGGGATCGACCATCACCGAGCAGCTGGCTGAGGACATCTATATGGGCGGCTCCGATCGCTCGATCTGGGGCCGCTGGTGGGACATCGTGCTGGCTCTCAAGATTGAGGACCACCTAACTAAGAACCAGGTACTGGACGCCTACCTCTCACAGGTCTACCTGGGCAACGGGGCGGTGGGGGCGCAACAAGCAAGCCGCATCTACTTTCATCAACCCCTAGACCGCGACAACCTGGCCCAGTTGGCGCTGCTGGCAGGTCTGCCCCAGTCGCCGAGCCTCCTGGATCCGCTGGTCAACCCCGAAGGTGCCCGAGAGCGACGGGCGGCCGTGCTGGAGCAGATGGCCGCGGATGGGTACATCACCTTCGCGCAGGCCCGCCTGGCGGACTCTCAGCCCTTGCTCTGAGGTCCGATTGCGATCGCTGGGGTGGGCCCACTTGGTAGACTGCCCTCCCCGGGATGGCCGAGGTAGCTCAGTTGGTAGAGCACGGGTCTGAAAAACCCGGTGTCGGCGGTTCGATCCCGCCCCTCGGCACCAGGTTCTTATCTCAAGAACCAGGATGAGCATCCACTTAGCCGCGCCCCGACAATGACCTTCACAACAACCGACAGCCTCGGGGCCTGCACCGGTCGGTCGCGCGGTAGTCCTGTCCGGAAAAATCGCGCCGTCCATCGCTCCTAGACTTCCCCCAATGAGCAATCTCCCCACCCCGCGCCTGGTGGCGCTCCTGGGCTCCCCCGATCCCCACGAACGAGACGAAGTCGCCTACACCGAACTGGCACGTAGGATTGCGGACGGGGACGAGGACCACGCCCTGGGGCGGATCGGCGATCTGATGGCAGCCAGGTTCTCCGACCCGGAGATCCAGGCGCGTACCTTCGCCGCGCTGATTCTCGCCGGGGTAGTTGACCGTGACCGGGTCACGAACATGGCCGGCCAATCCTCCGTGACGAGGTGGCGGGACGCCTTCGCTGCCTGGTACCGATCAGAGGAGGACTTGCGAGGCTGGGACGACCGACTCGGATGGCTCCACGCCATCGCCCATGGAGCGGACGCCCTCGGAGCCCTGGGGCGCTCTCCCCGCCTCGGCCCCGACGACTTGACCGGTCTGCTCGCCCTGGGCCGAGATCGGCTGCTCACGGCCACGGACGTTGTGTTTGCCAACCAAGAGGACGACCGGCTTGCCTACGCCATCGCCTTGGTACTGACCCGACAGGAGCTCGAGGCTCATCAGATCACGGGATGGCTGGAGGGTATCAGCGAGCGGTTTGCCGCCAGCGGGGAAGGGCCAGTCCCGGCGTGGGCGTCCAACACGACGCGTACCCTACGAATGCTCTATGTCATGGCTGACCGGGGCGTGCGTCTGCCGGACACGAAGGCAGGCGGACCGATCGTCGCCGTCCGTCATGGCGTCGGCCTGCGTACCGCTCTGGCAGACGTACTCCGACTGAGCTGGCCGTACCTCGGCTGATCACCTGAGCGGCTCGCCGATCCAAAGGTGACCGAGAGCCTCCACGGAGACCACGCCGTCGAGCTGAAGTCAGCGATGAGTCCGCCCTTCCCCAGTCCCACACGAGGGCAACCACCAACCAGCCAGTGAGCCGCATAGCCGTCCAGCAAGACACCGCGGGGCCGGATGGCTGACAACGCCAGCGACAACAACCGGTGCGGGCGCACGAGCACAACCGGACCCCACGCGGCGGCTCCCTTGATGCGACCAAACCGGACGCTGGCAGACGGTGCTGGACACAGCCCGCGGGGACTGAAAAACCGGCGTCGCTGGCTCGATCCCGCGCCTCGGCACCGCCAATCTTATCTCCAGACCGCCAGACCAAGCCCTGTTCGACGGCCGGACTCACGCCGCCTCCCCAACCCACGCCCCTACCCGGAGCGAACCGGCGGACGGCTGGGGCGTTGGCCTCGGGGCGTCCGCCGATGGGAGGACGGGCATCTCCGCGGCTCGATGGAACGCACGAGGAGGCAAGATAACCGCGTCTCAAGCTTGGCGAACGGGTCTCGCCCCCCCCGCCGCCCTCTCGCGGTTAATCATTCAGGCTCTATACCCGTCTCACCCCACGTTGACACAGAGGGTACCGCTTATGGACCCACTTCCCGACGGGCCGGCTAGCCGACGCTCGAGGTAGAATCGGCGCGGTGGGGAGGACCCTCAGGGATCAAGTCATCAGGGCTCTGGAACGGATAGGGGCATGAACAAGGGCGGATCGCCAGAAGGCAAGTCTCCTTCCCAGCTCATCGACTCCAGAATCGAGGAGCTAGACGACTGGCGGGGCACGATGCTCAGCCGGATCCGCGCCTTGGTCAAGCAAGCCGATCCCGAAATCGTCGAGGATTGGAAGTGGAGAGGGGTTCCGGTGTGGTCGCACGACGGATTGATCTGCACCGGCGAGACCTACAAGAGCGTCGTCAAGATGACCTTCGCCAAAGGCGCGGCGCTGAGGGACCCAACGGGCATCTTCAACTCCAGTCTTGACGGGAACACCAGGCGTGCCATCGACTTCCACGAAGGCGAGAAGATAGACGAGGCGGCGCTGAAGGCTCTTGTTCGCGCCGCCGTGACCCTGAACAAGGCAACCCCCAAAAGGTAAGCCACAGAGTCAGACCTTCGCCGCGAGATGATGCAAGAACTCGCTCGCGCTGGTTCTAATGTCCCTCCCAAGGCGGTCAGCCGCCGAATCTGAACTCGTCCGCCTACGCCGACATCCGCATAGGTGGCTTGCCGGCCAAGCCGGCCGAGCTACGCCCCGCTGGCCCCGGCCCGGCCAACTGGATCTTCCATGTGGTCAGGCGCCGCTACTACTGGGGCTCGGTGGTCCTGACCGCCGGCCGCGGCTTGTCCGATTGGGGCCAGGTCATCGCCGACCATCTCTCGCACGACGCCACCGTGCCCATTGGCTGGGACTGCCACTGACCAGACCTCATCGTGCCTCCCACTGGAACCACCGGATGCCGATGGCGGCGCAGACGACGATGTAGCCCAGGCACGCCACCACGGACAAGAGGTCACTACTAGTCCAGGAGTTGAGGTTTAGAACTCCGGCGAAGAGGGTCATCACGGCTCCCACGGGAGTCCAACGGGCGATCGACTCCCAGGTGGCCCCTAGCAATCCACTCTGCGCGAAAATACCAAGGAACATCAGGGCGATGAGCAAGACCCGGCCGGCCGCATTGATGGTGTCGGCGGACCTCAAGAGGCCGACTAGCGCCTGACCGATGCTCAGGAATACTGCTCCCCCGAGCAAGGAGACCAGCAGCACCAGCACATATTGAGCAACCGACAGCGCCAGGTGATGGACCACGCTGCCCACGATGACGACTACCAGTGCAATCGCCAGATTGGCCACCATTTGCGTTGCCAGGCGACTCCCCATGATGGTCCAGGTGGGCGCCGGGGTGACGCGTAGCCGTTGGAAGACGCCCTGTTCGCGATCCCTCGCCGTGTTCAGCGCGTAGCCAATGATCGACAGGCTGAGGAGCCCGAGCGTGATCGCGAGGCCGATTAGGATCAACAGTCCCCCCAGTCTCACAGTGCCCTTGCCTGAGGCCGTGACCAGCAGGATGAAGAGGGGCAGAATGAAGCTCAGGACTAAGCCGCGAGGATTCCTTATCAAGACCAGGAAGTCCGCCCGCAGAAGAGACGTGAGCACCAGCTGGAGCCGTGGCCTCGCAACCAGCGGAGTCTGATTACTCACGAATATCACTTCCTGTTAGGCCGATGAAGACATCTTCGAGGGTCACTTCGCCGTGGGCGGCCAGGCGGACGCGAGGATCAGCCTTGTGCTTGGCGATCAGGTTTTGCGGCGTCTCGGTCGTCAAGAGATGGCCGTGGTCAATGATCGCGACCCGGTCGCACACCGCTTGGGCTTCCTCCATCGAGTGGGTCGTGAGGAGGACACTTCCGCCAGTTCCTCGGCTGCGCTCGATGCGGGCCCAGAGTTGGCGCCGGGACTGAGGATCGAGTCCAGCCGTCGGCTCGTCAAGCAGAAGCAGGGGTGGCTCGTGCAGGAGCGCGATGAAGAGCGCGAGGCGCTGTTGCTGCCCTCCGGAGAGTTCCTTGGAGCGCTTGTTGGCCTCAGCCTCCATGCCAATCCCTTGCAACTCCTCAGAGATGCGGCGGTCGGACAGCTTTATTCCGTACAGCCCGGCATACAGCCTCACGATTTGCTTGGTCGTCAGCTGCGCCTGGAAGCCGGTGGTCTGGAACTGGACGCCCATCTGAGCCTTCGCCTCTGTGGGGTGGCGCTGCACGTCGATGCCCGCCAAGAGGACGGTCCCCGAGAGCGGCGGGATGAGGCCCTCGATAGCCTTTAGAGTGGTCGTCTTGCCCGCTCCGTTGGGGCCGAGGAGCCCGAAGATCTCGCCCCGTCCGACATCGAGACTCACATCATCGACAGCCCTCTTGGGCCCATAGGCGACCGACAGCCCATGGACCGCCAGGATGACCGGCGGCTGGTCCGCAGACCCAGGGTTCATCGCACCAGGGGGCGGACCCTGGTCCATTAGGACTCCCCTGGCATGTGGCATTGATCCCGAATCACATCGACCGGGCCGGCGGCACCTCCGCCGGCGGGCAATCCGACATCGGGGCGGCTGGTGCGGGATGGCCGACTCATGGCCGGTCCTGGAGGTCCCGCGCGTCGGGTCACCCCGTGCGCACCAGGCAAATGTCCATGCTGAAGCGACAGTCGGTCCATGTCCGAAACTATAAAGTGGCGCAGCCCTGGCCCCACGATCTGCGCCTCGGGCTGGTGCGCCCTCCGTGGGGCCGCAGGCCCGTGGATCTGTCGAAGTCGAGCCCGGTGAAGTGGTCACCGGCGGCCCTGTCCCGAGAGGCCTCATTGCCGTCGAGGTTGGGCTAAAGGTGCCCCCACCCGATCGCGGTCCGGCCACGGCCGGCAGCAGGCGCGATGGATGTCGACGAGATCTCCCTTGCTCGCGATCTCGTCGAGCCGGCGGGCGCCCGGCCGCCGAGCGCTCATCGGGGCCAAGGTCGCTGACCATCACCTCCTCGTCCGCGATGGAGGCCGGACGCCGGGGGCAGCCAGCTCTCCCTCGGGGCCACGGTGCCGGGCCAAGTCGGGCCCGGCGAATGGCCCTTCCGAGACTATGGACGCCCTGACTCGATGGGGCCAGCGGCGGTCGCTCCGGGGATCGTCCCGTGCGTGGACTGGCCCCGGTGCCCGCCTTTCCTAGAGCCGGGCAGGGAGAGGCGCGCCGAGAACGCAGAGCGCCCTCTCCCTGTCCCGAAGTCGTCGGTCAGCAAATCCCCGGCGAGTGAGTGCGGTTACTCAAACGGATGGCTCCTCGAAGTAGTGGCCCTGGTCGAGGTCGTCGATGAGGCGGAGCTGGGTGGGCTCCCAACCCATCCGCGCGCGGGTCAGGGTGCTCGAGGCCGGGCTGTCGATCGCCAGGAATTCAGCCAGCCAGGCGAAGTGGCCGGCAGCGTCCTCGACGGGGATGGAGACCACGGGCAGGTCGAGATGGCGTCCGATGACTGCCGCGATCTCGCGGATCGGCACGCCCTCGTCGGCGACCGCGTGCAGCGTCGATCCCGGCGGCGCCGCCTCCAGCGCCAGCCGGAAGAGATGCGCCGAATCGAGGCGGTGCACGGCAGGCCAGCGATTGGCGCCAGCGCCGATGTAAGCGGCGATGCCGTGGTCGCGGGCCATGCCCACCAGCGCCGCCATGAAGCCGTTGTCGCCGGCGCCGTGGTTCGTCGGAGGGAGGCGCACCACTGACGCCCGCACGCCGCGCGATGCCAGGGATAGCACCAACTCGGCGCTGGCCATCCGAGTCTGAGCGCCGCGGCTAGAAGTGCCCAGCGCCGCGTCGAGAACGTGACCGTCCCGTTCGGTCGCCACCCGACCGGGTGCGACCCCGAGGGTCCCCGAGGCGATGACCAGCGGGCGCTCCGACCCTGCCAGCGCGGCGCCGAACGTCTCGATGGCGCGGCGGTCCGCGTCGGCGGCGTCCTGGAAGCCCCCTGAGAACGCGAGGTCGTGCTTGAAGGCGAGGTGGATCACGCCGTCCGAAGCGACAGCTGCGTCCCGCAGGGTATCGAGGTCGTCGAGAGTGCCACGCCGCACCTCTGCCCCCGCGCCGGTGAGCGCGGCGGCGGCAGCATCCGAGCGGGCGAGACCGATGACTTGGTGGCCGGAGGCGATGAGCTCGGGAACCACCGCCGAGCCGATCCATCCGGAGGCGCCGGTGACAAAGACACGCATTTGGAGAGGCCTCCCATTGGTCGCCCGTCCTCAGCACTGTAGGGCAGGCTTATGTCAGTAACTGTCATCACTATATCAGAGATGTCAGCCGCTGCCATCACCGTGTACGATCAGGGCATGGGACGTTGGGAGCCGGACGCCCGGGGCAGGCTTGAGGGGGCCGCCATCGCGCTCTACAGCGAGCGAGGGTTCGAGAACACAACGGTGGCGGAGATCGCCGCGCGCGCAGGCTTGACGGAGCGGACGTTTTTCCGCCACTTTGCCGACAAGCGCGAGGTGCTCTTCTGGGGCGCCAGCGCGCTGCAGGAGTTGCTGGTGAGCGCTGTCGCCGACGCGCCCGATTCCGCAGCTCCACTCGACGCGGTCGCCACCGCCCTCGAGGCCGCCGGCGCGGTGTTGGAAGAGCGGGGCGAATACTCCCGGCAGCGCCAGCTGGTCATCGCTGCCAACGCCGACCTGCGTGAGCGCGAGCTGATCAAGCTCGCATCCCTGGCGGCGGCGCTCGCCGCCGCCCTGCGTCAGCGTGGTGTCCCCGGGCCCGCCGCAAGTCTGACTGCCGAGGCGGGAATCGCAGTCTTCAAGGTGGCGTTCGAGGGGTGGGCCGCCGAGAACAACCAGCGATCATTGCCGCATCTCATCCGCGACTCGCTCCATGAGCTGAAAGCCATGGGCGCCCGTGGACCGGCCGCAGGCTGAGCTGGGCGGCCTCGAAGCCGGGAGAAGGACGCCCAGCACCGCCCGATCGGCCGCCGGTACCAGTAGCCCAAGGTGGATGCGCAGAGTGATGGCGGGGGGCGCCGGTGCCGGGGGCAGCTCGTCCCTATCCGCCTCGACCCGGATCGCGCGGGAGGGGCTCCGCCCGAGTGCGATTGGGCACCGGCCAGCGCCAGCTCCGCACCGCCATGACAAGGGCTGAACGAGCCGTCTGCACCAGGTCTGAGGCTGGCCAGCGCCGCTCCCGGGGGCGCGGCGCCCCTTGCCAACCATGGATGTCCCGCCGGCAGTCGGCTGCCCGCGCTCTGGGACTCAGTCAGCCGCACCCCGACCCCGCCAGTCCTAGTCGCCGACCTCTTCCAGGTTCCCTACAGCACCCAGATGGGATCGGCCGCTCCCCCTTTCCCCCAACTGGCCGCGAACCGTCGACCGTTGGCCCTGGCCACCCGCCGGGCAACTACCGGATCGAGCGATTTGGGGGCGTCGCACCTGGAGTTCGGCCTGGCGGCGACGGGTAGAATCAGCCGGACCTCGACCATCGGCAGGAGGAACTCGCTTGGGCTACGACCTGGTCATTGTGGGTGGTGGCCTTTGGGGCTCGTCCGCCGCCCGGGCGGCCGTCGCCGCTGGCATGCGATCGGTGCTGTTGCTGGAGGCGGGGATCGGCTTGGCCCAGGAGAGTTCCGCCAAATCGGGGGGGATTCTCACCGACCTGCTGACCGACCCCGAGGATCAGGCGCTGGTGACCCGCAGCCGTGCGCTGTATCAGGAGGCGGTGGATGCCGGCGGCGACCCCTCGATCATGCTCCCGCTTGGCATGCTGACGCTGGCGGAGGGCGAGTCCGTCAGTGCCCTGATCCGGCGCAGGCAGGACCTCAACGACCGCGGGGTTGCCTTCGAACTGCTGGACAGGTCAGAGGTGGCGCTGCGCCACCGGCACCTGGACCGGCTGGCCGACGACGCGATGGCCCTCTGGACGCCCAGCGACTGCCACGTCAATCCGAACGCCTATGCCGAGCAGGTTGTCGCCCAGGCCCGCCCCCAGGGCCTTGAGGTCCGCACCAACTGCCGGGTCGAGCGGCTCGACATCGGCTTCGGCCAGCCCTCCGTCCGAACGGAGTCGGGCGAGACCTACCAGGCGAGCCGGATCCTGGTCACAGCCGGCACCTGGTCACGCCGCCTGCTCCGCACCGCGGACCTTGATCTCCCCTTGCTCCCGTATCGGGTCCAGCTCGGCTCACTACAGCTGGCCGAGCCCCATCGGCTACCGCTCGTTTGGCACCTGGCCAGTGATGTCTATCTGGTGCCTGATGGCGAATATAGCCTGCTCGCTGGCGACGGCACTCGACTCTCCGAGTCTGATCCTGACGACTATCAGCAGACCGGCGACGAGGAATTCGAGGTCAACGTCGCCACCCAGCTGCTGCAGCTCTCGAGTCTTGGCGACCGGGCCGGTCTGCGGTCCAGCTGGGCTGGTCTGGCTGGCGGGACCCCAGACCGCCGCCCCTTGCTTGGCCGCGTGGCCGAGGGCCTCTTCGTCGCCTGTGGCGACAACGGAATCGGGGTAATGCGCGGCCCCGCCATCGGCGAGCTGGCAGCAATGGTGGCGCTCGGCCTGGCCACGGCACCGCGGCTGCGGCCAGATCGCTTTCCCCCAGATCCTTTTGAGATCCGAGCCGGCTTCACTTTGGAGTGAGCGGCCCGGCCCAAAGTCTCCGGTAGAGCGGCAGAGTAGAGGCGACCGCCCTCGTCAGCCCCTCCGCCCTCACCCGACGGCAAATCGACAACCCACGGGGAGCACCCAGCCGCCCCGGCCATCCTGCTGCCGGCGCTGGTTCCCCGGCCGGCAGCGATCACAGCGAGTCAGGAACTGGTCGTGCTCCGTCCGAGAGGCCCGGTTGGAATGCGCTCCCCTCCTGACCCCACCCCCGGCACCGACGTGGCCGCAAGCCGCCTGGCCGGCGTGACCGAGGGCGCGCGGCTGCCCGCCCCTGGGTCAAAAACAGTCCGGCCCGCTGGGTCGGGTAGGGGCCAGCGGCTTGGGTGATGGGCGCATCCCGGCGGCGGTACGATGATGCCTCCATGCACTTCGGGCTCTTCCTGCCACCGTTCGACGAGCTCTCAGAGGCGGACGCGGTGGTCGAGGTCGCAGTCGCGGCTGAGGCTGCTGGCTGGGACGGGCTCTTCCTCTGGGACCACATGCTGGCCGGAGGAAGCAGGCCGGTGGCGGATGCCTGGATCACGATGGCGGCGGTAGCCAGCGAGACCACCAGGATCCGCCTGGGCCCCATGGTGACCCCCCTGGCGCGGCGGCGGCCATGGGTGCTCGCCCGCCAGATCGCTACCCTGGACCGCCTCTCAAGAGGGCGCTTGGTGATGGGAGTTGGCCTCGGGGACGACGGCTGGAAGGAGTTCAGCACCTTCGGGGACGAGGCTGACCCCGTGGTCCGCGGAGAGATTCTGGACGAGGCGCTCGGAGTGCTGCAGCACCTACTCAGCGGGGCCCCCCTGGTTCATCAGGGCCCCCATTTCCGCATCGACTCCGAGGGACTGAGGCCCACTCCGCTGCAGCTTCCGGTGCCGATCTGGGTCGGCGGGAGGTGGCCAAAGCGACGGCCACTGCGACGGGCGGCGTCTGTCCAGGGCTTCTTTCCCATCTTCAACGCCACCGCGCCCTGGCCAGGGCCAGATCCCGCCACCCTGGCGATGATCCGCGCCGATCTGGCTGCCGCCGGCGCGGCCAGCGACTTCGACCTGATAGTCACCTGGGACCTGGCCACCGCGTCGCCCCCACACTTGCGGCAACGGCTGGCCCAGTTCGAGGAGGCGGGGGTGACCTGGGTGCTCCACGGCACCGCGCTCGGGGCTACGAAGGCAGACGTGTTGCAGCGCGTGGTGCGCCGGGGACCGCCGCCCCAGCCCTGAGTGGCTACCCCGCCCAATCCGGAGATGTAGTCGCCGCGACCGGCCCGGCACGAGCCGGCCGGATCAGACTCGGAGTGCGGCACCGGTTGATCGCCAGCTGTCAGCGCGGGGCGACACCACCAACCGCCGCAGCCCCGGGCCAGGGGTGATTTGACTTTGTCAGGGGCCCAGGGCGGCGCGGGGTGACCAGCAAACAGGAATTTGGAGGTCTCCCTCAATGCGAGCTGCGCTGTACCTTGCCGCTGGCAAACTCGTCGTCGACGATGTTCCCGACCCCGAGATCGTCGAGCCCACCGACGCCCTGCTGCGGGTGCTGCGCTCAGGCGTGTGCGGTTCTGACCTTCTGGCCGACCGCGGAGTCATCGTCCGTCCGGAACGGTCAAGGCTGGGTCATGAGTTCGTCGGAATCGTGACGGCGGTCGGCCGGGCGGTGTCGCCGGGTTGGGGATCTGGTGCTGGCGCCATTCCAGTGGTCTGACAACACCTGTCGCGCCTGCCTGGACGGGCTGCAGACCTCCCGCGTGAACGGCGGCACCTTCGGAGCACCAGGGACCGACGGCGGCCAGGGGTAGGCGGTCCGAGTGCCTCCGGCCGACGGCACCCTGGTGGCCGTGCGGGGCGGCTTGGCCGCGGTCGGTGAGGCGGTGCTGCCAGGGCCGCTGGCGCTGACCGATGTCGCCGCCACGGGCCTCCACGCCGCAGTCCTTGCCGGGGTCGGGGCGGGTTCCACGGTGGCGGTGATCGGCGACGGAGCGGTCGGCCTCTGCCCGGTGCTGGGGGCGCGCTCCATCCTGGGAGCTGAGCGCGGGATCCTGATGAGTCGGCACCAGGACCACCAGATGGTCGGCCGGAAATTCGGAGCCACCGAGATCGTGGCGGATCGACGTGAGGCCGGGGTGGCCGCGGTGCGTGAGCTCACCCAGGGCCTGGGAGCGCGCCACGGGGTGGAAGCGGTGGGGACCCCCGACTCCTGGGACATGGCAGTCGAAATGGCCCGCGACGGAGGCAGGATCGGAGCCGTTGGGGTCCCGCACACGACCCCCCAACTGCCCCTCTTCGAGCTGTTCGTCCATCAGCTGCACATCTCCCTTGGGATCGCGCCGCTGCGGCATTACCTGCCCGACCTGATCGAGCGAGTGACCACCGGCCCGGTCGACTACTCGGCTGTCTTCGACATCTCCCTACCACTGGAGGAGGTGGCCCGCGGCTACGCGGCGATATCCAACCGGGAGTCGATCAAGGTGATGCTCACATGACCGCCCCAGGGAGGGGCGCAGAACGGTCCGGCGCGCCATGAGGCTGACCCTGCGGGCCCGAGCGGGCGGCGAGGGTTCGCGGCGCAGCCCATTGATCTGGGCGAGCCGCACCCCACGCCCGGCCTGGCATGTGAGCGTGGTGGACCAAGCCGGGACGGCCAGATCCGAGTTGGGTGGCTGGTCCACGTCCGACGCCGTGGAACAGGCCATGGGCGGGCTCTGGCCGACCGCCAACTCCCTGGCGGCCCCGTAACCAGGGGGCCATCGGCTGCGTTGGCGGGTCCGATGAAGATGCGGCAGGGTCCGCCGGAGGCGGAAGGTTCAGCAAGCCGCCGGGGCCACCAGCGCGCCGCGAACCCAGTTCCCCCATCACCGGGCGGGGCAGGGCCCGAGGTGCAGCTGCTGGGGACCCTCGATCTCGCGGGAGGCCGGTCGCCCCAGCCGCTCCAAAGTACCTTCACCTCCAGCCCCGACCCCCGGGACCGCTCTGTGTCCCCCAGTGGCGGCGGCCTTCCGCGCCACCTACCCCGACTCAGCGCTGGCGTTGCCGCCGTGCTCCTGCTCCTGGCCACCGGCTGCGCGGCCCCGCCTCATGCTTCCCCGCCCAGCCCGCGCCAGTCCGCCGCGAGCGGGCCCCCGGCCCGCAGCTCGGCGACGGCGGTGCCCACCAGCCCGGTTCCCGCTTCGTTTGAGCCCGGCTCCGTGAGCTTCATCTCAGCCAGCATCGGCTGGGCGCTGGGGACCGTGGGCACCTGTGCAAGCTGCCTGGCCCTGGTCAGAACTGCCAATGGCGGCACCTCCTGGCAGCGGATCCCCGCCCCCCGCGCGCCCTATGTCGAACAGTCAGACCCAGCCCGGCCAGCGACCGGTGTCAGCCGGGTGCGCTTCGCCAACCTGTGGGACGGATGGGCATTCGGGCCCGGTCTGGTGGTGACCCACGACGGCGGCGCCTCCTGGCAGGAGCTGACCCTGCCGGGTGCGGTCACGGCCCTGGAGGCCGTCAACGGGCGGGCGTATGCCATCGTGGCTGGGCCCACGGCCAGCGCGGGCGGCGGAACCTTCACGCTCTACAGTTCGTCGGTTGGGAAAAGTGACTTCCAGCCCGTGCCTGGAGTGACGGTCACCGGGTTCGGCCCGACCGTGCCAGGCTCCATCGATCCCATCTCCCTGCACAGCAGTGGGGGCCGTGTGGCCGGGTTTGTGCTGCTGGCGTCGAACGGAACGTACGGCGCCACCCCGGTGCTCTACGGGACTGCGGACGGGGTGCACTGGAACCGATTCCCCGATCCCTGCGCGGTCACCTCCGGCTACCAGCTTGGCCTCACCTCCTTCGCCATGCCCGACATCTCCACCCTCGACTCGCTCTGTTCCGGGAACGGCGCGGCTGGTCACACCCAAAAGCAGGTCATGCGCACGACGCAAGGCCGGACGGTGGCCGAGGGAGCTCCGGGGTCGGTCGGCGACGGAGGGCAGATCGCGGCTCCCAGCGCCCAGATCCTGCTGATCGCGACCGCCTCGGCGGCCAGCTGGATCTACCGGTCAACCGACGGGGGCGCCACCTGGGTCACGACAACCGTCTATGACGACGGGGGCGCCGGGTTCACGGACTTCGGTTGCACCACGGCCACCCAGTGCGTCGCCGTCCGGGGCCAGCCCGCGACGCAAACGCAATACCAAACCGTGAACGAGCTGATCATGTCCGGCGACAGCGGGCTGACCTGGCACAAGGTGACGATCGGATAGGCGCGGACTGGTGGCTTCGGGGCGTCCCCGCCGCGGCAGGGGTCGAACTATCAGCGGCGAGCGTCACCCAGCAACGCTCGATCTAGGGCCTCCGTCACCATCCCCACCTGCTCGGCCGTGACCACCAGCGGGGGTCGGATCTTGATCACGTTGCCGGCGGGACCGGTGGCTCCGACCAGGACTCCTAGGTCGCGCATGGAGTTGGCGATCCCCGCCGCCGGCAGGGGCTCTCGGGTGGAGCGCTCTCGCACCAGCTCGACTCCGACCAGCAGCCCCAGGGAGCGCACCTCGCCGATGGTGGGGTGCCGTTGCTGCAACTGCCGGAGCTGCACCAGCAAGGCGTCCCCCATCGCCCCGGCGTGAGGCAGCAGTCCCTGGTCGTCGAGCACATCCAGAACCGCCAGGCCGGCCGCACAGGCGACCTGGTTGCCCCCGAAGGTGCTGAACCAACCGGTATCCCTGGAAAACCTCTCCGCTATCTCAGCCCGGGTCACCACGGCGGCGATGGGGTAGCCGTTGCCCATCGGTTTGCCCACGGTCACGATGTCGGGGACCACTTGGTGGCGCTGGAAGCCCCACATCTGCGCCCCCGAGCGGCCGAAGCCGAGCTGGACCTCGTCGCCCACCAGCAGCCCGCCGGCCCCCCTCCAGCGCCGCGCCACCTCGACCAGGTATTCGGGCGGCGGGATAAGGATGCCTTCGCTGGTGAGCCCGCTGTCGATGAAGAGGGCCGCCGGCCGGTGCCCCCGCTCCGCCAGCGCCGCGATCGCCTGGTCGACATGGTCGACGTAGCGGCTGACCCAGTCCGGATCCTCGCGCCGGTGGCGGCCGCGGTAACCGTCGGGAGCGGGTAAGGTCTCGACCCAGTCGGGTCTGGCCCTGGTCCGCCACTCCTCCGGAGAGAGGTCGGCCGTCGCGGCCGAGATCCCGTGGTAGGCGAAGCGGGTCGCGACCCCACCGGTGCCGCCGGTGAAGCTGAGCGCCAGCCGCCAGGCCAGGTCGTTGGCCTCGCTGCCGGAGTTGAGGAAGAGAACCGTGTCCAACCCGGCGGGCATGGTCGCCACCAGGCGCTCGGCGAGCTCCAGGGGGGCCTCGTGCAGATAGCGGGTGTTGCTGGCCAGGGTCGCGAACTGGCGAGCCACCGCAGCTGCCACCCGGGGGTGGCTGTGGCCCACGATGGGCACATTGTTGTAGGCATCCAGGTAGCGCCGCCCGTCGGCGTCGTAGAGCCATACCCCCTCGCCCCGAACCAAATGGAGCGGCGGATCGTAAAAGAGCGGGGACAGGGCGGCCCCCAGGAGCCGGCGCCGGCGCTGTCCCAGCGACTCAGTCGGGCCGGTGACCCCGATCGGGCGGATCCGCTCGCCCCTGGCGACAGACTGGATCAGCTGCCGCCACTTCGGCAATCCGGCCGCGGCCGCCGCCTCGAGCATTCCCCATAGGCCCCGCTGCCAGCCGCTCACGTAGGCGGCACTGGCCGGGTATCTGGCCAACCTCCAGCTGGAGATGATGGCCAGGGCGGCCCAGCGACCCAAGAGGAGGTCGGGCAGCAGTTCGACCTCCTGGTCCTCCAGCGGAGTTACCGAGCTGAAGCCGCCCACCAAGCGGCCCAGCGCGGCCAGCCCATCGGGACGGGCGAGCGCGGACTCGGCAGAGATCGCCAGCTCTGCGACCAGCGCCGAATGCGCGACATCACCGAAGTCCAGGATCCCGCTCACCACCTGCTCTTGGTCGAAGACCAGATTGCTGAGGGAGAGGTCATTGTGGATCACCTGGGCCCGCAGCGCAGGGAAGGCTGCTTGAGCGTGGCCACCGAAATCGTCCAGGGCCATTCCCACCAGAGCCCGGTGCCGGGGGTCCTGGACCGCCTCCAGGAGAGGTTTGAGCTCCAGGAGATGTCGCAAGTTCCACACCGACGGCCTGGCGGCGCCGGGGTGGAAGAAGCCGCGTAGGGATCGGGCCAGCCGGGCGGAACACACGCCCAACCCCCACAGTGCCTCTGGCGTCAGCTCCTGGATCTCCAGATGGCGACCTGGCATGAAGGTGAACATGCGGACCAGGAGCCGCCCACCGACCTCGTCCGGCACCTCCACCTGGCCCGGACCGCCTGGGAGCGGCCGCATGAGGGGCAGGCCTGGGTCGACCTGGGCCGAATGGAGCATCGCTCCGGCCTGGAGTTGGAGCGCATCGTCGCCGTCCTTGGGATTGCTCACCTTGAGCACGAAGGCGCTATGGTCGGCGGTGACGATTCGGAAGTTCTGGTCGCGCTCGCTGACCAGCGGAGTGGCGCGGCCCACGATCCCGAAGTGGTCGGCTGCGACGGCCTCCACCGCGACCAGGGTCAGCTCAGGCGCCGGCGCCTCCAGCTCTCCCAGCACCCACCCGTCGCCAGCCATCAAGCCGCACCCAAGCTGAGCCGGTCGAGCCCGCGGGTGTGGCCCCCCGTGAGTAGGTCACGGAGCCGGCGGTCGCCTGCCTGACCGGGTCCGGGATTGGTCAATCGGCCAATTCGGCGACCGCCGCCAGCAGCCGGTCCACATCGGAGCCATCGTTGTAGTGGACCAGCCCCGCGCGCACGGCGCTCCCGGAATCCCTGATCCCGAGAGCTCCCGTCACCTCCCAGGCGTAGTTGTCGCCGCTCCACACGTTCACCTGACGGCGAGCCAGGGCGGCAGCCACCTGGTCGGGAGTGTGGCCGCGAACTGTGAAGTAGGCGGTCGGCGCCCGGTCCTCCGCATGGCCATGCAAGGCGACGTGGCCCATCTCCTCCAGTCCGCCCAGAAGCACGGCGAACAGCCGCGACTCATAGTCCTCGACCGCGGTCATGGCGGTCAGCAGGCGCTGCCTCCTGGTCCCTCCGCCACCCTGGACCAGGTCGGCCAGGTGCTCCACCGCGGCCGTCACCCCGGCCAGATCGGCAAATGCCGGCGTACCTGTTTCGAAGCGCTCCGGCACCTCCTCGGGCGAGGGGACCAGCTTGTCCGGGTGGATGGTCTCCAGGAGCGCCGGATCGGCCACCACCGCGCCAACATGGGGACCGCACCACTTGTAGGCGCTGGTCGCGTAGAAGTCGGCCCCCAACGCCGCCACGTCGATGGGCCCGTGCGGCGTGGCGTGGACCCCGTCGACGTAGGTGAGAGCGCCGGCCCGATGGGCCGTCGCCGTGATCCGGGCGACTGCGGGGCGGATCCCGAGCACGTTGCTGGCCGCGGTCACCGCCACCAACCTGGTGCGCGGACCCACCAGCTCGGCGTACTGAGCGCTGTCCAGCTGCCCGGTCGCGGGGTCCACCAGGGCCCAGCGGACCCGGGCGCCCGCCCGCTGGGCGGCCTGCACCCACGGTCGCACGTCGGCATCGTGATCCAGCTGGGAGACCACCACCTCATCGCCCGGACCCCAGGTCTTGGCGAGGGCGTAGGAGAGCCGGTAGGTGAGGGTGGTCATGTTGGGTCCCAGGATGACCCCGTCCGCCACTCCCCCCACCAGGTCCGCGACCGCCCGCCTCGCCTCGGCCACCATGGCCTCGCTGCGAAGGCTGGCGGGGAATGCGCCCCCGGTGTTGCCGAGCCCAGCCGTGTAGGCGTCGGCGATGGCATCGATGACCATCTGAGGCACCTGGGTCCCGGCTGCGCCGTCCAGGTAGGCGTAACCATCGCGAAGGGCGGGGAACTGGGAGCGGACCCGCCCGGGCTCCAGCGCGGCTCCCGGGGCTGAGAGCTGACTCATCTGGGCATGTCTCCTTCCAAAACAGGTACGAACACCATTTTCAGGGCTGGCCCCAGGCGCCCGGAGAGGTGCCCAGCGGGCCGCTGGAACCAGGCTGCTCCGCCTGCCAACGCCGGGCCGCAGCAGCTGGGCCCTGTCCCGAACCACCCGCCCCTGAGAAGCCGGGATCAAAAGTGGTGAGCACGTCATGGAGGATACTCCCCGCCTCTGGCCCCCCCCGGTATGAGTCCCCGGAACCTCAGGGGTAGCCGGCCCCGGCGCCGCCGTCGACCAGCAGGACGGCCCCATCCACGAAGCTTGCCCCTCCCTGGCCAAGGAAGGCGATCACGTCGGCCACCTCTCTGCCGAGCGCGTACCTTCCCATCGGAGACGGCGTCCAACGGGCCGGGTCCTCAGCGCTGGCCTCGGGGTCCTCGAGGGTGCCCATGTAGCGCATGCCCGGGGTGGTGTCGCCGGGGCAGACGACGTTGACGCGGATGCCCTGCGGGGCAAGGTCAACCGCCAGCATCCGGCCCATCATGTTCACCGCCGCCTTGGACACCGAGTAGGCGCCCAGGGGCACATCCCCGCGCACCCCGGAGTCCGAGGAGACCAGCACCACCGCCGAGGGGCTCGTCTCAGCCAGCAGGCTACGAGCCGCCTGCACCTGGATCAGGTAGCCAAGCACGTTGGTCGCCAGGAGCCTCTCCAGCTGAGGTGGAGGAGTGTCGATCAGGGGTGCCACCACGCCCACGCCGGCATTGGCCACCAGCAGGTCCAGGCGGCCAAAGTGCTCGCGGACTGCGTCCACCGCGGCCGCGGCCGCGGCTGCATCGCGGGCGTCACAGACCACGAAGTGAGCCTCCGCACCGGCCGCCCGGAGCCCGGCCGCGGCCGCCTCGCCGCGGATCGAATCCCGGCCCGTTACGACCAGGCCGAACCCGTCCTGGCCGAGTCGTTGAGCGGTCGCCAGCCCGATGCCAGACGTCCCGCCCGTGATCAGCGCGGCTCGAAGGACAGGCTTCGCCCCGGGGCCGCCGGAGACGCCCTGGGCTGACATGGCCGGCCATGCTACCAGGGAAGCTGATCACCGCGGCCCAGCTCGGGAGGTGACCGGGCGGTCGCTCCCAATCTCCTTCAACGCAGGCGCCGCGGGCCGTGCTCCTGGCAGTTGCCCGGCGGATCGGAGACTCAGCCGGTGCCGGTGTGGGTCGGAGTCGAGCCATTCGCCATCAGCAGATCAAAGCCGTCGGGATCGTTGAGCAAGCCCGGCGCCGTCCCCGACACACCCCTGACCCCGTACTGCCAGACGGCGGCCCCGGTGGCGGGGTCGATGGCGATCATGCGGTCGTTGCTGTCATCGTTGAGCATGAAAGCGCCGCTCGGCAGCAGCTCCACCAGCGAGGGAGTGTTCAGGGCGCCGGGGCCCGAGGCGACCGCATACCGGTACAGGACCTGGCCCTGACGGTTGAACTCCATGATCACGCCGGGCTTGGTGTAGCCGGCAATCAGGTAGCGATTGGGCCCTATCTGCTGGGGATCGGAGGGGTAGGTCAGAGGCAGGTGGGTGGTCCAGACCAGCTTGCCGGTGGTGGTGTACTCGCTCACCCACGAGCCGTTGATCTCGGAGATGAGAATGTTCCCATTGGGAAGGGGTGTGTCGCCGTTGGGCGAGCCCAGATGGGTTGGCGGCAGGTGGGTGCAGGAGCCCGTGGTCCCGATCTGGCTGGCCAGAGTGCCGTTGGGATTGATGATCAGGACCCGACAGTTGCCGATGTCGGCGACCGAGATCTGGCCACTCTTGAGTTGGTAAGCGTCGTCGGGGGTGTGCAGGTAGCCGGGGGCGCTCCCGGCCACACCGGGATGCCCGTAGGTCCACAGCAGGCGGCCCGAGGGGTAGGCGATCTTGACGATCTCCTGATAGCTCTCCATGTTCATCACTATCGCCGTCCCGTGATCGGCAAAGAAGGCGTCGTCGGGGTAGACGAAGCCCCCCGGCGGCGGCGGAGCCGTGGCGCTGGGATACCGCCAGATGATCTGCCCCAGCGGGTTGACGAGCAGGATCTGGTTGCTGCCCGCGTCCGCGATCAGAAGGTCCCCGCCGAAGAACGGGGAGCCCGCCCCGACCGCACCGGCGGTCCCGAAGCCCCGGTTGGGGATCAGCATCTGAACCGCGGCCACGGCGCCAGCGGCGGTCTCCCCACCCACCAGCCAGGCTCGGCTACCGATGGTCGCGATGGCGGCGTGGGAGACCGGCACTCGCAGCACCCCAGCGGCGAGCGCCCGCTCGGATGTGGGGTCGAATGCCCAGATCGCCGGGTTGGGAGCCGTGCCCCCAGCGGCCGAGCTCTCGCCCCCCATAACGTACATGACTCCCTGGAGCGTGGCCGCGCTGGCACCCGTGACTGGCTCTGGGAGAGCTCCGACCACCCTGGCCGTGTGAGTCGCGGGGTCGATCAGCTGGACTGAGGCGGTCGGCTCACCATCGGCTGTCTGGCCGCCGAAGACGTAGATGCTGCCGCCGAGGGCAGCGACGGCCGGATAGCGGACCGGGATCGGGAGCTTTGCCACCGCCGTGAAGCTGGTCCCGTTGGTGGTGGCCAGAACGGTGGGGTCGAAGCTGGCGCCGTCATACCCGCCCACGATGTAGGCGGTGCCTCCGACCACCGCACTGGCGGAGTCGGATCGGGCCTGGGGCAGGGTCCCACTCAGGGATGCCGCCCCCAGGGTGCCGGGGAGCGCCTGAACCGCCGCGGAGCTGTTCACCGTGCCGCCCCCGAAGACCAGCTCCCGGCCCCCCAGCACCGCCCCGGAAGCGTCGTGCAGGGGTCCGGTCAGGGAGCCGGAGTAGGTCAGCGCCCCGCTCGTGGTGTTGAGGGTGTAGACCCCCGCTGCGGAGCTGCCGCCGGCCGCCAGCCCCCCGAGTATCGTCAGCTGCCCGGACCTCGGCCCGGGCAGGAGCACCTCGCGGCTGAGAGGGGCCGCCAGCGACCACGGCAGCACGCCCGACTCGGCGGCCGGCAACGAGGGAGCGGGCTCGGTGGGCGCCGGGTGCGTCGGGGTGGCCCTGGCAGTGGCTCGGGTCGCGACCCCACAACTGGCCACCGTCAAGCCAATCACGGCCAGCGCCGCAACCCTACCGATTCGGCTCCACGGGCCCGCTCCCCCCCGGGACAACCCGCGGGTGGCAGCTGCACCCAAACCTGACTCAGCAGCCGGCATGGGGAGGTCGGAGCGGCACAAATGGGACCCTCTGTTGAAGCGGGTGCAGATACTGGCGGGAACCCCGGCACCCACAGCACCAGCTTAGAGCCGTGGGCAATGCCGCTACGGCGCCGACCTCGCGAGGCGATTCCAGCAGTGCTCCCATCAGTGCGGGCATGAGGAGGCACCGGCCGTCTCCCCCCCGGCGCCCACCGGTGTCGACGGGGCAGGGGGCGGGCCGTTCCGGCTGGGCTGACGGTCAAGGCTGAGAGCCAGGGCCGGGCAGACTGATCTGGCTCGAGCGCCCTGCCGACGGAGCCAGCGTGGCAGCGGTGTGGGGGCGATGATCGGGAAGCCCCAGTCGTCCAGCGCGATCGCCTCGGGCAGGATCTCCGCGCAGAGCCCGTGGCCCACGCAGCGGGTGGGGTCGACGTTGAGGAAGCGGTCGCTCACCCTATCTCCGGCAGGGGCAGCGTCGAAGGAGCACCGCCATTGCAGTGCCCGCGCCGATGGCGCTCCAGCTCGTCGGCAAAGGCGAGCAGGGTGGACCGGATCAGGTTGACGACCCCATCTGGGTGTCGGCACGCCCCCCGGCCCACGACCTGATCTGACCAGCGCCATATCCGATCGCTGACGTCCCGGCCCCCGGCCCAGGGCTGGGCCAGGTCGCCCATGGCGCCGGCCAGGGCGGGCAGGCCCAGCCGGCAAGGCCCGCACTGCTGAGCACTCTGGCGGGCCATCCAGTCGACCACCAGGTGAGCCTCCTTCAGCCCGCAAGCGCCGGCCGCCAGCAGGTGAAGCACCCCGGCCCCGGGCGAGGCGCCCAGCGGAGCCAGGGCCAGGCGCGACAGTTCGGCGCCGGCAACCTGCGCCGGCAGCAGCCACGACCCGAAGTAGCCCCCGACCAGAAGCGCGGCCGCGGCCGGATCCGCTCCGGCCACCTCCAGCAGCGAGGAGATCCGGATGCCAATGGGAACCTCGTACACGCCGGGACGACCAACCGCGCCGCTGAGGCTGACCATCATGGTGCCCGGCTCGTCCGCGGTTCCAAGGGTTCTGAACCACTCCGGGCCGAAGCGAGCGACCAGCCCCAGGTGTGCCAGCGTCTCCACGTTTTGAACCAGGGTTGGCCGACCGCGCCAGCCCCGCTCCACCAGCCTTCGGCGCTGGTAGCGGGGCCGCGCCGGCCCGCCCTCGAGCCAGCTGACCAGCGCCGTCTCCTCGCCGCCGACGAAATTCCTGGGGCCGAGGACCGGCTCCACCTTGGGCCCATGGCGGGGACGGTCGCCCAGGGCGGCCGTGACGCTTCGCCAGGCCGCCTGGGAGGGCACCACCAAGAAGCTGCGCTGAGCGCGGGTTGCGACCGAGACCATCTCCAACCCATCCAGGACCAGGTGCGGCCGGAGCCGCAGCAGGAGATCGTCCTTGCCCGCCGCGGGCTCGGTCTCGCTGCCGTTGCCGACGACCACCACGCCCGACACGCCCGGCCTCAAGCAGGCTGCCAGCTTGGTGGCGGCCGGGAATCCGGCCCCACCGCGGCCTCTCAGACCGGACCGAGCGACGGCCTCGAGGAGGTTCCCTGGGTCCGTCCCCCGCAACACCTGGGAGATTGGGCCACCCAGGCGCTGGCGGTGCTGCGCAAAGGGATCAGCCGTGCCCCCGCCCGGTCCGGTCAACAGTCGAAGGGCTCCCACCCCGCCCTCCTCCGCCGGCGCCCCGGCTGCCCGTTCCTGGTCGAGCGCCATCATCCGTCGTCCCCCGAGGACGGGCTGGCGGCGGAGGTCCCGAACGAGAGTTCACCCACGACCCGGGTCGCGGTTGAGCTGGGGTTGAGGACCAGCTGGGCTGGGATCACAGGACCGCCCGGGGCCCGCAGACTCATGCCCACCAGCGACCCCTGCAGGTTGACGATCGGGCCCTGATAGGTGATGGCCGCCCCCGCCGGATGATAGCTGGCGGTGCCGCTGGCGTTGCTGAGACCACCGCCGCTGCTGGGCTGGCCCGTGAGTACCACCTGCAAAGATCCCAGAGGCACACTCCCGGAGATCGTCAGGGTGGCCAGGTTCCCGCCCCCTGACTCAACCATGGTCCCGATGAACCGCGCCAGAAAGGGAGAGCCAGAGGCGGCGCTCGACCCACCTGTGCCGGATCCGGTTGCGCCCGTCGAAGCCAGGGCGGTGGTGGGAGTTCCCGCCCGAATCGCCCATCCCGATTGCAAGGGCCCCGAGGCCGCCCAGGCCAGCACCGCCACCGGGGCGGCGGCGGTGGCCAGCATGAGCCCAGCGCGCCACCCGGGTGCGGTCCTGACGGCCCGCCCCAGACGGAAGAGGACGGCGGCCACGACCAGACCGACGCAGGCCATCTCATAGACGAAGGCCAGGGTCCAGCGGGTGTCGGTGCCGCTACCGAGTGAGTGGACGACCGCCAGCGGCCAGGACAGATAGCCCAGCCAGTGGGTCAGCCGCCACCAGCTCGGCCGCAGGCGGCCGCGCAGCAGGCTGGTCGCCACCACCGCCAGCAGCAGGTCCAGGCTGAGCGTACCGAGGCCCAGCCAGAGGGGACGATACGGGCTGACGAACGGAACCAGGACGGCCCACCACCCCACCGGGACGAAGGGGTCGAGTTCGATCGTGCCCACATGGATCACCAGCAGGATCACGGCCAGCAGCGCCAGGTTGCGGTGCAGCCCCTGGACCACGAAGCGGGGCCAGCCGGGAGGGTGCCAGCCGCCCTGGATGGCGATTCCCAGGACCAGGTTGAGGGAGAGCAATCCGAGCAGAACCAGGCCGCTCCCCCGGGCCAGGTACCAGAGCCCGTTGGTGTTGAGCGAAGCCACCAGTGGCGCCATCAGGCGGCTGCCCCGGGCCAGATCAGGGGCGGAGACTCCTCGCCGAACCGGGTCCAGGCGCCCAGGTGGAGGACGCGGCCATCTCGGGCCACCAGGCGGGCGGACACCCCTGACCCCTCGATCAGGGCCAGGTCGACGCGGCCGCCGACCAGGGTGGCCGTGGCCAGGGCGTTGGCCTGCAGGCAGGTGGCCGCCGCCACACTCACGGTCCGCCAGGGGCTGTCCGCCGGCAGACCGGTCGAGGGATCGATCAGGTGGTGCATCGCCAGCCCGGCCCGCCGCCACCGACGCACCGCGGTTGAGGAAGTCGCCACCGCCGGCGCCACCAGCACGACGGTCTGTCCGGGCGCTCCTGCGCTGGCCTGGTGGTCGTCGGCGATCCGGACCACCCAACCACCCGGGGGCGCCGGCCCGGCGGTGGCGATGTCTCCGCCCAGGCTGATCAGGGCCGGCCCACCCACCAATTGCGAGATGGCCCTGGCCGCCTCGTCAGCCAGCTGGGCCTTGGCGGTGGCGCCCAGATCGAGCACCAACCCGGGAGGCCGGGTCACCCGGGTTCCCTCCAGGGTGACGCGCCACCAGCCGGGCACAGGAGCGCTGGGCGGCTGCGGTCCGGTCTGGACCCTGGCCATCTCTCCGAAGTCGCCCTCGTAGCCAGCCGCGATCAGGACCGCCCCGACCGTGGGATCGACCAGGCCATGGGTGCGTCGCGCCCAGGAGAGCGACGCCTGGAGCAGGTCGGTCAGGCGCCAACCGAGCTCGCGCTCCTCGGCGCGGTCGGAGTTGAGCCGCGAGATCTCGGAGTCGGGTCGAAACCGGTTGGCGGCGCGGTCGGCCTGGTCGATCCATTGGTCGAGCCATTGCAGGCTCGTTGCCAGGGCGGCTCCTGCCGGCACCACCACCTGAGCGCTGGTCCCGAGCGCCGTCCTGCTGGCGCCAACCAGCCCGGGGCCGGCATCGATGGGGCTCCACCGCCTGGTCACGATCCCCCCGAGGTGACGGCCGGAGTTGCCGCGCCGGGGGCTGGGGCGGTTCCCTGGCCGACGCCCGCGCTTGCCGAAGTGCCCGTGGAGGAGCCGCCTCCGGCGCTGGCGGTGCCCGACGAGCGGGCGACGGTCGGCGCGGCGGTGCGGCCCGGAATGGCGTGGGCGACCGCTGCCCCCGCGGCCCCGGTCGCCACCATCGCGCCGAGGCCAGCCCAGATGGTGAGCCGCCGCAGCAGCGACTCGCCGCGGCTGCGCTGCGCCGGCCCCGATGGAAGTTCAGGAAGCATTGGTTGAGGCTAGCCGACCGGTCTGGGCCAACCCTGGGAGGGAGCCGAGATTCGCCTGAGAGCCCAGCTCGGGACCGCCCCAACCGTGGAGGCGGCCGCCCGGCGCGGGCCCGGCCTTGACCGTAAGCTCGAGCGAGCACTCCGGCGCCGTGGCCAGACGGTAAGTGCCAGGGGCGCCACCGGCGTCAGCCGCCCCTGGCCCATCAGCGCCTGGGCCCAGGTGGCCCGATCTGCGCTACCGACTCGGGGCTGCACGCCGACGGGGTGGCGGACCCGGGTCCGCGCCGGGGTGGACCTCGCAAGCCGCCGGGGAGGGCCGCAGATGCGCCGGCACCCGGCAGAACCGCGCCCTCAGCTGGGCGCCGGGAGCTGACCGGATCGGGGCAGTGCTCAGGCCAGCCGGCCCTGAGGCGCCAGCGGCAGATCCCGGAGGCGGCGTCCGGTGGCGGCGAATATGGCGTTGGCCAGGGCGGGGGCGACCGCCATGATGGGGGTCTCGCCTGCTCCTGCCGGCTCCACCTCGGGCCGGTCCACCAACACCACCTCGATTGGCGGAACGTCCAGGAAGCGCGGGACGCGGTACTGGCGCAGGGAGGCGTTGGTGATCTCCCCGTCGGCGAACTCGATCTCCTCGAACAGAGCTCCTCCCAACCCCATGATGACCGCCCCCTCCACCTGGTTGGCGAGGTTGTCGGGGCTGACGATCGCGCCGCAGTCGAAGCCGGTGACCAGGCGGATCAGCTCCAGGCGCTGGTCAGGGTGCACCTGCACCTCAGCACAGGTGACGATCCGGCCATCCTTCTCCAGACCGACCGCCAACCCCAACCCGTGGCCGCCGCGGTCGTTCCGGCCCTGCCATCCGGCCCGCTCGGCCACCGTCTCCAGCACCTCCGCAAGGCGCCGGTCGCTGAGCTGACGGAGGCGGTACCCCAGGGGGTCCTCGCCCACCAGATGGGCGAGCTCGTCGATGTGGGACTCGCGGGCGAAGTTGTTCGCGGTCGCGGCCAGGGCTCGATACGACCCCTGGCGCAGGGGTGAGGCCGCCGGCTGGAAGCGAAGCCTCCAGTTGGGGATCGTGTAGGGCGGCTGGATGGCGTGCGGCCCCGAATTCAGGTTGGTGAAGTCCCAGGCCACAATGGCCCCATCCGGAGCGGTCGCGCTGGACACGTCGATCACAGCCGCTGGACGCAGGTAGGCCTGGGTGAACTCCTCCGCCCGGCTCCAGGCGACCCGGACCGGCCGCCCGGCTCGGCGGGCCAGGATGGCGGCGGCAGCAGCCGCCTCGCCGGTGTGCTTGCCACCGAAGCCGCCACCGAAGTCGGGAACCACGACCTCGACCAGCGACTCGGCGATGGCCAACGCCTCGGCCAGCTCGTGACGCACCGCGAAGGGGCGCTGGGTCCCGGTCCAAACCGTCAAGGTATCGCCGCGCCAGCGGGCGACCGCGCTTCTGGGCTCCATCGGTACGTGGGCTATGTAGGGAATGGTGTAGGTGGCGGCGAGACGCTGGCCGCCGGCGTGGAGCGCCCCCTCCACATCCCCGGCCTCCTCCAGCGATGACCCGCCCCAGCCATCCACCTGCAGCGGATGGTCTCGGAGGTACCCGCTCAGGGTGGCGCCGGTAACGGTTGGGCCCGGACTCCAGGTGGCGAGCACCGCCGCGATCGCCCGGGAGACCTGCGCCCCGTCCTCGCCCACAGCGCCGACCAGATCACCCTCGCGGATCAGTTGAACGCCCTCGACCTGCTCCGCGCGCGTGAGATCGACCGACCGCAGCTCGGCGCCATGGAACGGGTGGGGCAGGGTCCGGCCCTCGAGCATCCCCGGCAGGACAAAGTCGGATGGATAGACCTTGGTCCCGCTCACCGCACCCGGTGATGTGACTCGCGGGGCCGGCTCACCGGCGATCGTCCATGCCGAAGGCGGGGTCAACTCCTCGTGGCGGCCGGCCCCACGCACGAGATGAAGACCCTCAACCAGGTCCCCATAGGAGACGGCTAGGGATTCGTCCGCGGTGTGCACCCAGCCATCCGCCAGTTGGTCATCCTCCACCCCTCCGATCCGAGCTCGGGCCAACTCCAACAACCCTCGGCGGGCCGCCACCGAGGCCAGGCGAAGGTGGAGACCGGCATCGGGCATCGACCGGCTCCCGAAGGTGCCCATATCGAACGGGGAGATGTCGGTGTCCCCCATCACCATCACCACCCGGCTGGGGTCGACCCTGAGCTCCTCGGCGACCAGCTGAGCCAGCGCCGTCCGGTTGTCCTGACCGCCGTCGACCTTGCCGATGAACGCGGTCACCACGCCCGTGCTGCCCACGTGCACGAAGGCGCCCCCGTCCGCCCAGCGCGGCCCCGAGCTGGGTGGCGGCGCCCCCGGGAGGACAGCCACCAGTCCGTCGGGAAGTAGGTCGAAGTAGCGCCGATGCAGAGCCGGGGTGAGGTCGAACGGATTTGGGACCCGGGTTTGAGGATGGGGCGTCGGTGGGCCAGGCGGCGGCAGCGCCGTCGTTGCCTGCCCGGCAGCCCCGGCCACCGCCTTGAGGATCCGGGAGTAGGTGCCGCAGCGGCAGATGTGACCATTCAGGGCCGTCCGGATCTGGAGCTCGTCGGGGCTGGCATCTCGGGCCAGCAGGGCGGCCGCCGCCAGCACCATCCCGGGAGTGCAGAACCCGCACTGGAGGGCGCTTCGGCGAGGAGAGCGGCTTGAACCGGGTGCAACTGTCCGGCCGGCGCCAGTCCCTCGATGGTTGTTACCTGGCGCTCCCCGACGTCGGCCACGCTGGTGGAACAGGAGAGGTGTGGCTCCCCGTCAAGGAGGACCGTGCACGCGCCACAGGCGCCCTCCCCGCAGCCGTACTTGGTGCCCCTTAGCTGCAGCTGGCCCCTAAGCACCCTCAGCAGCGACTGGGAGGGATCGCCGCTCACCTCCCGGATGCCCCCGTTGACCGCCAACATCAGAGTGCCCACGAGCATGCCCCCCAGTTCCCCGCCAATTGGCCCAGCTTACGGCGGGCGCGAACGTGAGGCGGGTGGCGCAGTGGCGGCCGACCCGGACTGGAGCGGCGCCAGACCCGCCCATGCCGTCTGCCAACTCGCCCTGGGATCCAGGACAGGCCGCGTCCCACCGGACGCGGCGTCTGACCCGACGCCCTCAGCCGATGCCACCGGTCGTCCTGCGGCCGGGGTAAAGAGCAATTGCCTGGGTGTCAAGCGCCTCCTCCGCGACCGCGGCGACAGGTGAGGCGCCCCGATGGCCCCCGCAATCCTGCCCCAGTCGACCCGGCCGCGTCCCGCCGGCCGGGTAGGTTCGTGGAGCCGGCACAGCTTCCGCCTCGTCCTCCGGAGAGATCTCAGCCGTGGTACCGTGCACCGCCGGAGGCCGGAATGCTTGGGGGAGTGGTCCTACTCTGGTTTATCGAGGTGGCCCTGGCCGTCGCCTGGGTTGCCTGGGACATCCGACAAACTCCCGAGGCGGCGGTGCTGAAGTGGGGCTTCGTCGTTGTGACCGGCTTCAGCGGGCTCTTTGGCGCCCTGCTCTACGCGTTGGCGTGCCGCGAACCGCTGCCCGGCACGCATCAACCGTATGTGTCGCCCCGCTGGCGCCAGGTGGTGGGCTCCACGATGCACTGTGTCGCAGGTGATGGGATCGGCATCCTGGTGACAGCCGCCGCCTTGGCGCCACTGCACCTGCCCACCATGGTCGACCTGGGGGCGGAATACGCGGTGGGTTTCGGCTTCGGTTGGACTATCTTCCAGGCCCTGTTCATGAGAGGGATGCTGGGTGGCTCATACGGCCTCGCACTCCGCCACACATTCCTCCCGGAACTGCTGTCCATGAATGGCGTCATGGCTGCCATGGCCGCCGTCAGCACGCCCTGGCAAGGAGCCTTGGCAGCGGCGGCCAGCCCCTCCAGTCCCGACTTCTGGTTCGTCATGTCTCTCGCCCTGTGCGCTGGCTTCCTGGTGGCCTATCCAATCAACTGGTGGCTGGTCGCGAGCGGCCTCAAGCATGGGATGACAACAGTCCTTCCCGACGGCAGGGGCGCCCCTCTGGCAGCGGCCTCGCTCTGGCTGGCGCCGCTCTGGCCGAGTACCGCCACGGAAGCCACCAGGGGGGATCCGACCTCGCCATGGCCGGGCCGCCCGCCTCGAGAGCAGCGGTCGGGGTCCGAACCTCCTCAGCTCCGCCTCCCAGCCACCATCACCCGGTCACCAGCCGGGGGCAGGAGCTGCCGGGGATGGTCGTGGCGAGCTTCGCCATCCTGGCCGCAGGTGTGTTGGTGGCGGGCTTGGCGGGCAACCTGTTCGGGGTCTGACGGGAGATCGCGGCTGGGCCCGTTGGCTACCTGGATTAGGTGGGTGGAGTGCCCATCAGCTCCAGCAGGCGGGCCGGCGGCAGGTGCTGTTCCGTGACTCGCACCCCCAGAGCAGCCAGGGCGTCGGCGATGGCATTGCAGAGCGTCGCGGGGGCCACGATCATCCCCCCCTCCCCCACGCCTCTGAAGTTCACGTCGGGGTCCAGCGGAATGGCCGCCAGGTGCTCGATCTCGATTGCCGGAACGTCGGTGGCGGTGGGAAGCAGGTAGTCCATGAGCGACCCCGAAAGGTACTGACCGGTCTCGTCGTAGACCGAGCGCTCGAGCAACACCGCTCCGATCCCCTGAGCGACCCCGCCGCGGACCTGGCCCTCCACCACCGCGGGGTTGATCAGCTCCCCGCAATCCTCCACCACCAGGTAGCGCTCGATGTTGACCAGTCCGGTGCCGGCGTCCACCTCCACCACCGCGCAGTGGGTGCCACCCGACCAGCCGCTCTCGCCGCCGTCAAAGGCGAAGGTAACCTCCAGATCGGAGTCGACCCCAGGGGGCAGGCGACCGCCGTCCGCGACCGCGGCGGCGAGCTCGTGCAGCGTGAGGGAGCCGGCAGACGGCGCCCGACCGACCACCACTCCGTGGGCGATGTCGAGCTGGTCGGGACCGGCATCGACCAGCTGGGCGGCAACTTCGAGAACCTTCGCCCGCAGAGCCCGCGCCGCATGCAGAGTGGCTCCCCCCGCCATCGTGGCCGAGCGACTGCCGCCGGTGCCAAATCCTTGGGGCACCTGGTCGCTATCGCCCACAATCACCGCGACCTGCTCGATGTCCACCCCGAACTGGTCGGCGGCAACCTGGGCCAGAGTTGTCTGATGACCCTGCCCATGGGGCATCTGGGAGGTGAAGACCTCCAGCGTCCCATCTGGCGCCAGCCGCATCCGCACCCGCTCCCAGGCCTCCGGATCCCGGGATTCGCCAGGCGAGCGCGGGCCGGGGGCGGGCTCGATGTAGGTGGCCAGTCCCAGACCGAGGTAGCGGCCCTCCCGGCGAGCCGCCGCCTGCCGGGCTCGAAACCCGGTCAGGTTGACCAGTTCCGCCATCCGCTCCAGCGACTCGCGCGCGGTTACCCCAACCAGGCTGGGGCCGGTCACCATCTCCAGGGGCGGCTCCCCGCGCACGGCCAGGTTGCGGCGCCGGATCTCAAGTGGCTCGATGCCGAGCTCAGAGGCGATCAGGTCGATCATGCGCTCGCGGACCCAGGTCTCCGCCGCCCATGGCCCCCGGTAGGCGACGTAGCTGGCCTTGTTGGTCACCACCACGGTCCCTGAAAAGGCAAGGGCGGAGATCCTGTATGGACCTGGAATCATCTCCTGGACGGCACCCACCAGCTGCGGCGCCATCCCTGGATAGGCTCCCGAATCGATCACCATCTTGACCTTGAGACCGAGGATGTCGCCGTCATTGGTGACCGCGGCCTCCACCTCAAAGCTCTCCTCACGGGCCTGTCCGGAAGCGGTCAGGTTCTCGTTGCGATCCTCGATCCAACGCACCGGCCGGCCCAGCTCACGGCTGGCGGCCGCACAGGCCACCTCCTCGCGGCTGGCCCCGAACTTCAGCCCGAAGGAGCCTCCGACGTCCCCGGCCCGCACGTGCACCCGCTCCAGCGGCATGGCCAGTTGTCGGGCGAGCTGCTGGCGCACCCCGTGGACGCCCTGGGTTGAGATCTGGACCAGGAGCTCCCCAGTGGCCGGGACGAAGCTGGCCACGATGCCCCGGCACTCCATGGGAACGTTCTGGTGCCGGTGCTGGCTGAGGCTCGCCCGAACCACCCGGTCGGCCCTGGAAAACGCCGCCTCCACATCTCCGAACCGCTGCTCCGTCGGACCCGACAGGATGTTGCTGCCGAGGTCCTCGAAGATGGGCGGACTGGCGGCGTCAAGCGCCTGCTCGGCGGTGGTCACCGCCGGCAGAGGGTCGTAGGCCACCTCGATCAGCTCGCAAGCGTCCTCGGCCAGATATCTGGTCTCGGCCACCACCATCGCCACCGGGTCGCCCACCAGACGGACCTTGTCGGTGGCCAGCAGGGTGAAACTCGGGGAGCCGGCCTGGGCGCTCCCCAGCTCCGACGCCTGGCCACCCCCAGCTCTCGCCAGCTTGGCCATGGCGGCCCCGTCGAACACGGCCACCACGCCCCGAGCCCGGCTGGCCTCCGCGGTGTCGATCCGGAGCAGCCGGCCGTGGGCCAGGGGACTGCGCACGAAGGCGGCATGCAAAGTGCCGGGCCAGCGAACGTCACCGACATAGCTGGCCCGCCCGGTGAGGATGCGGAGGTCCTCGGTGCGCCGCACCGCCGCCCCCGTGTAGCGCTCGGCGACGGCCGATCGCTCCACCCCCGGGGCCGCCCCGCCCGCACGCTCCTCTAGCTGGTTGGCCTCTGCCACGGACATCAGCCTCCGGCCGGAGCGGCGCCACTGGCCGCCATCACACCCCTCACGATGCTCTGGTAACCGGTGCAGCGGCAGAGGTTGCCGGTCAGGGCCTCGCGCACCTCGGCCTCGCTCGGGGCTGGGTTCTCAGCCAGCAGGGCTGTGATCTGCATCAAGAAGCCAGGGGTGCAGAAGCCACACTGGAAGCTGTGGTTCTCCCACATCGCCTGCTGGAGCGGTCCCAGGGTGCCCTCCGGGGCCAGCCCCTCGATGGTGCGCACCTCGCGGCCGCGCGCCTGCACGGCCAGCATCAGGCACGAGCGAGCCGGCTCGCCGTCGACCAGCACGGTGCAGGCACCGCAGACGCCGTGCTCGCAGCCGAGGTGGGTGCCAGTGAGCGCCAGGTCCTCCCTCAAGAAGTCCGCCAGGGTCTTGCGGGCCTCCACGTGCCCTACCCTGGGCGTGCCGTTCACGGTCAGCTCGATGGTGATGATCTCGTCGGCGGAGATCGTCTCGCCGGGTCCACTCATGGGATGGCTCCCTCCTCCAGATCGCCCTGCAAATTGTGGGCGGCAGCGCGCTGGGACGCGGCCGTCAGGGCCCGACGCACCAGCGCCCCGGCGACCTCCCGCCGGTATTCGGCGGAGCCGTGCAGATCGGATCTGGGAGCCAACCGCTGGGCGACCGCCTGGGCCGCCCCGGCGAAGCTGACCGGGTCAGGGGCGGCTCCCAGCAGGCTCCTCTCCGCGTCCACCGCTCGCACCGGTGCGTCGGCCACTCCGGTCAGGGCCAGGCGCGCCTCGGCAATGTTCCCCGCCTCGAGCCGGACCGCAGCGGCAACCCCCACCATGGCGAAGTCACCGTGGCGCCTGGCCACCTCCATGAAGCTAACGCCCATCCCGCTCGGGAAGGGAGGAATCCGGACCTCGGTCAGGATCTCGTCTGGCTCCAGGGCGGTGCTCAGGTAGCCGGAGAAGAAGTCCTTGGCAGCAACGGTCCGCTCGCCCCGGCCGGCGCTGACCGCCACCATCTCGGCGTCCAGTGCCGCCGCCACGGCGGGGAGCTCCGCGGCGGGATCAGCATGGGCGAGACTGCCTCCCAGCGTCCCCTGGCTGCGGATGGCGGGGTGTCCGATGAACGGCAGCGCGGCGCTCAGCAGTGGGGCCAAGCGTCGCACCAACTCGGAGCGCTCCAGGGTTCGCTCCCGGGCCATCGAGCCCAGGGCGAGTCCACCGGCGCGCTGGTCGACTCCGGCCAGCCCGGGAACCCGGGCGAGGTCGACCAGCAGGGCCGGCCGTGCCAAGCGCAGGTTCAGCAAGGGCACCAGGCTCTGCCCGCCCGCGAGGACCTTCGCTTCGTCCCCATGTTCCGCCAGCAGGGAGAGCGCCTCGCCCAGAGACTCCGGCGCCCGATACGCGAAGGGGGGCGGCTTCACAACGCCCGCAGCATACGAATGGGACCAGGCAAGCTGTCAACTGCGTACGGGCCAAGCTGAGGGCGATTCCTGGCCCCGACTCCTGGGGGCTGCCGGCCGGGACTGAGGTCCCTTGTCATGGCCCGGCCCACGCGGCGGTCCTCCGGGACCGGGCTGCGCCACCCTGGCAGAACCGGCACTCGGTCCCCCAGGGGAGACCCGTCCAGCTGCCGCTGCCCGAAGTGGCGAAGCGTGGTTGTGAGTTTGCTGCTATGCTGACCTGCGTAGCTGCACCAAGTCAGCTGCAGCCTCTTGGTGATCCCTCGTCCCGCTTCCAAAGCGGCATCTTCGAGAAGCGTGACTACCTGATCCGGCGAGGGCACAAGCGGGCGCTTTCGCCCAGGGGCATCAAGTGAACTCATTCACAGATCTCGAACTACGACCGCGCATCCAGCAGACCCTGACCGGCCTGGGCCTCTCGGTCCCAACTCCGGTCCAGGCCGAGGCGGTGCCGATCCTGATGGGGGGACGGGACTGCGTTATCCAGTCGCCAACCGGATCGGGAAAGACGCTGGCGTTCTTGATCCCGCTGGCTGAGAAGCTGCGTGGCCACCAGAATCGCGACCCCCGTGCCCTCATCGTCACCCCCACCAGGGAGCTGGCGACCCAGATCGGGGCCGTGCTCACCCAGCTCGACCCGCAGCTGCGTCAGGCTCTGGTCTTCGGCGGCGTCGGCTATGGCAACCAGATCAACAAGCTGCGCACCGCCGACGTGATCATCGGCTGCCCGGGGCGGTTGGTCGACCTCAGCAAGCGCGGCTCGGCGCTGCTGGGCGGGGTGGAGTATCTGGTCTTGGATGAGGCGGATGAAATGCTGGACGCCGGCTTCGCCAAGGACGTGGAGGAGATCACCGACCGCACCAACAAGCGCACCACCGACCAGCGCCGCCAGACCGTGCTGGCTTCAGCCACGATGCCCGACTGGGTGGCCAAGATGGCGCGCAAGCACCTGGTCGACCCCGAGCATGTGGCGGTGGCCCCGAACCCGGAGTCTGACCTGGAGCATGGCCTGGTGTCGGTGCCACGGGCCCAGAAGGTGGCCGTTTTGAGCCAACTGCTGAAGCAGTCGGCGTCCACGATCGTCTTCCACCGCACCAAGCACGGCGCCAAGAAACTGGCTCACGACCTGACCGCTCTCGGGCACCGCACCGCGGAGCTCCAGGGCAACCTCTCGCAAGCGTCGCGCGACCGCGCCATCGCCTCCTTTCGCCGCCGCGAGACCACCGTGCTGGTGGCGACCAACGTGGCGGCGCGTGGGATCGACGTGGTGGATGTGAACCTGGTGGTCAACTACGAGCTGCCGGACACGGCCCAGTGGCTGACCCACCGGGTTGGCCGTACCGCCCGCAACGGAGCCAAGGGCCGGGCCCTCACCTTCCTCAGCGAGGACGACACCGAGAAGTGGCGCAAGCTGCGGCGCCTGGGTGCCCCCGAGCTCCGCTTCGTGGACGCCCAGCACCTGCTCAGCACCGGGGCCATGAAGTACGTCGAGACTCGTCCGGAGCGGCTCAACGATCGCGCCCCTCAGCTCCGTCACCACCAGGGACCCGCCCGCGTCCGGACGCCCGGGCGCGCCTTCGCTCCCCGCTCCGGAAGGGCGTGAAGCGGTCGGTTTCTGGGTCTTCTGGCAGGCGCGGCTAACCTCGGTCCTCAACCCGCCTCGGGACCGGAGAACAAGAAGCACATTTCCCGATGGGTCGCCGCGTCAGTCGAGTCGCGGGGTGAGCCCTGGCTGGTGAGGGAGGGGCCATCGCCCCACCCAAGGCCAAGACCGAGCTCTCCACCACCAGGCACAGCCGGGCCGCACCCCTTGGCGATGGCCGGTGCCCGCCCTGCCGGACACTCAGCTTCTGACCACCAGATCGCCGACCCGTGCCCGCGACACGCTCACTCAACCGGCCAGACTCATCAGATCTGAGGCGTCCAGGGCCAGCACCAGCTGGGCGGCCTCGCGAGGCAGGCCGGGATTGAGGCCGGTGAGCTCACGAATCCGGGCCAGCCGGTTGAAGACGGTGTTGCGGTGGCAGGGAAACCGCTCGGCCACCTCTGCCACCGAGCCGCCCAGGTCGAAGTAGCTACGCAGGGTGCGCAGCAGCAGGCTTCGCTCTCCCGCGGGCAGCTCGAAGACGGCCCCGAAGACGCGCTGCGCCAGCCTCTGGGCCAGCTCCGGGGAGGCGATCAGGATGGCGCTGGGCAGGCGCTCGTCCAGGCTCGTGATCAGGTGCTGGTGGGAAGGGATGGCCCGCACCGCCAGCTCCGCCTGCCGATAGGCGGTGCCGACCTGGGCGAGGCTCTGCACCGCCGGGCTGAGACCAACCCGTAGCGGCGCCAGCTCTGCCAGGCTCTGCTTGACGGTCTCGAGGCGGGCCCTGCCCAGTGCCAGCAGTCCGGCCAGCCGCTCCTCCTGACGGGTCCACTCGGATCGGACCCCGTGCTTCAGCAGCGACCTGGCCAGGCCTTCGACCGTCCCCAGGGCGGGCTCCGCCACCGCCACCATGTAGGGTCCCTTTTCGGGCAGGCTCAGGCTCTCAGCCGCGAAGACCAGGTCGCGTTCGGTCGCCATCCCGGTGAACAGACCCTGCAGCAGCGCCTGCCGGCGCGTCCGGTCCCGGCTCAGCATGCCCGCCTCGGCATGGCGGTAGGCCTGGCCCACCGCCGCGGAGAGTTCGTCGGTCATCTCCCAGACCACCACCGCGGCCTCCATCAACTGGTCGGTGGGGGGCTCGGGCCGGCTGCGCGCCTCCTCCAGGAGCGCATCCCAGATCACGCTGCCACCCAGGCGGTAGGCGCGCAGGACGCTCTCCAGAGGAACCCCCATCTCGGCTCGACTGCGACCGGTCGCCCACGCCTGCTCCCGGCTGGGGGCTCGCTCCTGGGGGAGGCGGGTCAGGGCCGCGAGATATTCCTGGAGGCTGTCGTGCACCGAGCGACGCAGCTCCGCCATCGGTATGAGCCGCTCCTCGCGGTAGCCCTCCTCACGGTCACAGATGGCGGCCACCGTGCGCTCGGAGATCTCGGGGAGACGCTGGTGGAGGGAGTGCGCCAGCGACGCCAGCACCCGCATCGACTCCCCAGACGGAGTCCGCCTCGCTGCCGGCCCGGGTGCGGCGACCTGCGCCACCCTGCTTCACCTCTCTGCCCTGCTTCAATGTGCGGCTGCACACCGGAAGACCAACACCGGCCGTTCCTCGAGGTGGCAGCGCCGACCACAAATGCTACGGCCTGGGCCAGGCGCACAGCTGACGGGTAGGGGGCCGCGGACGGCGGTGCCCCGGCGCGGCCCGCCAGCCTAGCTGGGTTTGGGGTCGGCGACTCCATAGCGGGCGCGCAGTACCTTCTTGTCGAACTTGCCGACCCCGGTCTTGGGCACGGCCTCCATGATCTCAATCCGATCCGGAAGCTGCCACTTCTCCCAACCGCGGCCGAGCAGGTGTTCACGCACCTCCTCCAGGGTCACCGACCGACCTTCCCGGGGGACCACCGCGGCCATCGGGCGCTCCTGCCACTTGACGTCGGGAAGCGCGACCACGGCTGCCTCCAGGACTCCCGGCATGGCCATGATGTCCCCCTCCATGTCGACCGACGAGATCCACTCCCCTCCCGACTTGATCAGGTCCTTGGTGCGATCCACAATCACGAAGTAGCCATCGGGCGACATGGTGGCGACGTCCCCGGTGCGGAACCAGCCGTCCTTGGTGAACCGCTCCGGCGAAGCGCCGCCGTAATAGGAGTCCGCCACCCAGGGGCCGCGCACCAGGAGCTCACCGATGGTGGTGCCGTCGGCCGGCAGATCGTGGTCGGCCTCGTCGACGATCCGGACGTCGATTCCGGGCAAGGGTAGGCCGGCCTTGATCCGCACCTCCTTGCGCAGGCGGTCCGGGTCCCAGCCCCTCATCTTGTGCTTGGGCCAGGCCAAGGCGGCCACCGGCGAGGTCTCGGTCATGCCCCAGCCCTGGACCAGGGTGATCCCGGCCTCCTTCTCGAAGCGCTCGATCAGGGCCATCGGCGGCTGGCTTCCCCCCGCCATCAGAAAGCGCAGGTAGGGCAGCTTGACCTGACGCCGCGCCAGCTCGTCGACCACCCCCGCCCAGATGGTGGGGACTCCGGTGGCCAGGGTGACGTCCTCTTCCTCCAGCAGGCTTACCACGGTGGCAGGGTCCATGAAGGGCCCGGTGAAGACCTGCTTGGCGCCGACCATCACCGCCGCGAACGGACCGCCCCAGGCATTGACGTGGAACATGGGAACAATCGCCAGGGCGGAGTCCTGGGGGCCCAGGCCGGTGGCCGCCCCTGAGGTGGTGGTGAGCGCGTGCAGGTAGGTGGAGCGATGGGTGTACTCCACCCCCTTGGGACGCCCGGTGGTGCCCGAGGTGTAGCAGATGCCCAGCACCGTCTCCTCGGGGATCTCCCGGCGCGGGTAGCTGCTCGGCTGGGCGGCCAGCAACTGTTCATAGGCGAGCACCTTAGGCAAGGTGGTCTCAGGGACCTGGTCGGCGAGCACGATGATGTGCTTGACGGCGCCCAGCGACTCCTGGATCCGCTCCAACACCGGGATCAGGCTGCTGTCGACCAGAATCGCCTGGTCGCCAGCGGACTGGATGATGAACTCCAGGTCGGGAGTGGGCAGGCGCGGGTTCAGGGTGTGCAGCACCCGTCCGGTGCAGGGGATCCCGAAGTAGCACTCCAGGTGGCGGTAGCCATTCCACGCCAGCGTCGCCACCGGCGCCCCGGGGGGCAGCCCCAGGGCATCCAGAGTGTGCATCAATTGCTGGCTGCGGGCGCTGAACTCGGCGTAGGTGTAGCGGTGGCGCTGGCCGGGGCCGACCTGGGTGACGATCTCGGTGTCCCCGAAGTAGCGTCCGGCGTGCTCGAACATCATCCAGGTGTTGAGCGACGCGTGCATCATGCCCATGGCTGTCACCCTCCTCGGTGCACCGGCTGGCCATCGGCGATCGACCCCCCACCGGCCAGCAGCTGGCTCGCCAAGCGGCGGCGATGCTGGGCGGGCGACCCACCGAAGTGCTCGATCCAAAGAGCTCGCTTGTAGTAGCGATGGAGCGGGCTCGCCCAGGTGAACCCCATGCCGCCGTGAACCTGGATGACACGCTCGCAGGCGTGGACGGCCGCCTCGGCAGCGGCCGACTTGGCGGCCGCCGCCGCCAGGTCCACCCGGGCATCGTCAACGCTGATGCACCAGGCGGCCCAGTAGGCGAGTGAGCGGGCCAGCTCGACCTCCACAAAGGTGTCCACCAGGGGATGCGAGACCGCCTGGTAGGATCCGATCGGACGTCCGAACTGCTCCCGGGTGCGGGCATGTTCCAGGCCCCACTCCAGGACCCGCTGCGCCACTCCGACCGCCTCCAGCGCCAGCGCGGTGGCGAGCCGGACCTGCATCGCCTGGGCCAGCTCAGCGGCCCGCGGGCCAAAGGCCAAGACCTCCCCCTCCGAGCTGGACAGGGCCGCCATCCGGCGAGTGCTGTCGATCGAGGTGGCGGGCCGTCCCTCCGGCGCCACCGCCAGCAGCTGGTCGCCACTCAGCAGGACCACCTGATCCACCAGGGCCAGGTCCGGGACCAGCCTGGATGCGGCCAGGCTGGCCGACCAGCGCCGGCTCCCGGTCGCCACCTCGGCGAGCCGGTTCCCGGAGAGCGCCGGACGGGCGAAGCCGATAGTGGAGAGGTAGGGACCCGGGAAAAGAGCGCGCCCGAATTCCTCGATCAGGATCGCCTCCTCGATGAAGCTCAGGCCGGCTCCCCCCAGATCCTCGGGCACCGCTACCCCGAGCCAGCCCAGCTGGGCGAGCTGCGGCCATATGTCGGCGTCCCAGCCGACCTCGGACTCGGCGAGCTGAGCCACCCGGGACGGTGGGAAGTGAGCCTCGAGGAACGAGCGTGCCTGATCTCGCAGCTCGCGCTGCTCCGAGCTGAAGGTGAAGTCCATCAGCGTGACCTGGGCAGCCCGAGCACGCGCTCGGCGATGATGTTGCGGAGGATCTCAGAGGTTCCGGCCTCGATGGTGTTGCCCCGGCTGCGCAACTGCTGGTAGTTCCAGAACCCGTCGTCCACGACCCCCTCCTCGCCGAGCAGGAACCGCGCCAGCTTGGTGACCCGCTGGTTCGACTCCGACCAGGCCAGCTTGATCGCCGATCCCTCCGGTCCGGGCATGCCGGTGCGGTCCAGCTCACCCAGGGACCGGTAGGCGGTGAGCTGCAGGGCCTGCAGCTGGATCCACTCCCGGGCAATCTCTCCGAGCAACTCGTCTGCCTCCCCAGGGTGCTCCCCCGCCAGCCGGAGCAGGGCCTGGACGTTGGCGTCGAGCAGGCCGGTCAAGGCAAACCCCAGGGTGGCGCGCTCGTGCAACAAGGTGGTCATGGCCACCTGCCACCCCTCACCGATCTCGCCCAGGACGTTGGTCCGGGGAACCTCCACCTCGGTCAGGAAGATCTCGTTGAAGTCGGCCTCCCCGGTGATCTGGCGCAAGGGCCTGACCTCCACCCCCTTGGAGTGCATGTCGACCAGCATGTAGGTGAGGCCGTGGTAGCGCGGGGCGGCCGGATCGCTGAGGGTGACCAGGATGCACCAGTCGGCGATGTGGGCATAGGACGACCACACCTTCTGACCATTGACTACGAAGGTGTCCCCGCGCAGCTCCGACCGGGTGCGCACGGAGGCCAGGTCCGAGCCCGCCCCGGGCTCAGAGAAGCCCTGGCACCAGATCTCCTCCGCGTCCAGGATTCGGCGCAGGTGCTGGGTTTTCTGCGCCTCGGTCCCGTGCACCATGATGGTTGGGCCGGCCATCCCCAGCCCGATCGCGCCCACATGCTGGGGCGCGTCGGCCCGCGCCAGTTCCTGCAGCAGGATCGCGTCCAGGGCATGGCTGGCGCCGCCGCCGCCGTACTCCTGGGGCCAGGTCAGACCGCCGTAACCGGCCTTCGAGAGGGCCGCGCTCCACTTTCGGAGCGGCTCCAGCTGTTCGGTCCGGGTGCCCTGACCGCGCAGGCTCGCGGGCAGGTTGGCCGCTATCCAGGCCCGCAAGCGGTCCCGAAACGCCGCCTCCTCCGCACTGTCCCTGAGATCCACCGCCCACCTCCTGAGATTCCACGGGACGCCGATGGCATCCTCTCCGCTCCGCTGCGACCTGTCAAGCCCGGTCGGTCCGCGATCAGCCAGGTGGTGCCGGAGCGGCCCCGCCGAGGGACCGGCCAGCCCGCCCAGAGATGCTCCGCAGTATTCGGCGGGGACCGCCGAGGAGCAATGGTCAATGCCACAAGATCAGCCACCAGCAGCTGTGCAGCAGCCGCCGTGGGTTGGCCCTGACCCGCCTCACTGGCCCCCGTCGATGGGGAGCACCGCCCCGTTGATGTAAGAGGCTTGGTCGGAGGCCAGGAAGGCCACCGCCCGCGCCACCTCCTCGGGCTCACCAAAGCGACCCAGCGGATTGTGCTCCAGCCAGTTGCGGGAGATCGCCTGGCTGCCCCAGAGCGGCGCTGAGAAGTCTGTCTTGACGATCCCAGGGGCCACCGCGTTGACGCGGATCCCAGCCCCACCCAGCTCCAGCGCGAGCTGTCGGGTGAGCATGATCAGGGCCGCCTTGGTGACGTCGTAGACCCCCAGCCCGCGGGCGGGCTGGAGGCCGCCGATGCTGGCCACGTTGACGATCGCCCCGCCGTGCGCGCCCATCCAGGCGCGATGCACCAACTGGGTCAGGATGAGCGGCCCCCGCAAATTGACCTCAAAGGTCTTGTCCCAGGCCCCGAGGTCGACATCCAGAGTCATGCCGAAGTGGGGGTTGGTGGCGGCGTTGTTGACCAAGATGTCGATCCGGCCCCAGCGCGCCATGGTCTGCCCGACCAGGCGCTCCGAATCCGCGGGGCGGCCGGCGTGGGCGCTCACGGGGAGCACCCGCTCGGACCCTTTGCCGCTCAGCCGCGCGGCGGCGGCCGCGATCCCGTCTGGCTTGCGCCCGGTGATGGCCACCAGGGCCCCGGCGGCCAGCAGCTCGGCTGCGATCGCCTCCCCGATCCCACGACTGGCGCCGGTGACGATGGCGACCCGCCCCTCCAGGCTCGGTGACCCGCCGTGATCCGGGCTCATCGGGCGGTGGCCTAGGGTGCCCCGCGCACGTAGATGACCTGCCCGGTCACGTAGCTGGCCTCATCGTCGGCCAGGAACGCGATCACGCCCGCCACGTCCTCGGGCTTACCGGTGCGAGGGATGGGGTTGGTGGCAGCGACCCCGGCAGTGAGCTGCTCGAAGCTGATGCCCATCCGCTCGGCGGTGGCCTCGGTCATTCGGGTCTCGATGAAGCCGGGGGCCACCACGTTGACGGTTATCTCGTACCGGCCCAGCTCCAGGGCCAAGGTCCGGGCCAGCCCCTGGATGCCCATCTTGGCGGCCGAGTAGTTGGCCTGACCCCGGTTGCCGAGGGCCGACGTCGATGAGATCAGGACGATCCGGCCCGACTTCTGTGGCACCATCACCGACTGGGCCGCCTGAGCGCACAGGAAGCTGCCCTTGAGGTGAGTGTCGATGACCAGGTCCCAATCCTCCTCGGTCATCTTGTAGACCAGGTTGTCCCGGATCAGGCCCGCGCAGGTGACCAGGACATCCAGGTGGCCGAACTCAGCCACGGTCCGCTCGACCATCGTCTGGACGTCGGCGCGGCGGCTGACGTCGCAGGCCACGGCCAGCGCTCGTCGACCCTCTTTCCGCAGGCTGGCCGCGGTCGCCTCGGCGACCTCGTGGTCGATGTCAGACACCACCACCGCGGCCCCTCCGGCGGCCAGGCGCCTGGCGGTCGCCGCCCCGATGCCGCGACCGGCCCCGGTGACCAGCGCCACCTTCTCCGTCAAACTCATCGCATCACCTCCATGCGCACTAGGAGCCGGTGTACAGACGGGTGACCGTCTCCGCCACGCAGGCGGGCTTCTCCCGGCCCTCAATCTCCACTGTCACCTCGAGCACCAGCTGCACCCCCCCCTCGACATCGGTCAGTGCCTGCGCCACGGCGGTCGCCCGAACTCTGGAGCCGACCGGCACCGGGGACACGAAGCGCACCCGGTTCAGCCCGTAGTTGACGGTCAGGGCCACCCCGGGGAGCCTGACCATGCCCTGCAGGAGCATGGGCAGCAGGGAGAGGGTCAGGTACCCGTGGGCGATGGTGCCCCCAAAGGGACCCACCCGAGCCCGTTCCGGATCCACGTGAATCCACTGGTGGTCACCGGTGGCCTCGGCGAACAGGTCCACCTGCGCCTGGGTGATCTGATGCCAGGGGCTGACCCCAAGGGGCTTCCCCACCGCCTCCCGCAGTGCCTGTAGCGACTCCTCAACTCCGATGGCGTCTCTCCTGGTGCAGAACTGGGGCCAGCTATCCCGGCGGGTCCGGGGCTGGGTGCTGAGCAGTATTCTCCTGCGGCGGGCAGTTTGGGCAATGGGCTCGGCCACAGCAATCAGCCGTCGGCGCTGTGTGGAGCTCCAAACCGGACTGGCCCCGATCAGCTCAGGAAGAGTTCGGCCGCCTGCTGGAGGCGCGCCTCGGGCCCGTCCACCAAGAGCAGCGTGGGCAGGCCCGAGCGCCAGGACTCCGTCTCCTCCCGGACCTTTGCCAGCGGTCCCACCAGAGCCACCGCCTCCACCAGGGGGGTGGGCACCGCCGCGGCGGCGGCGGCGGGGCGACCGCCCAGGTACAGCTCCCGGACCACCTCCGCCTCGGCCTGGAAGCCCATGCGGCAGAAGAGGTCAAAGTGGAAGTTGTGAGCGCGGCTGCCCATCCCGCCAATGTAGAGAGCCAGCAGCGGCCGGAAGTGGTCGGCGGCCCGCTCCAGGTCGTCGTCGATCTGAAGCAGCAGGTTGGCCGCCACTTCGAAGCTCTCCGGGCGGCCCGCGGGACTTCGCCTGGCGAATCCCTCGGCGAGAGCGATCCGCTGCCACTGGGCGTGGGAGGGGGCATGGAAGCCGGCCAGCCAGCCGTCCCCAATCTCGGCCGCCAGCGCGATGTTGCGCGGCCCCTCGGCCGCCAGCCAGATCGGCAGCTGCCTCCGGCGCGGATGGACGGTCAGCTGCAGGGGCTTGCCACGGCCGCCGGGCAGGGGCAGCTGGTAACGCTCCCCGGAGAACACCAGCGGCCCCTCCCTGCGCAGGATCTGGCGCACGATGGCGAGGTACTCCCTGGTCGATGCCAGTTGGGGGGCGAACCTGGCCCCGTACCAACCCTCGACCACCTGAGGCCCCGACGCGCCCAGTCCCAGCACCAGCCGGCCGCCACTCAGATGGTCCAGGGTGGCGGCCGCCATCGCGGTGGCGGCTGGGGTCCGGGCGTGCATCTGGGCGGCGGCGGTCCCCAGCCGGAGCCGAGAGGTCCGGCTGCCCCACCAGGCCAGTGGCGTCAGGGCGTCTGAGCCGTAGGCCTCCGCGGTCCAGATCGAGTCGAACCCAAGCCTCTCGGCGGCGGCGACCAGGAGCTCGGCGGCAGGGGGTGGGCCGGACCCCCAATAGCCAAGGGAGAGACCCAGTTTCATCGGGAACCTCAGTCGGCGTTTCGGGTGGCGGCCATGGCCCCGCCAGGGTAGCGCTCTGCGACCGCCGGCCGATGCGCCATAGTGGGGGCCAAAGGCGAGGGACGGCGCTGGCCGTCCCGCGGAAGCGGAGGAGGTTTCCCATGTCCGAAGCGGTCATCGTGGCGGCTGGACGGTCCCCGATCGGGCGGGCCGGCAAAGGTTCCCTGGTCGACTTCCGGCCGGACGACCTCGGCGCCCAGGTCCTGCAGCGGGTGCTGGCTCAGATTCCTGAGCTCAACGCGAAGGAGATCGAGGACGTCATCTGCGGCTGCGGCCTGCCCGGCGGCGAGTCGGGCTTCAACCTGGGCCGCGCCATCAGCATCCTGGCCGGCGTCAACGCCCCCGGCCTGACCCTGACCCGCTACTGCAGCTCCTCCCTGCAGACGACCAGGATGGCCGCCCACGCGATCCGCGCCGGCGAGGGCGACACCTTCGTCTCCCTGGGCGTGGAGACGGTCAGCCGCTACGGCTACGGCACGTCCGACCCGCCCGACGCGCGCAATCCCCGGCTGCTTCCGGGCAACGCCGAGGGCCTGCCGGACCTCTACATGCCGATGGGCTTGACCGCCGAGAACGTCGCCCAGCTGGAGGGGATCACCAGGGAGGAGATGGATGCCTTCGCTGCTCGCAGCCAGAACCTGGCGGTTGAGTCGCAGGCGGACGGCTTCTTCGCTCGGGAGATCGTCCCCCTCACCCTGCCCGACGGTCGGGTGCTGGACCGCGACGACGGTCCCCGCCCCAACACCACAGTGGAGGTCCTGGCCACCCTCAAACCGGTCTTCAAGGAGGACGGGACGGTGACCGCCGGCAACGCCTGCCCCCTGAACGACGGCGCGGCGGCGCTGGTGGTGATGTCGTTGGAGCGGGCGCGTCAGCTCGGGATCACCCCGCTGGGCCGGATCGTGGCCACCGCGGTGGCGGCGCTGGAGCCTGAGTACATGGGCCTGGGTCCCATCCCGGCCACCCAAAAGGTGTTGCAGCGCGCCGGCATGACCATCGACGACATCGACCTGGTCGAGATCAACGAGGCGTTCGCGGCCCAGGTCATACCTTCGGCACGAGGGATTGGGATCGACCCCATGGGCGACAAGCTCAACGTCTTCGGGGGGTCGATCGCGCTTGGCCACCCGTTCGGGATGACCGGCGCCCGGATCACCTGCACCCTGCTCAACGGGCTGCGCACCAAGGGCGCGACCCTTGGGCTGGAGACCATGTGCGTGGGCGGCGGTATGGGCATGGCGATGATCCTGGAGCGGATGTCGTGAAGGTGCGGGCGCCCGGACGCTGACGGTCAGCGGCGGCTGGGGGCGGGAGGGGACCCGGCCGGGCTGGGCGCGTCCGGGTGACCGGCGTCCCAGCCCCACGCCGCCACCATCGCCAGCCCCAGGCCAGCTCCCAAAAGGCACACCCCGGTCCAGCCCCAACTGCCATAGACCACGCCGGCGCCGGCCGAACCCGCCGCCCCTCCCACGAAATAGGTGGTCATGTAGGCACTGTTGATCCGGCTCCGGGCGCTCGGCGACAGACGGTAGACAAGACTCTGGTTGGTGACGTGGATGCCCTGGGCGCCCACATCCAGCAGGAGGATCCCGGCGACCAGGGGCGGCAACTGGGCCCGACCTAAGATCATCAGCGGGAAGGCCAGCGCAACCGCCAGCGAGAAGCCCAGGGTCTGGACCCTGGCCCAGCCCCGGTCGGCCCAGCGCCCGGCCAAGGTGGCGCAGGCGGCGCCCGCCGCGCCCACCAGCCCGAAGAGTCCGACCACCGCCACCCCGTAGTGGAACGGCGGCCCTGAGAGCAGGAAGGCGATCGTGGTCCAGGTGGCGCTGAAGGCGGCGAAGCCGAGCGCGCCCAGGAGCGACCGCCGCCGCAGGACCGGCTCGGAGCGGACCAAGCTGAGGGTTGGCAGCAGCTGGCGGGAAAGTGAGCAGGAGTGCCCATGAGAGCGGTTTAGTGAACTGGGAAAAGGTTGGCGAGTGTGACTGGCGGGTCGGGCTGTGGGTGACTTCTGTTGAGGGGGCCCTCCGGACGACTGCCAGCGGGACGTTCCGGGTGTGAAAGATCGGATCACCCCGGCGTCACGGCTCCGGCCAGCGCCACCGCTGGTTGAGCCGAAGTCTGCAGATCCTGTCTTGGCGGTGGAGGTCGTGCGCAGAGTCGGTGACCATCCGCCAGCTGATCGATGGCCGAGACCCCAGGGTCCAAGCGGGCCCGGATGGATGGGGGACGAGCGGCTCCTGGCCGACCCGCAGCCCTGGTGAGAGCATGAGCAGCCGGGTTCGCCACCCGATCGGGCCCCCTGTGCAGGCCGCTGCGGTGACCACCCTGCGGATCCGCACCCGGCTGCTTGTCTCGGACGCCGACCGAGCCGTGATAGTTGCGCTGGGAACCCATCTGGGGCGGCTCGCCAGAGCGGATCTGGCCAAGCGCAGCCGGGCCGGGCTGGACCACAGCGAGAAGGTCTGGGCGGAGCGCAAACGGGCCCTCACCAAGGAGTCCTCCTCGCGCTGGGCGGGGGCGATCACCAAGGCGTCGAACGACGCCTATGCAACCGCCCGACGCAATCAGCTGCGCCAGCAGGCGGATCTCACCCGGGCCATTGTCACCCTGGAGGAGAAGATCGAGTTCCCCTGCCACTCGGCCAAAGAGCGCGGGGAACTCCGCGCCAGCCAGCCAGGGCGCAAGCTGAAGTTCGGCTACCGCTCGGAGGGGGAGCTGGCCATGAAGCGGCAGCGGCTGCAGCACCTGCGGGCCAGAAAGACCAGCCTGGATCGGGATGTGAAAGCCGGTCGGGTGCACATCACCAGGGGCGGCAGGCGGCTCCTGCGCAACCGCCTGCACCTCGACCAGGCCGGGATCACCAAGGAGCAGTGGCGGGCGCTGTGGGATGCCTCGAGGTGGTGGATCACCGCCAACGGCGAATCCGGCAAGAGCTGCGGCAACGAGACGATCCGAGTCTGTCCCGAAGGTGTCCTGGACCTGCCCCAGCCGCTGGCGCCGCTGGCCAACGTCGCCCCAGGCAGGCTCACCCGCTATCGCTTCCAGGCGGCAGTTCACTTCTCCTACCGCCAGGCAGAGTGGCTGGCGCAGGTGAGGGGCGA
>JAKABA010000156.1 GCA_021802115.1 bacterium | reverse complement strand
CCGCATCGACCGGGCCGACGATGTTCACTCCCTCGCACACATCCGCGCAGATGAAGTCAAATCTTGGTGCACCATCCAGGTGGGCGAGGTTGTCGCGACGGCCAGTTGAGAGGTTGTCAATGCACACGACCTCATCGCCGCGCGCCACCAGGGCCTCACAGAGATGCGATCCGAGAAAGCCAGCTCCGCCCGTGACCACGACTCGACTCACGGGACGCCAACCCCCTGGTAGACGAACCCGAGGCGGCGCAGCATGGCTGGCTCCAAGAGGTTTCGGGCATCCAGCACCGCCCGCTTCTCCATCACTTCCCCGACCTTCGCAAAGTCCAGCCACCGCAGCTCGTCCCACTCCGTGGCGACCACGAGCACGCTCGCGTCGACGCAGGCCTGGTAGGCATCCGTGCAGACCTCGATCCCCTCGAGCGGACGCCGCACTGTGGGGTCGTAGGCCTGCACCCGAGCCCCTCTGGCTCTCAGCCGCCGCGCGATCTCCACCGCCGGCGACCCGCGCAGGTCGTCGGTCCTAGCCTTGAAGGTAAGGCCCCAGAGAGCGACCGTCTTGCCCTCGATCGAGCCCCCGGCCAGCCCGATCGCCTTGGCGATGGTGCGCTCAGCCTGGTCCTCGTTCACGGCTATGACGCCTTTCAACAGCCCGAAGTCGTAGCCGGCGTCTTCGGCGATGTGCACCAGAGCGGAGGTGTCCTTGGGGAAGCACGAGCCGCCCCATCCGGGTCCGGGCCGGAGGAACTCCGAGCCGATACGGCGGTCATACCCCATCCCCAGCACCACCTGCCGCACATCGGCCCCAACCGATTCGCAGAGGGTCGCTATCGCGTTCACGAAGGACACCTTGGTGGCCAAGAAGGCGTTGGACGCATACTTGACCATCTCGGCACTGGCCGGGTCAGTGACCAGCAAAGGGGCGCCGATGCGGACGAAGAGCGACGCCACCCTGATCGCGGTCGCCTCGTCATCCGCCCCGATCACGATGCGGTCCGGGTGCAGGAAGTCGTGGACGGCCGACCCCTCCCTGAGAAACTCCGGATTGGAGACCACGGCCACGTCTTGGCGGCCCAGCGCCCGCTCGACGACCCGAGCACTCCCGACCGGCACCGTGGACTTGTTGATAACCACCGACTCCGCCGCCAGAGGCCGGCCAATCTCACCCGCGACCTGTTCGATGTAGTGCAGGTCCGCCCGGCCATCCTCCTGCTGGGGTGTGGGCACGCATAGGAAGGTGAACTCAGCTTGGGTCACCGCCTGGATGTTGTCCGTTGTGAACCTAAGACGCTCGGCGGCGATCCCCTGCTGCAACAGCCCTGCAAGGCCCTCTTCGACAAGGGGCAGCTGCCCCTGATTGAGGAGAGCAACGCGATCGGCTAGGACATCGGAGCAATGGACGGTGTGCCCCAGGTGACTCAGGCATACGGCGGTTGTAAGCCCAACATAGCCAGCCCCGATGACGGCGATGCGGCTCACTCTAGAGCACTTCCCGTAGTCACGGCCTGAGTCCCGTCACTTTGCCGACGCGCAAGGCGCTTGGCCAGGCCCGGAGCCACACCTCAGCCGTTTCCGCGATCCACCAACACCCTGGCCCGCATCGACCACCGCTCTCGCCACATGCGACGGTGTTGCCCGCTGGCCAGCCGGGCTGTTCCCAGGAGCAAGACTGTCACCCCCGAAGGCGACGACCTCGGAGGGCGTCCTTGCGCCGTCGCGCCGCCATGAGATGTTGCCCGCTCCCAGCCACCACGAACGTGGCCTCGCCTGAGTCGATGCGGCCACCATGTCAGTTGGAGCACGGGAGGTGTATGGCAAGTGCTGGTCCGAACGACAGGAGTAACGCCGCAAGGCGACAGCTCGACGGCCCTTACACCCTCCCGCGCAAGCAGTTCCACTATAGCTCCGCCTTGGTAGTTGCTGTGCCAGACGAGGGGCCGCGCTGAATCTAGCGGCGTAGATGCCCCCGGACCAGGTCATCAACAGCCTGTCGTGGCCGACTGGTACCCAGGGACGATCTGGAGCCGGAAGGGCAGTCACCGATGAGTCTCGCGGCAAATGTTACAAGTCCTCACGGAGGGAGACGATAGCAAGGGGGCAACAAGGAACAACTGTACCCTCCCGCCGTACTACCCATCGCGGCACGATCCTCTCGTGCCAAAGGTAGACTGCGTCGGTCCAAACAGAGCCCCTTTCCTCGAACCCTGGTACGCACACTACTGGAGTTCCGGGACGAGCTCCCCGACGTTGATGTCTTGCCTCACGTACCGTTAAGCCTAACTCGGTAAGCTGACACCCTGGTTAACCCTGCCGACGCAGGGACGGGGGATGGCGAGGTGGCCCGGACGAGCCGGTCGGTCTACCATTCCCGATCCCGCGACTATAGCCAAGCAATCTGTCTGTTCAGCGTCATCGGGCGCATTTGCCTATGATCCAACCCATGACCTCCTGTGGCACGTCCAGCCCTTGGCGCAGGAAGGCTCCGCCTGCATACTCACTGGTGCTGGCCAGGGGTAGGGGCAGGGTCCGAGGCCTCCAGCCATTGGCCGCCGAGGGCTAAGACGGCCAGTGTAGCTGACTGGCGCGGGTATTCACCGCCCACGGAGACGGCGCTCCCCCCGCTGGGCTCGATGCGGCCGCCGCCGACTTGCGCGGCGGCTCATGAGCAGTGTCAAGCCACCCAGGAGCACGATGGCGAGCGCGCACAGCAGCGCGCCATATCCGTACACCACCAAGCTCTGCGGCTGGTACACGACGCGCACCATAGTGGCCTGCGGCGCACCGGGCACGACAAAGCCGTTGGCCCAGCCGTCCACCTGGACATGGCGCAACAGCTGGCCAGATCTGGTGCGGGCTATCCAGCCACCGTTGAAATGCTGCCAGAACACCAGCAACCGAGTCCCGGGCGCGGGCGGAAGGGTGGCGGCTATCCTGTCGCCGCCAGCTGTCATCAGCGCTCCCGTTGGGGGCATGGGGTGGCACCAGATTGGAGATGACGCGATAGCTGTGGCAGCGCAGTTGGCGGGTAGGAGTGCCGTGGCGGAGAGGGACAGCGACCCAATTTCCACGGACGACATCACGCCTGGCTGGGAAGGCTGGCCGCTCAGCACGAGGACACAGTCCTTCAGCGGCACGTGTCGAGCCCAGTTGTACAAGCTTGGGGTCAGGACGAACCGGGATGCGACTGAGGCCCACCGAGCGCTCGCGGGCAGTGTCACGCTCGCGAGGGGGGGCGCTTGGGCCGCGCTGAAGATCAGGGCGGTGAGGGTGGCCGAGCCGGTCGTGCGGTACCGCACCCGCAGCTGCTGGAACCCCTCCGATGGGCACCTGCTAAGGGGACGGGATATGCTGGCCGCACCATAGCGCACTGTGAGCCGCACAAAGCCTCCGCCGCCGCTGACAGACTCGGAGATACCCGCCTCTGCGAGGGTCTGATGGAGATAATTGTTGCCATCTCCGACCGGCTGCCACCCGGGCAGACCAGTGGAAAACGAGGTCACCCTCAGCTCTTCCCCCAGCCGCTGCTTCGGAACTGAGGCGAGCGACCGAGAGAACGCTGACAGGGGGTACGGCGACGGATCTAGGTGGAACACCGTGAGACCGGGGAGAGATGTTGTGCGAGAGTCGTGGAGCGAGGCGAGGGAGGCCAGCGCCGCTGGGCGAGCGGTGCTCGAGAGCGAGAACTCGCGGTAGGCTGCCGAATCATCGCGGACCACGACGGTGCGAATGTCGTACTGATGCAGGATGGCGCCTACGACGCTTGGTACTGAGAGCCAGTCGAGGCCTTGGACTGTCGCCGGGAAGGCGGCACCGGTGATCGCTTCGAGATCGAAAGCCGACACCGAGGGGTGCGCTGAGCTCACCGGGGCAAAGCGCGAGGTGCTGGGCACCCACAGCACCGCTCCCGCTGGATCCCGCAGGATTTGCTGAGCAAGCTCGGCGTAGCGAGCTGGCACTGCGCGAGGTGCCAGGTTGTGACCCAAGGCCCCCGAGAGAGCTGGCCAGGCGCTCACCACCACCAGAGCTACGCCCCCGAGCGCCAGAGCGAACTGGGATACAGTGGAGGGGAGTGGTCCGATCTCCGCCAGACGACGCCACACTCTCGTAGGGTTCCGAGCCCACCGCCCGCGACCATCATCGCGATCAGGGACCATCCCCGGCGCAACAGCCTGTTGTGGGGCAAACCCCGCGGCAACGGCTATCACCACGCCCAGAGCCGCCAGTCCGAAGTAGGGAGAGGGATCGCGAAACAGATCCATCCCTGGGACATGGCTGAAAAGCCAGGCGTTGATCGCCCCGAAGGGCATGTTCGCGCCCGACACCAATGCGGCAGAGACGAGATAGATTGCAGCACCAACCTGCGTTCCGCGATTACGTGGAGCTCCGGCCAGCGCCACGCCCACCATCACCGGGACCACGAGCCAAATCACAGGCACACTGTGGAGCGCGATGAATTGCATGGTGGGCCAGAAAGGGTGAAATACCGTGAGCCCATCGGCCAGGCTCACAAGGCTGAAGCTTTTCAGTGACTGTGTAGTGGTGTAGCCCGCAGGCAAGTGGGCTGGAACGGCCAGGAGGGCCGGAACTAGCCACGGGCCCTGAGCCAGGACGAAGACAACGCCGGCGGCAAGAAACGCTTTCCAGGGCGCTCTCCGCAGCACTGGTCGCCTGACACTCGCGGTCAGCACGAGCAGGGCAACGAGCATGCCGGCCACCGACAGACCGGCGGTCCGGGGATCGAACCACGCCTGCACCCCCATCACCGCCCCAAGGATCATTCCAGCCCTTGTGGTCCTCTTGGACCACAAGGCCAGCCCAGCCAGTGCCACCCAGGGAAAGAGCGCGTAGCCGACACCTACTGTGAGCTGGCCGCCCGAAACGAGGGCCAGCGCGTAGGGATTGGCGGCATAGAAGGCCCCCCCCAATGCCGCCAGTGGTGCCTGAGCGGCCAGGCGACGCGCCAGCCGCACCGCCCCAGAATACGAGAGCACAACCGCTGGAAGGTAGAACCAGAGACGCTCCAGGACGGCGTAGGGGACCCCGATTCGGGCCATGGCGCCCATCGCAGACTCGACCGGCGCTACTGCCCCGCCAAGAATGTTGGCCGTGCCCAGGTTCGCGAACGACCACAGGGAGGGCACGGGGAAGAGCGCCCGGACCGCCGAGGCGTTCACGAAGTATCCCCAGTCCCCCCAGGTGATCGCCCCCGGGAGAAGGAGGCCGTGGTACACACCCGCCACAAAGATCGCCCCCGCGGCAATCCACCAAGCACTGGTCGCCGTACTGGACGCCGTACGTGCCTGGGGCCCGGGCTCGAGAGAGTTCCCTGAGGCTACCGGCCCCGGTGCGCCGCTGGCTGGCCCGCGGAACCCCCCTCTGCCGTGCCATCTCCTCCCGGCCCGAATGGCTAGGAGCAGCGCCGCAGCCAGCGTGGACCACACCAAGAGAGACAGCACCCAGCCGGCCGTCGCCCCATCGACGGTGTCCGCCGACACCGAAACCACTCGATAGGCTCCGGCCAGCCAGTTGCGCACCAGCCACAGCCCGAGCAGAGCGGTTGCGACCAGCGCCATGGCGACCGCAACTCTGACGTCGCGGGCCGCTCGGTCGGCTTCTGATGCAGATCGTGCAGGAGAGGCCAGCGGGTCAGCGGCGCGGCGCCCTCCCGGTCGCATCACAGGGAGGCCTCCACAGCCGCCACGAAGCTCTGTAGTGACCTGCGCGCTTCCACCAGCAGCGGATGCTCAGAGAGGTCCGAGGCCGGCGGGTGCGACAGGGCGGTGCGGGTGGCTTGCACCACATCAGCAACGCTGTAGGCGGCTACACCGACCGCGGAGTCTTCGACGCTGGTGGGTAAGGTGCTCACTACGCGCAGGCCGGCGGCGAGGTAGTCCTTGACTTTTAGGGGGTCGTTGTAGACATGCATGGGGAAGTGCGGATCGTAAAGCGCCCACCCCACTCGAGAGCGGTGGAGCAACCGCGCTAGACGGCCCACATCATCCACTACGCCGTGGAACTGTACGGTGGACAGACTTCTCGCGGCGGCCGCTACCTGGGCGACTGCCGGGCCACCGCCGGCAATGTCCACGGCAACCCCCTCTTGGCCCAGGATGCGAGCGGCCCCGAGCAGCACTTCCGCCCCCTGATGGTCTGAGAGGCCGCCCAGGTAGGCGACGGACAACGGCCTGGCTGCCCACGGTGGGCCCGAGCCGACCACGAGCGGCTGGTTGGGCAGGACCAGGACCTCGTGCAATGGTCGTCCGACCCGGTTCAGCGCCTCAGCAGCAGCTGGGGATATTGCCGCCACCACATCCGCCAAGCGCATCGCAGCCCGTGTCGCCACCAAGTACGCGGCCGCGGTCGACCGCCGCTGCAGGCGCTGCGCCGACCAGTCCACGAACCAAGCGGCGGCCGCCCTGACACGCACCGGCGCGGCGCGGAACGCTGCGAGACCCTCCAAGAATGAAACTGGATCGCAGCCCACGACCACCAGTTCCCTTCGTCCCTCCCGGGCCACACTCCAAGCGAACCGGGCCACGTCGACGGTACTGTGCAGCTCCTGGCGCCACGGCACCGGGCGCGTATCGTCGACCAATAGAGCCACGTCGGATGCCCCCGGCAGCATCCGCTCGGAGCGAAACCGCGATGCCCCCGGGAGGGGCATCGCGCACAGGCCGACCTCATGGCCGGCCCGCAGCAGCACTCCGACCAGCCGGTGTGCAGGGCCGTTGGGAAGGTCGGCGTGGGTGACCACGACCCACGCGGGCGGCTCGCTCACACCTACTCTCAGCATCTCTCCCACCAGCCCACGCCCTGGCCGGGTAGCGCACTCCGTTCGCGACGCAAACACCGAAACCCTGCAACTCGAAGGTGGCCCGCCAGCTCCTCGAAGCTGCGTCCAGCCACAGGGTGGTACTCGATCACCAGCAGTCTGGCGGTTCGGAGGATCGCGGGCGGAGTGGTAGCGACCATGTCGTACTCGGCCCCCTCCACGTCGATCTTGACGAGGTCTATCCCGTCCGGGCAATCGGCCAGCACATCTGCGAGGCTACGACAGGGCACCTCTCTGGTGGCGACTGCTGGATCGCCTGCGGCACCTAGGAGGATCGAGCTGGTGCAGAGGTCACCAACGCGCTCAGCCAGCCGGACCGTCGGCCCAGCGCCCGATCCCGTCACCGCCTCCTGATGCAGAGTGATCCTGGCCCCGGAAGCATCATTGCGCATCACGTTGCTAGTCAGCATGCCGAAGGCGGTGGGTCCAGGCTCGAACGAGATGACCTTGGCTTGTGGCCGGGCCGCACGCACCGCCAGCGTGAATGCTCCAAGGTTGGCCCCGATGTCCACGACAGTCGGCGCTGGGGGCAGGTCCAAGGAGGAAAGGTGGTAGCAGTCGCGGCCGAAAACTTCGACGCAGGTCCGCCAACTGCGATCGCCCGCAAGCGTCTCCAGGACGGGGCCGGAGCGGGCACGCAGGCGCAGCGCGGGCGGACGATTGAGCAGACGGCCCACCAGCAGCCGCCACGAGACTGGCAGCCAGTTCTCAAAGCCAGCGAAGACGCTGACCGCCTCAGCGAGGACTGCGAGCGCGTAGTAGCGAGGTGACGTCTCCTGCGTATCCACCAAGGGAGCTGCCGTGCTGGAAGTAGCGTCGTCGTCCACGTCCACCGCTCAGCCTGGCTGCCGTTCGCGGCGCCGAAGCGCAGTCGCATCTCGGTAGATTCTCGCCCAGCGGCGCGCGATCACCGGCACAGCGAGGTTCGCTGCAGCCCACCTGGCACCTGACTCGCCTTCACGCTGGAGCACACCCAGGTCACTGCGGCAGAGCCGGCCAAGCTCATTGGACAGCTTCTGCCCGCCTCCTGACGGCAGCATGCGGAGCGGGGCGCCCATGTCGGCCATCGCTTGAGCGCCCACGTTGGCAGCTGTCACCACGACGAGCCCGGCCGCCAGCGCATCAGCCACGGCGTGGCCCCAGCTCTCCGCTCGGGACATCGAGACGTAGACGTGGGCCGAGGCGTAGAGCTCCGCGAGCCGCTTCCTATCGATCCAGCCGTGCAGGCGGATCGCTCCGCCGCCTGGGAGCCGCGCCGCCGCCTGGCGGATGCTGGCCATCGCGGGACCGTCACCGGCTATGTCCAGAGTCACGAACTCACCGGCGGCGGCCATCCCGGCTACCGCCTTGACGATCTCCAGGGTCCCTTTGCGCTCGATCAGGTAGCCTGCGGTCAGTAGGCGAAGGGCCGTGTCCGGCCTAGGCCAAGGCGGCTGCGCACCCGCGGGTAGCCGAACGGCAGGGGGGATGACCTCCACCCGCTCCGGCGCCACGCCCGCCGCTATCACGAGATCGCGCGCCGCCGGGCTGATGGCGACTACCCGGTTGGCTCGCCGCAGAGTACCCGCGGACAGCCGGCCGACCACAGGGGCGAAGAGCGGCCAGGCTGCCCGGGCGATAGCGGCGACCTGGACCCGCAATCGGGAGACCCCCGCCACAGCAAGCTGCCCGCCCCGCTCGTCCGGCCCGGTCCACTCTAGAGGAGTCTGTACCGGCCCCACGACCAATGGCACCCCGCGGCGCACTGCCGTGGCGCCGACAATGCTGAACGACCTCCCTAGGGCGAATGGCAGGCCATGGTGCACGATGTCGAACTGACTCAAAGCGAAGTTTGCGCGGGCCGCCCTAGCAACCCGGAAGGGGAGCGCGAGGCTGCCCAGCTCGTCTGCCGGCCAGCGTCCGAGCGCCACCACCTTCACCCGCTCCGGCGCTGAGCCACAGAACTCGCCGGTGATGCAGGTGAACTCGATGTCCAGCTCACCGGATCCGACCCCACTGACAATGTCGTAGAGCCAACCGTCCTCCGATCCCGCGTCGGCTGAGAATCGCGAGCCAGCCGGGGCCACCAGGACGCGCGTCGCCATCACGCAGACTCCGTGACGGCCCACCCCGAGCGGCGGCCGAAGCTCTCAGCTCGACTACGCCAATACTCTTCCGCGAACATCGAGCTCACCCGGCGCCGGCCCTCAGCGCCCAGCCTGGTCCGAAGTTCGGAGTCCCGAGCAAGCTCCGCAACCGCTGCCGCAAGCGCACCCGGATCCGGAGGTACGAGCAGTCCAGTAACATGGTCCGCCACGAGGTCGTTGAGTCCTCCGACATTGGTCGCCACCACCGGACGGCCAGCTCCCATCGCCTCGATGGCC
>JAKABA010000155.1 GCA_021802115.1 bacterium | reverse complement strand
GCCCAGCCCAGCAGGGGGGGGAGGGGCCGCATGAGCTGTGTCACAGTCGTGGACTCACCAACGTTCACCGAGTGGCAGCTGTACAGACAACTGCCGTGGGAGTGGTGGGATCCCGGACCGCGCCCGCCAGGGCCGGGCCCGGGCTGCCCACGGTTGCTAAGGTTTGTCTCCATCGGAGCCGCCGCTGCCGAGGCGGCCGACCACAGCCGGGAGGCGCATCGATGATGAGCGGGACCACATCTGCAGCTGCGGGGTTGCCGAGCCGGGGGCTGGTGGTTGGCCGGGAGCGGGCCGCCGCCAGGGCCATGCTGAAGGGGGCTGGTTACTCCGATGACGACCTCAGCCGCCCTCTGATTGGAGTGGCCAACACCTGGATCGAGACGATGCCCTGCAATCTCGGGCTGCGCGCGCTGGCGGAGGACGTCAAGCGGGGGGTGCGCGAGGCGGGTGGGACCCCGATGGAGTTCAACACCATCGCCGTCAGCGACGGGGTGGCGATGGGCACCCAGGGCATGAAGGCCTCCCTGGTGAGTCGGGAGGTCATCGCCGACTCGATCGAGCTGGTCTGCCGTGGCCATCTCCTGGACGGGGTGGTGGCCCTGGTGGGATGTGACAAGACCATCCCGGGGGCCGCCATGGCGCTCTGCCGCCTGGACCTCCCGGGATGCCTGCTGTACGGGGGATCCATCCAGCCGGGCCGGTTTAGAGACCGGGACGTAACGGTGATCGACGTCTTCGAGGCCATCGGCGCCGCCGAGGCCGGGAGGATCACCGACGACGAGCTGCGCGCGCTCGAGGACGTCGCCTGCCCCGGCGCGGGGGCCTGCGGCGGCCAGTTCACGGCCAACACCATGGCGATGGCCATCGAGCTGCTGGGCATCGCGCCGCTGCAGTCCGGAGGCGTGGCCGCCACCGACCCGGCCAAGCCGGCGGTGGCCGCCGCGGTGGGCCAGCGGGCCGTCGACATGGTTCTGGCGAACCGCCGCCCCAGCAGCTATCTCCGGCCCGAGTCCTTCGCCAACGCCATCGCCGGGGTGATGGCCAGCGGCGGCTCGACCAACGCGGTGCTGCACCTGCTGGCGATCGCCAACGAGGCCGGGATCCCGCTGCATATCGATGATTTCGACCGAATCAGCCGGCGCACGCCCTGGCTCGCCGACCTGCGCCCGGGGGGGCGCTACAACGCCGTCGACCTGACCCGCGCGGGCGGGGTGGCGCTGCTGGCCCGCAAGTTGCTGGACGCCGACCTGCTCGCCGGCGAGCCGCTCACATGCACCGGGCAGACCCTCGGGGAGGCGGCTGCGGAGGCCGCCGCCGCCTGGCCGGAGCCAGAGGGTCAGGACGTCGTGCGGAGCGTGCGAGAGCCCCTGAGCCCGACCGGGGGCACGGTCATCCTCCACGGGCCGCTGGCACCAGAGGGGGCGGTCGTCAAGGTCGCCGGCCACCGGTGGCGGTTGCACACCGGACCGGCCCGGGTGTTCGACTGCGAAGAGGACGCCATGGCCGCGGTCGCGGGCCGCCGGATCCAGCCCGGGGACGTGGTGGTCATCCGCTACGAGGGTCCCCGTGGGGGGCCCGGAATGCGGGAGATGCTGGGGGTGACGGGAGCGCTGGTAGGACAGGGGCTGGGCGACAGCGTGGCGCTGCTGACCGATGGCCGGTTCTCGGGCGCGACCCATGGGCTCATGGTCGGACACACCGCACCGGAGGCCGCGGTCGGGGGCCCCATCGCCCTGCTCCGGGACGGAGACCAGGTCACCATCGACGTCGAGCGCCGCTCGATGTCGGCCGACCTGTCAGACCAGGAGTGGGCCGACCGCCGCCGGGCCTGGAAACCGCCGCCGGCGGTGGAGCGCGGCGTCTTCTCGAGGTACGCCCACCTGGTGGGCAGCTCGGCCCAGGGGGCCGTGCTCTCAGTGCCGGCCGCCGCAGATGGGCGGCCGGAGGACCCGGCGCGCGGGTAGAAGCCACTGCTGCAACTCCTGGCTGACCTCCTCCGGCTCGCGCGTGGGACCCGGCGACGTGCTCCGATGCGACGGCGGCGAGGTGGCTGGTCGGCCCCGCTCAGCCGGATTGGCGGCGCCGCAGCTCGGCGAAGACGTCAGTGGGCGAGAGTCCGCGGGCCGTCAGCAGCACCCTGGCGTGAAACCACTGCGGCGGCGCCTGAGCCGCGCCGGACTGTCATCGGCTCCACGAGCCAATGCATGGGGCCGCTGCCGAGGTCGCAGGCAGGCCAGCGGCCAACCCGGGGGGAGGCCGTCCTTACGCTCGCGATGGTGCTGGGTACCGGGGGCCGCCCCGGTTGCGGAGTCGATCGAGCCGGCGACCGGCCCCGCCATCGGGGCCGAGGTCATGACTCGTGACCTGGGCGGCTCGGCCTCGACCCGAGGGGTAGCCGCGGCCATCGCTGCCCATCCGTGACCAGCGCCGACGGGCGGCGATGCCGGCCTCATCAACTCAGCACCGGTGCTCTCGGCGCCCGTTGGCCATCCAGTTCGGCGGGAATGTCGATGGGATCCGGTGGTGGTATCGGATGGTGAAGTTCGAAGACCTCCTCGCTGAAGATGAGGCGGTCCCCACCCTCGAGCTCCCGCTCCGACAGCCGCAACGGGACCACCAGCGAGATGGCCTTCAGGATTCCGAACGTCATCGCTCCGGAGTACGCGGTGACCACCACCAGCCCCAGGCATTGCACCAATAGCTGGTGGGCGTTCCCGGCGAGCAGGCCGGAGACTGACGCCCCGGCTCCACCTCTCCCGACATACACCAGCATCGCCGGGGTCGCCACCAGTCCCACCATGATCCCTCCGACGGCTCCGGCCACCAGGTGGGTGTGGACCACCCCCAGAGTGTCGTCCGCCTTGCGAAACGGCCACCGCTCGCTGAGGCGATTCATGGTCAACCAGGGAATCCCCGCGCCCAGAAGCCCGATGAGCATCGCCCCGGAGCCGTCAACGTAGCCGGCCGCGGGCGTGATCGCGACCAGCCCGCAGATCATGCCGTTGATGGCGCCGACCATGGAGAGCTTGCGATTGAGAGTCATGTCCAAGAGGAACCACGCCAGCAGGGCCACCGCGGTCGCCAGGTTGGTGTTCAGCACGGCGGCTGCCGCATCGGCGTTGGCGAAGTAGGGGTCGCCTCCGTTGAAACCGTTCCAGCCCAGCCAGAGGATGCCGGCCCCGGCCACCGCCAGGAGCATGTTGTTCGGCTTGAAGTCGCGCTGGTCCTCCAGGACGCGGGGACCGACCACCAGGGCAGCCACGAAGCCCGAGATTCCGGCCGCGACGTGGATGACGTATCCACCGCTGTAGTCCACCACCCCCAGCTGCGAGAGCCAGCCGCCGCCCCAGATCATGAAGGCGTTGACGCTGTAGACCAGCAGCGACCAGGCGGGTACGAATATCATCCAAGCCCGCAGGTTCATCCGGCCGAAGACGGCCCCGGCCAGGATGATGGGGGCGATGGCGGCGAATACGAACTGGAAGTAGATGAGCGATGACTGAGGTATCGTCATCTGCGGCATCAGCCCTTGCAGCAGGGGAATCGACGCCCGCGCCTCTTCGCTGAGGGCGCTGAGAGTGGGCTGGGGGATCCCAACCACCGCCCCCAGCCAGGGGTGCCCGAAGCCCATGTTGAAGCCGGCCAGGACCCACACCACCATCACCGCTGCGAAGGCGTACACGGCCATGAGGGCGGAACTGACGGCCCACTTGCGCTTGACCACCCCTCCGTACAGAATCGCCAGGCCCGGGATCGACTGCAGCCCGACAAATGTGGCGGCCGTCAACTGCCAGGCGTTGTCCCCGGGACTCAGAAATGGGGCGGCAGGGATGTAGGCCACGGATCCTCCTCATACGAAGGGGATGGTGCAGAGCTTCCGGTCGCGGTTGTTGGAGAAGATTTTGGAGATCGGGGGCCTGGCGGTCACCATGTCAACATCACATGATTTGGTGAATCCGCCCGTGGCAAAGACACTAGGAGCCTGGGCGAGTAAAGGCAGTCGGGCTGGTGCGGAAGGGGCGCTCGCAGACGCCCTTGGGCGCTAGGAAAAGTCTTCGGGGCCTGGTCTGCCGTGGAAAGCGGTGCTGGACGCTTCGGCCGGGCTTGTCGTTCGGTGTCTGCCGCCAACCCAACCTGCCCGCTGGGATGAAGGCCAGTGGGTTTGTAGTCGGTGGTCACCAGGCTTCACTCGCAGGCTTTCTCGAACCCTCGAGAGGGGCCTCCACGTGAAGGGATGGTTTGGGTGTTGGCTTCCCAATTGTCCCGGCCCCGAAGGCGCTTCTTGTTTGTATGGACCCTCGTCGGGCTCGCTCCGTCTATCGCTTGCTCACGGATCCAGGTCTCGCGTCGTCGTAGGCCTCGCGGTATGCCCGGCAGCCAGTGCGGGAGGTGATCCGCACTTCAAAGCGGGCCCACGCCTGCGGCTGCCGGCAGCGAGGAATCCGGCGGTTCCAACAGGCCTCAGGTGGCCGACCTGCCCTATGGCCTCACGTAGCGAGCAGGATCGGCGTCGAACGCGTCAGCACAGCCCGGATTGCAGAAGTAGTAGTCAGTGTCCTGGTGGCGGCGATGCGCTGCCGCATGCTCGCGGGCGATCGTCATGTGGCAGACGGGGTCGACCTCCTGACTGGATCGCTCTGCGGACGAGATCGACGGCTCCATGATGTCCTCCTCAATTGGTGGGGCGCTCATTGTCGGGTGAGGGTGGCTGTCGCCACCGCCGACGGCGGCGAGGGAGCTGGCGACGGTGGCGGCGACCATCGGCACGGTCGCTGCCTGGGCACCGGTGAATCGTTCTGGCTCGGCCGCGAAGCGCGCCCGGCACCGGTCCGAGCAGAACCAGTAGCTCTTCCCGTCCCGGGTCATTTCAGCCGGTGCCTCGGCGATCCGGACCTGCATGTGGCACACCGGGTCGATCGCGAAGCCGGCGCCGCCACCCAGCTGCTCGCGGTGGCGCTTCATCCACCAAAGCCCGCTGAAGACCATGATGAACACGATGTTGAGCACGGTCGTGTAGTTCCAGGAGAAGTCAACGGCGACCACGGATGCTCGCCGCACGTGGGGGACCAAGCCGACCACGGTGAACAGCTCCCCCACCGCCAGGCCGGCGACCGCCATCACCACGTAGAACACCAGGACCAGTCGAAGGGTCAGGCGCCACCCGTAGAACTTGCGGTAGATGAGGATGAGCGGCATCGAGATGAGGTCGGCGAAGACGAAGGAGATCACCCCGCCGAAGCTGATGCCCCCTTTCCACAGGGCGGCGGCGAGGGGGACGTTGCCGACCGAGCACACCCAGCTCACCATCGCAATCAGTGGGCCGATCGCCGCGTTCTCGACGCTGGTCCACCCCCCGTGGCCGGTGACGAACAGAGCCGCCCACAAGGTCGCCGGAACCAGCGCGGCCAGGAAGCCGGCCACCGTGTACCCAATCACCAACTCCTTGCGGAGCATGGTCACGTCCGCGATGGCGTAGGTGGCGGCGTCGGCCCACGCCCCCTTCGAGCGGAGCTTGGTCGCCCACGGCGCCCGTTCAACCGCCCGCTGGTGCTCTCCGCGAGCCCGCTCCAGCGCCCCTAGACGGGCAGTGTCGGCTCCGCCAGCGTCATGCGCGGGCGAACCGGCTGGCAGAGGCTCGCTGCCGGACACGCGCCGGGTCAGCGCCCGGCGGGCCATCTCCACCAGCGGGTTCCGAAACACCAGGCCGCCAACGAGCGCCAGCAACACGATCATGACGGGGCCGCCCACCAGCTCGGCGGCCGTGAACTGCCAGCCGATCAGCACGAGAAGCACCAGACCGAGCTCGATGACCAGGTTGGTCGAGGCCACCATGAAGACCATGGCCGCCACAAAGTCAGCGCCCTTCTGGAACAGCGACTTGGCCATGGCGCTGGCGGCGTAGGAGCAGCTGGAGGACATCGCCCCGAACCCGGAGGCCCGGGCGATCGCCGCCGGGCGATGGTTCCCCAAGGTCCGCTGCATGTTCTCCTTGGAGACGAACGCCTGCACCGCCCCGGACAGCCCGAATCCCAGCACCATCGCCCAGAGGGTCTCCCAGAACATGAAGAGCGCTTCGCGGAAGCCCTGGCCGATGTCGACAAGAAACCCGGGCACGGTCGCCGCCAGCAGCGGGCCTTGGGTCGCGGCGACCAGCGCCGGCCCGGTCACGGTGCTGCCCCATCGGCACGGCACGGACCCGGAGCATCGGCTTCAGGATGGTCGTGTTCCCCCTTGGGAGCGTGGTCTTGGCGGTCGCCACCAGCGCTCCGAAGCCTTCGGGCAATGCCGATAAGCTCCCCCGCTACGAAGCGAAGCCGCCCGGAGGGTCCGGTTGCGCAGGTCGGGACGCCCTCGTCGACCATTGGGCAGCTGAGTTGGGCGTCCCCAGGACTGAGTCTCGTCACCGGCTCACAGCCGCAGCACCTGGCGGATCGTCGCCGCCACCTCTGAGAGCTCGGCCGAGGCACCGCCGGGAGCGCGCGCCGCAGCGATCACACAGTGCCCCAGGTGGTCGTTGAGCAGACCGACCGCGACCTCCTGGAGGGCCCGCGTGGCCGATGACACCTGGATGACCACGTCGGGGCACCAGGTGTCCGCTTCGATCATCTTCTGGAGGCCTCGGACCTGCCCTTCGATCTTGCGCAGGCGGGCCAGGTAGTCCTCTTTCCCCGAGGCATAACCTCGAGCGACACGGGCGGTCGAGCCGGAACGGCTGCGGGGTGAACCTCGCCCGTCGCCAGAGGGCGCTCCTTGCGCGTCGGCAATCATGGCGGGCTCCGGCCGCTCAGGTGGCGTTTGGGGGCGGCTCATGGGATCGGTGAGCCATCTGTGGGCCCGGGCGTGCCGAGGTCCCGGACGTCGGGTTGGCCGGGCTCGGTGCGCAACAGGCCGGCAATTCGCTGCTCGAACTCGGCAATTTCGATCTCGCCCCGGGCGTAATGCTCCCGCAATATCTGCACGGGATCCTCTGCTGCCGCGCTGCCGAACTGCGCCCCCCGCGCGCTCGGTCCCGGATCGGGCCGAAAGTCCGGCCGGCTGGTGGAGCTCCTCACCAGCGCATAGAGGCCACCCAGCAGGAGGCTCAGCACGATGAGCATCGCCACCCACGCCACAGCAGCCCCCCACATCGGCGCCTGCGCACCGCCCCAAGACATCATGGTGGACACCTCCTCGATTGACGCCCGTTACCAGAACCTTACCACGCAATACCCATGGGGGGTATGGCCATAGGTTGTGGCTGGGTTTCGACAGGGACAACCAGCGCCCGTCACGCCGGCCGATCCCGGATGCCGCGGGAATGCGGACAGCGAGCCTACTGGCGGTCGGTTCGAGGATTCTCCAGCCACCGCAGTCGGCGTTCGATCTGGTCCGTTGGCCGCATCGCTGGTCGCCCGACCGGAGATCAAAGCCCTGGCGGCGCCGGTCATCAGGATCGAGGCCAGGGCCGTCCGCCTGACCGGAGCTCACGGCCGGTGGCGTCCGGGGCGCGTCGTGCGGCCTATCTGCCAGCCGCTCTCCGCCGGTCCGTGTCAGCCCGCGGGCGGGGGATGCGCTCCGTGATGGGCGAGATAGGCGGCCGCCTCGGCTCGCCTGGCCACCTCCAATTTGGAGAGGATGCTGGAGACATAGTTCTTGACGGTCTTTTCGGCGAGATGCAGCTCCGCGCCGATCTCCTTGTTGGTGCGCCCGGCGGCGACCAGGGTCAAGATGCGCTCCTCCTGGTGGGATAGCCGCGCCAGCCTCTCGTCACGGAGCAGGTGCCGAGCCTCTCGCCACTGGTCCAGAACAGCCTTGGTCACCCCCGGGTCCAGGAGGTTCTGGCCAGCTCCGATGGCGCGGACGGCGTCCACGATCCCATCGGCGCGGATCTGCTTCAACAGGTACCCTGCGGCGCCCGCCATGATGGAGGCGAAGAGCGCCTCGTCGTCCGCGAACGACGTCAGCATCAGGACCTGCGTTTGCGGGTGCCGAGCTCGAATTTCACGGGTGACCTCGATACCGCTGCCGCCGGTGAGCCTGACGTCCATGACCACCACGTCGGGTCTGGTTCTCTCGGCCTCGTGGACGGCGCTGTCGGGGTCGCCGGCTTCTGAGACCACCTCGAAGTCCGGGACGCCGTCGAGGACCGCGCGCAGACCCTTGCGAACCAGCTCATGGTCGTCAACCAGCATGATCCGTAGCTGTCGGGGGGCGCCGGCCGGGTGATCAGTCAAGGGGGACCATCATCTTAAGCAGGGTTCCCGCGTGCGGTTCGGATCTGATGGACATGCGGCCCCCGAGGGTGGCCACCCTCTCCTCCATGTTGCGGAGCCCCTGTCCCTTCAGGGAAGCCTCTGCCGGTCGGAATCCCACCCCGTCATCCTCGATGGTCAGGACCGCCCAGTTGCCGAGTCGGCGCAGACGGATGCGACAGGCGGCAGCCCCCGCGTGGCGGCCGATGTTCGACAGGGCCTCTCTGGTCAGCTGCACCAGGTCGGACCCATGCCGTGACAGCCGGGCGGCGACCGCATCGTCGATCCTCGTTGTGGTGGCGATCCCGCAGCGCGCCTCGAACTCCAGGACCAGCAGGCGGACCGCCTCCCCGAGCGGGCGGTTCGCGAGGATCCCGGGGCGGAGGGCGAAGATGTAATTCCGCAGGTCGATGATCACCCGATCCAGTTCCCCCACGGCTCTTTCGATGTGATCCTGAACCCCTGCGGGCTCGTCCGAGGGACTGATGGCCTGCAGGCCCATCCCCACCGCGAACAGGGACTGGATGACACCGTCGTGGAGTTCCTTGGCGATCCGCTCCCGTTCGTCCAGCAGGGCGAGGCGCTGAAGCTCGCCCTGAGTTCGGACGTAGTCCAGGGCCATGGCGGCCTGGGCCGCGAAGCTCTCCACCATGTGGACCGCCTCCGCGGAGGGGGCCGGTCGCCCGGGGCGGCCGACCACGCCCAGGACGCCGAGGTTGCCGTCCCGCCCCACCAGGCTGGCGAAGACGGTTGTCCCGTGGGAGCCGGCCCTTCGATCGGTTGCCCCAGGCTGGGTCGTGCCCGGTGCGCCGGGCGCCAACACCGGGCGCCCGGTCCTGGCCGCCCGGTAGCCGGGTCCTTCCAGTGGCAGCAGCAGCTGACCCCTCAGCCCGGTGGAGCCGCGCCCGGAGGCGGCCACGATCTGCAAGAGGGGGTCTTGTTCCGAGGCCGAAGCCAGGCCGACCAAAGCGC
>JAKABA010000154.1 GCA_021802115.1 bacterium | reverse complement strand
GTTGGGGAACGCCGGAAAGGACACCCTGCTGGTGGTGCTGAGCCGGCCGTGGGAGTCCGAGGCGACCGCCACCACGTAGCCCTCCACCAACACGATGTAGGTGTTGCGCCCGTCGGGAGAGGCCACGTGCATGACCCCCGTGTGCCCCTCCCCGGCCAGGTGGCGAAGCAGACGGGCCGGGTCGGTGAAGCCGACACTCAGGTTCTTGAACAGCAGCTCGCCCTCGGGCAACGGGAAACTCCTGGCCCCCTCCACCAGCGCGCTCCCGGGCTCAGGTCCCACCGGCTCTCGGGGCAGCTGGTAGCCCCCGCCGACCGACGAGACCGTCCAGGCGGTGTCCGACACCGCCACCACCTCCGGCAACTGGTCGGGCTCGAACGGCTGCAGATCACCCGGCCCTTCCTGGGTCGTCTCCGCGGCGGCCTCCATGGCCGCCTCCTCGTCACCGGACTGCTGCAACTCCTGGGTGGTCTCCGCGGCCGCCTCCATGGCGACCTCCTCACCACCGGCCTGGTCCAACTCCGACGGCGAGTACTCACCCTGACCGTCATCTGCCGACACGGACGCGGCGGACGCCTCCTCAAGTGGGGATTCAGCCGAAGCGGCCTCCTCCTCGGCGCCGCCGGCGGACCAGAGCTGCCCCCCGGACTCGGACGGGCTCGGCGGCCAGCCTCCTCCCTGTGTGCCCGCGCCGAAGGCATCGGTGGGCGACGGTGGCTCCTGGGTCACGCCGAAATCGCCGGCCCACGGGGAAGGCCCCTGCTCCTCCGGCGATGGCGGGGGTTCGAAGGATGGGAATCCCCCTCCCTGGAGAGGGCTCGGCGTCCAGGCCGGAAGCTCGGGAGCGTCGGAGCCGGGCTGGAACGCGAAGGGGTCGGCCATGGCCGGTCTCGACCACGGGTCCACTGATGCGGGCGCCTCACCCGGGTCGGCGGCGGCTGGAGACTCCAACGGCGACTCCTCGGCGGCGGCCTGGTCGGAGCCATCCTGGCCAGTGAGGTCGGACCGAGGCGGTTCGAACTCATCCCCACCCAGATCGCTGGCCGGCTCAACCGCTTGACCGGACTGCTCCGTGGAGTCCCCCTCGCCGGCTGCCTCGTCGCGGTCCCGGTCCTCATCCCGGCGGCGCCCGAAGACCCGGTGAACCTGCGGCTCGGCGGGCAAGCTCGGACCGGGCCGGTACGCTGCCTCCGGTCCCATGGGAATCGGCACGGGGATCAGGCGGGGACTTGCCAGGCCCTCCTCCAGTAGATCGTGCAGCCGCCGCAGTAGGCCCCGACCCTCGCCAGGGCCGCGACGCCGTCCGGCTTTGCGCTGGCTCTTATCCATGGCTTCAACTCCTGAAGAGAGCTCCCTCTTTGCGACCGTGAGAAACGGAGCCCGGCTCTCTGAGGCAACTCACCTGCGAAGTGTACGCAAGAACCGCCGTCTTCGGGCCATCACACGCGCCTGAACCGGGAATCGTCAGACGGGCAGCGGGGCCCCCACCGGGCTCTGACCAGCCTGGGCTGAGCTGTCGAAGCCCATGCGACGCAACCACAGCTCCGGCCGCCGAACCTCGCGCCAGCTCGGCAGCGACTCGGCCGAGCTCCAAACTCGGTCCAGGGCCGGTTGCCCCCCGCGGGCCTGGAGCTCGCGCAGGAAGCGCTCGCCCTGCTGGTACTGCTGCAGCTTCAGCCCGACTCCGGAGATCAGGAGGATCAGGCGCTCGAGCGCGCCGGTGGGTTGGTGGCGCCGGTGGAAGGCCTCGTCGAGGGAGTCGAAGTCCGGGATGTGGCGGCGGCCCGCCTCTCGCATCACGAAGTTGCCGTGCCCCTCCAGGACGGCCATCACCGCCTGCACCCTGCCGACCAGGGCGAGCTGGGGACGAAGGTTGCGGGCGGTTCGCAGCAGATCCTCAAAGCCGTTCAAAGGCCGGCCCGTGGGCAGCCTGGTCAACTCCTCCACCATGCCGGTGAGATGAGGCGCCAGCCACGGGTGCAGCTCGAACTGCCAGGCATGGGTCAGCTCATGCAGCATCAGCCACCGGCGCAGGGAGTCAATCGGAAGCTCCGACGTGCGCTCGAAGTCGCGCACGTTCGGCTCCACGATCAGCAGGGCGGGCTGGGGCAGCCCCTCCCGGTCGCTGCCCGCGAAGCTGAGCACGGGGTCGTACTGGCCCAGCACCCGGCGGCCCATGTAGCCGAGGAGGGTGCCGAGATAGAGGCTGGTGGGCACGCGCATCAGCGCCGTGGGGCGAAGCTGGCCCAGCCTGCCCTGGGCCTCGATGGGCCGCACCAGCCGCTGCATCATGGCCAGGTTCTGGTCCAGGAACCCTCTGCGGCCAACCACCCGCACCCGCCCGAAGCTGTTGGCCTGAGCTGGGGTCCCGCAGGTCTGGGCGATCAGGGGGACCAGCTCGGCCACCAAGGGCTCGTACTCCGCGGCCGCCCGGTCCGCCTCCTCCAACCCGTCGGGACCGACCCTCTGATAGGCCGTCCGGCGCGCCAGCTCCCAGTCGAGCATGGACTCGTCGGAGCCTGATCTCGTCTTGGAGACGCTCCGCTCGGCGGCGATGGCCACCCCGGCCGCCAGTGCGGACCAGGCCAGCACCGACTTCAGGTCGGGCATGGGGTGATCATATGCCGATGCGTCAGACCTGGCTGCGCCTGAACGCGAGCTCCCGTCCCACGACCTCGAACCCCAGGCTGTAATAAAGAGGTCGCAGCCCGGGATCGCCGAAGCAGAGGACCGGGGTCAGGCCCGCCTGCAGGGCGGCGGCCGTGGCCGCCAGCACCACCGCCGTGCCCGCCCCCAGGCGGCGACGGGCGGGTTCGGTGGCGACGCCCCCGACCTCCACCACCTGTCCGAACGACTTGGTCCAGCGTGCCGCCGCGACCAGCCGACCGTCGAGCTGGGCCACCCACGTCCTCTCGCGGGCGACCCTGGTCTCCCAATCGGCGGGTGAGTCCAGCCGCATCCAGGGGACCGGATCGTAGATCCGCCACAGCTCCGCCGCGTCGCCCGGGGTCCCGGCCCTGACCTCGGGCAGCGGGCGGGCGGGGACGCGCAGGGTGGCGGCCACCGTCATCTCCCGCAGCTCTCCGTCGAAGCCGGGACCCAGATCCCGGGGCAGGTGCGCCTCCAGGCAGTTGACCCGGTCGAGGGCCTCCAGACGTTCGTCGAGGAGCCGGTCGGCCGCGGGAGTCTCTTCCCGGTTGGGTGCGAAGAGATGGAGGCGGCGGCCGTGGACGATGGCCGCGGCTCGCACCTCGGAGGCGGCGCCGCGCACCGCGAGGAGCTCGAGCCCGGCCGGCTCCCCCGCCTCCAACCGCAGCAGGGTGTCGCCAAAGTGCAGTCCCGCCCAGCCCTGGGCCAGCAGGAAGGTCCCGACCGCGTCGCGCGCCTCCCGCGAGCGCACCGTCAGAAAGCCCGGGCGGGCGGACACCACTTCGCTCACGCCTCCATGATCCTAGGCCGCGCCATGTCGCTGCTCTGGCACTTCGCTGCGCCGCCTGCTAGCACTCGCGGCCGGTGAGTGCTAAAATGACCGCACCGAGTGATCAACCGGATCATGTGGGGAAATTTAGGAGAGGAAGCATATGCCCAAGCAGTTGCTGTTCGACACGGAGGCACGGGCCGCGCTCAAGCGTGGAGCCGACAAGGTCGCGGACGCGGTCCGGATCACGATCGGCCCCAAGGGACGCAACGTGGTCCTGGACAAGAAGTTCGGCAGCCCGACCATCACCAACGACGGTGTGACCATCGCCAAGGAGATCGAGCTGGAGGACCCCTTCGAGAACATGGGGGCGCAACTGGTCAAGGAAGTTGCCAGCAAGACCAACGACATCGCCGGTGACGGCACCACCACGGCCACCGTGCTGGCGGCGGCGATGATCAACGAGGGCCTCCGCCACGTGGCCCACGGAGCCAACCCGGTGCAGGTCAAGGCCGGCATCCAGAAGGCGGTCGACCTGGTGGTCGCCGACATCAAGAAGCACTCGGTCTCCATCAGCGAGCGGGAGAAGATCGCGCAGGTCGCCTCGATCTCGGCCGCCGACCCCTCCATCGGCGAGACCGTCGCCGACGCCATGGAGAAGGTGGGCAAGGACGGCGTGATCACGGTTGAGGAGTCGAAGGGCATCGAGACCGAGCTCGAGCTGGTCGAGGGGATGCAGTTCGACAAGGGCTACATCAGCCCCTACATGGTGACCAACACCCAGGCCATGGAGGCGGTGCTGGAGGATCCCTACATCCTCATCACCGACCGCAAGATCTCCGCGATCGCAGACCTCCTGCCGGTCGTGGAGAAGATCCACCAGTCGGGCAAGCCGCTGGTGGTGGTGGCCGAGGACGTCGACGGTGAGGCGCTGGCGACCCTGATCGTCAACAAGATCCGGGGCATCTTCACGGCGGTTGCGGTCAAGGCTCCCGGCTTCGGCGATCGCCGCAAGGCGATGCTCCAGGACATCGCGATCCTGACCGGCGGCACCGTCATCAGCGAGGAGCTCGGGCTCAAGCTCGAGAGCGTCCAGCTCGGCCAGCTGGGCCGGGCGCGCCGGGTCCAGGTCACCAAGGACGACACCACCATCGTGGAGGGCGCCGGGAAGTCCGACGACATCAAGGGCCGGATCGAGCAGATCAAGGCCGAGATCGACAAGTCGACCAGTGACTGGGACAAGGAGAAGCTGCAGGAGCGCCTCGCCAAGCTGGCCGGCGGCGTGGCCGTGATCAAGGTGGGCGCGGCCACCGAGACCGAGCTCAAGGAGCGCAAGCACCGCATGGAGGACGCGGTCTCCGCCACCCGGGCGGCGGTTGAGGAGGGCATCGTCCCCGGCGGCGGCACCGTGCTGCTGCTGGCCCAGGAGGCTCTCAAGAACACCAAGCTCGAAGGTGACCAGCAGATCGGCGTCACCATCGTGCGCCGGGCTCTCGAGGAGCCGGCCCGGCAGATCGCCAACAACGCCGGCGCCGAGGGCTCGGTGGTGGTCGAGAAGGTCCGCAGCCTGCCCGCGGGCCAGGGTTACAACGCCGCCACCGGCGAGTACGTGGACATGGTCAAGGCGGGGATCATCGACCCCACCAAGGTGACCCGCTCGGCGGTCCAGAACGCGGGCTCAATCGCGGGCCTGCTGCTGACCACCGAGTCCCTGATCACCGACCTGCCCGAGAAGAAGACGGCCGCGGCACCGGCGATGCCCGAGTACTGATCTCCTCCCAGAGGAAGCGTCAAGCGGGGTGGCCGAATGGCCACCCCGCTTTCTCTTTGCCCGGAGCTCCGTCGCTCGGCTCCCGGCGGAGTCCCATGACGGACAATGGCCCCACCTCATGGCCACCGTGCTGACGCTCTTGACCGACTTTGGGACCGCCGACGGATATGCGGGAGCGATGCTGGGAGCGCTCTTGCGGATCGCTCCCGGCCTGCGCATCGAGACCATCACGCACGGGATCCCTCCGCACGACATCGGGGCAGGGAGCTACTGGCTGGCCGCGGCCGCTCCCTACTTTCCCGAGGGCACGGTCCACTGCGCGGTGGTGGACCCGGGAGTGGGCAGCGACCGCCGGCTGGTGGCCGGCCTGATCGACCAGCAGCTGGTGGTCGCTCCCGACAACGGGCTGCTCCACTTCATGTGGCTCAAGGGCCGGGAGCGGGCCGCCTTCCGCATCGATGAGTCCGTTCACGGGCCGGCCGAGCTGAGCTCCACCTTTCACGGACGCGACCTGATCGGGCCGCTGGCGGCGCGACTTGCCGAGGGCAGCCTCACCCTGGAGGAGCTCGGGCCGCGCCTGCGCAGCCCCCAAATGCTTCCCGAGCTGCTCCCGGATGGGGATGAGCGGGGGACGGCGGCCCGAGTGGTGGTGGTGGACCGGTTCGGAAACCTCATCACCACCGTCACCAGGACACCGTGGTACTCGCCGATCCCAGCCGGGGTCGACCTGGGCGACGGCCGGGTGGTGGACGAGGTGGTCAGCACCTACTCGCAGATCACGGGCGAGTTCGCGCTCCTGTGGAACAGCTCGGGACACCTGGAGATCGCCGGCAACCAGCGCAGCGCGGCCCGGCACCTTCGCCTGGGGTCGGGTGACCAGGTCCGGATCCTATGGTCGAGCCCGGCCGAGATCGCGCTGGAGAAGGCGAGCATCTGACCGTGGGCGCCTCGCGGGCCCAGGCCCAGCAGCTGGATCGGGCCGCCGAGCAGGCGGGTGTGCCGGCCCCGATGCTGATGGCGGTGGCGGGGTTCCAGACCGCCCGGCTGGTCCACCGCCTGCTTGGGGAGGCCCCGCGGTCGGACCCCATGGTCGCGGTGCTGGCGGGCAAGGGCAACAACGGTGGCGACGGCCTGGTGGCCGCTCGCCACCTGGCCGCGTGGGGTCACGCCGTCCGCTGCCTGCAGGTGCGCGCGCCCGGCGTGCCGGACCCGGTGGCCGCCGGCCTGGCGCGGGCGGCGGAGGCGGCGGGGGCCGAGGTCCGTCCCGTCGTGACCGGCACGGCGGCGGTGAGGGAGGCCGCCGACTGGTGCCTGGCGCAGGCCACCCTGGTGGTGGACGGCGTGCTCGGCACCGGGGCGGTGGGCGCCCCCCGGGGCGACCTTGCCGACCTCATCGTCCGGGTCAACCGCTGCTCGGCGGTTGTGCTGTCTATCGATCTGCCCAGCGGACTCGACTGTGACTCCGGGCTCGCCCCGGGGGACTGCGTCCGCGCGGACCACACCCTGATGCTGGGGGCCGCCAAGCGCGGCTGCCAGGAGGACCGTGCCCGTCACTGGGTCGGACGGCTGTGGCTGGCAGACATCGGGATTCCAAAGTCTTGCTATCTGGAGGCGGGGCTGGAACCTCCGTCGCATCTGGGGCCGGACCCGGCCTGAGAGCCCGAAGACGCTCCAGCCACCCGCGGCGCCTTGAGCCTCCCGGCGGTCCGAACCGCAACCGCCTCCAGCTGGCGGTTCTTCAGCCGGTCGGATGCCAACGGCCCCGGGCGCGGGTCGCCAGAATGCATCGAGGGCAGCGCGGGGGGGGGAGGCGGTGGCCGGGGCCGCCGGCTCACGGCCCAGGGCACCTCCTGGTACCGGCGGGGAGCACAACCACCTGCTGACCCTGAGGATCCTCAAGCAGAACGGCGGCTGGGCTCGGTACTGACAGGCCCGGCGCAGCCGGTCCCCTCTCCTGCCCGCCCTCCAGTTCTAGCGCCGAACCCTGGGATGCATCCCTAGTCAATGCGCGCCATTGACATCCCATGCTGGTGGTGCTAGCGTCGCGCCAACGAGGTCGGGTTGGCGGGGTACCAGCGGTTGTTCCCGGCACGGCTCATTTCTCGGGCGTGAGGAGCATCCGCCTGGGCACCCCTTTGGGGAGGCAAGGAGATGAGACTCAAGAGGGTTGCGCGTTCACTTTCGTCCCTGGCGATCGCGGCGGTGGTGCTCTTCGGCGGTGCCGCCACCGCGGGCCTTTCCACCGCCGCCAACGCCCTGGCCAGTGGGCCCACCACATCGTCCCTGGGGACCTACACCCCGACGTTCGCGGGGTCCGCGGCCCGGGGCTGCCCGGACCCACACTGCTCCCTGCTCACCGGCCCGTTCGCAACCGCGTCTACAGCGTCAGTGGCGACCAGCGGCAGGGCGGCCAACGCGCTGGCCGGACGCGCCAAGTCCACGTACCGCATGCACGCCATGCCCTCGCCGCGAATCCCGCGCAAGGGTCCTGATCCCACCCCGCCGGTCGTCGTCTGCCAGCCGATTGCCGTCGGCTGCGACAGCATCAGCTCCAGCTCCGGTGGAGCCACCGGCGTCAAGGGCATCAACGCCGTCGATAGCGGGAGCCTCAGCACCAACCTCGCCGCGGGCGACGTCGAGCCCGCTGACCAGGCGCTCTGCGCGGGCAACGGCTACGTCGTCGAGGGCAACAACATCGGGGAGATCCTGATCTTCAACACCGCCCTGGACCGCCAGTCCCCGGTCATCCCTCTCGACACCGTCATGGGACTCACGGGGCGGGGCTGGAGCAGCGGGGGGGACCCCTCCTGCCTCTACGACCCGTCCAACGGCGGGCACTGGTTCTTCACCGAGATCGTCTCCGCCAGCACCGAGGCCAGCGGTGGGCCCTTCTCTGGGTGCTTCGCCGGGATCGCGGATGGATGCTACGAAGGGATCGCGGTGACCCAGGGAGATAACCCGTTCGGCCCCTACAACGTCTACTTCTTGAACCCCAACTACAACCCCCGGGAGCCGGGCTACCCCTATCTTCTCAACGACTTTGCCAAAATCTCGGTGACCCGGGACGCCTTCCTCCTCTTCTATGACGAGTTTCCGCTGAACAGTCACCGCCCGGGGTTCGGTGGAGGGTTCTTCAACGGGGCCCAGGAGTTCGCCTTCACTAAGGGCGCCATGGAGGCCGGCCTACCCGTCACCGACCCTGGCTTCAACGTGGCCGTGGAGAACATGGGGCTGATCCCCACCCCCAACGGGACCTGCCAGAGCCACGACAACCCCTTCAAAGCAGCCGGGGTCACCTGCTGGTACGCGGTGATCCCGGCGCAGCCGCCGGACCCGAGCCAGTACGACAACAGCCACGGCGGCTCGGGCTTCATGGTCGGCACCCTGGACTACTTCGGGTCGGGAGACAGCCGGATCGCGGTCTTCGATTGGACCGGGCTTGACAATCTGGACAGCGGGAACTGCGCCTCGTGTTCCGGGATCCGATTCGGCGGTCAGCTCTTCTCCAATGTCCTCTTCTACTACGGGGAAGGGTTCCTGGCCGCCCAGAAGGTGGGGCCGGTACCGCTGGCGGACGAGTGTGGGAAGGCCGGGCTCAGCACCAGCGCCACCTGCACCGAGGGCGGGATCGCCACGAATGGAGACTTCATGACCCAGGTCGCCCAGGCCCAGGGCAACCTCTGGGGTGCGACCACCACCGAGGTAACCCAGACCTACGGGCCGGGGTCCAAGCCGGAGATCCACCAGGGTGCCGTCTACTGGGTGGTGGGCACCAAGAGCTTTGACACCACGGGTACCTTCACGCTCACCAGCCAGGGGTACGTCTCGGCCGCCCACGAGGACCTGGAGTTCCCGACCATGGCCGCAGCCGACACCGCATCCAATGACAGCCCCAGCGCCATCATGAGCTTCACGCTCTCCGGCAACGGCGGACCCACGGGGGCCGATAGCGGTGGCTTCTACCCCAGCAGCGCCTTCGGCCGGTTGACCAGTACCTCCGACGGACTAGTGGGCTCGGTGATCAACATCGCCGACCTCGGCCAGTCACCTCAGGACGGCTTCACCGAATACCTGTCGGGCGGTAGCCGTCCCCGCTGGGGCGACTACGGCGCCGCGGTTTACCTCGCCGGG
>JAKABA010000153.1 GCA_021802115.1 bacterium | reverse complement strand
ACTGCCCGACGCGCTCACTCGAAGAGTTCAGCCAGAAGTCGGCGGCACTCGATGCCCACTGCCGGGAGCTCGGACGTGACCCGGGGGAGATCGTGCGGTCCATGCAGTTCATCGTCCACGGCGCCGAGCCGGGTAGCTCCCGCGACGAGGTGATGGCGTTCATCCAGGCGGGGGTCCGCCACGTCGTTCTCGCTGGGGTTGGCGTGAGCCCCGCGTGGCTGGCGGCGGAGATCGCCGAGCCGATCGCCACCGCGCTCGGCTGACCCAGCGGTCAGGGCGCTCCAGCACCACCGCTCCGATTCGCAGATGCGCCCCAGACCGACGCTTGACACCTTGGACGGTGCATTTACCAACCTCATGCCCACCACGGGGGGGGGTGGTGCCCTGCTGGGCATGGCCCCGCGCCCACCCGGCCACCGAGTCCCGAGGTTTCAGAGCGCTGCCGAAAAATCGGTGTCACGGGTACCGATCTAACCGGACCGTCACTGGTCCAGACGCTCTCCCTGCTGGGCCAGCTTCGGATACCAGGTTCAGGATGCGGGCTCCAAGAACGACGACACCGCCCCGGCGACCTCCTTACCGTGAATCATCACCAGCGTGACGTGCCCCCCGGGGAGCTCGATAAGCGAGCTCATGGGGATCGCCAGCAACTCCTTCGTGGCGCTCGGCGACACAATGTGGTCTCGCTTGGCCTGGATGATCAGCGTGCTCGCCGTCACCTTGGTGAGAAGGGTGCGTCCGTCGAATGCGACGGACGCACGTCGCTGGGACTCGAACGCGTAGGTGGGTTGGGCGTCGAACTTACGCCACACGGGGATCCTCGAGATGATGTCCACCATGAGCCAGGCCCGAGAGAGACGCCGCGTGACCAGCGGCCCCGCAGAAGTTGCGGCCAGGATCAGGTGGTCGACAAGTTCGGGATGATCTGCCGCCAACTGGAGAGCGATCTTGCCTCCCATCGAATAGCCCATGACGTGAGTACGGGTGATCCCGAGCGCGCCCATCAAGCCGGCGACGTCGTCGGTCATCTGCCCGATGGAGTAGGGGCCCGCAGGCTTGTCGCTCTCACCCCCTCCTCGCGGGTCGATTACAACTACCCGATGGCGGTCTGCGAGCCGCTGGACCACAGTGGAGAAGAGCCCGGTGCCGGAGCCCAACCCCGGGATGAGCACGAGCGGATCCCCGCTTCCATGCTCCTCGTAGAACAGCTTGATGTCGCCGACTTGGGCGTGAGGCATGGCTACCTCTCGCTACGCAGTATCGCCTCGGCGCACCCGACCGGAGCGTCGTGTCCCACTCACGTCCAAAGTCTGCCGCACGAGCCACGCCGCGGCAAGGAATTAACCAGGGCTGCTGCGGCTACATGCACACCCCGGAATTGAGGTTTACGCCGAGAGGAAGTGGCTGGGGGATCTCAGTCCAAGTAGTCGACGAAGCGCTCGACGTGGTCGGCAAGGTTGGTGCCGTGCTGGCGGATCGCGCGCTCCAGCGCGTCGGCGTCGCGAGCCTCCAGCGCCTCCAGGATGCGCAGGTGCTCGACCGGCGACCGCTTCATGCGGTCGCCGTCACCCATGGTCCGGGCCCGGATGGCGCGCATGTGAATCTTGAGCGTCTCGACCAACTCAGAAAGCATCTCGGAGTGCGCCAAGTCGACGATGTGCTGATGGAAGTGCAGATTGAGAGCGGAGTACTCCTCCAGGCTCAGCTTCGAGGGGTGGCGGATCACCTCCTTGAACTGGGTGCGGACCTGGGCGATCTGCGCGTCGCTGGCCCGGCTGGCGGCCAGCCTTCCGGCCATCCCCTCGAGGGCGGCACTGGCCAGGACCACCTCCAGGATCTCGGACTTGCTCTTGCGCACCACGAAGACCCCGCGCCTGGGTACGGTGCGCACCAGCCCCTCGTGCTGCAGTCGGAGCAGGGCCTCCCGCACCGGGGTGCGGCTGATCCCCAGGTCGTGGGCCAGCCGACGCTCGTCGAGGCGCAGGTCCTCCTGCCCGTCGTAGATTCGCATCGCCATGATGGCGCGCTTCAGAGCCTCATAGGCGCGATCCGGGAGCGTGACGTCCGCCTCCAGGCGCTCCAGGTTGATCGAGCTACGGCGCCCGGTCGCTGACCCGTCGGAGCTCTCGGGTCCCGCCCCGGCCCCCTTCGCAAGCACTGGATTCATCGTACTACCGGACCCCGGGGCCAAGACCTCGGGCGGCGGCGAGTCCGCCCTTCGCGCGCGCCCCCGAGGGCTCGCCGAACCGGGGCTCATGCCGGAGCCACGGGGAGGTTCCCGGTGGCCCGGGCCCAGCGGTACTTGGCCCCCAGGACTTCGACCGGGATCTCCGTGCTGTAGGGGTACGCGGGGATGCCGTGCGAGAACAGCAGTTCCACGGCGGCCTCCACCTCGATATCCCCGGCCAGGGACACCACCACCGGCTTGTCGTTGCCCCGGAGCCGGGCCGACTCGACCGCGTCCACCAGCAGTTCGGCGAACACCAGGGGCGGGGTGACGATGGTGTGCCAGTAGCCGATCACCAGCGCGTGAACTCGCGGATCCCGAAGGCCCAGGTCGATGGTGGCGCGATAGGTGGACGGTGGCTCGCCGCCCGTGATGTCCACCGGGTTGCCGGCGGCACCGAAGGGAGGGATATGGGCGCGGAAGGAGCGGTCCAGGTCGTCCGGGACCTCCATCAGCTCCAACCCCGCGTCGACGCAGGCGTCCGACAGCAGGACTCCAGAGCCGCCGGCACCGGTGATGATGAGGACGTTCTCGCCCCGCGGGGTGGGCAGCATGGGCAGCGCCCTGGCGTACTCCAGGAGGTCCCGCAGGCCGGGGGCGCGCACCACTCCGTGGGCGGCGAAGAGGTCCTGATAGACCTTGTCGTCGCCGGCCAGGGCGGCAGTGTGCGAGCGGGCGGCCCTGGCCCCTGCCCGGGTGCGCCCCGCCTTCAGGACGATGACTGGCTTGGACGGCGAGACCCGGCGCGCCGCCTCGAGGAAGGCCCGGCCGTCCTTGAGGTCCTCCATGTGCATGGCGATGCAGGAGGTGGTGCGGTCCTCGGCGAAGAAGGTGAGCAGGTCGTCCTCGTCGACGTCGGCCTTGTTGCCGAGGCCGACGATCGCCGAGACGCCCAGCTTCGTGGAGCGGGCGAAGCCCAGGATGGCCATGCCGATGCCACCGGACTGGGAGGTCAGCGCCACCGGGCCACTCAGGTCGAAGGGGGTGCAGAAGGTGGCGCAGATCGAATCCGGGGTGTAGTAATAGCCGTAGATGTTGGGGCCCAGGAAGCGGATGCCATGGCGCAGCGCCACCTCCTGGAGCTGGCGCTGCAGGTCGGGCCGCCCCACCTCCGAGAAGCCCGAGGGGATGAGCACCGCCGCGCGGATCCCGCGGCGGCCGATCTGCTCCATACCCTCGATCACGGCCGCCGCGGGGATGGTGAAGATGGCCAGGTCGACCTCCTCGGCGACGTCCTCCACCCGGGCGTAGCAGGGAAGCCCGAGGATCTCCTGGGCCCTGGGGTTCACCGGGTAGATCCGCCCGCGGTAGCCGCCCTCTATCAGGTTCCGCAGCACAGAGTTCCCGATCTTGCCGGGCTCCGCCGAGGCCCCGATGATCGCGACCGACCGGGGCCGCAACAGCCGGGTCATCTCCTGGAGGATCTGGTCGCGGGAGGGGCGGGGCTGCGGCGCCGGTGGGGGCTCGGAGAGGAGGATCCGGGCGTCCGCCACCAATGCTCCTCGCTCGCCGACCACCACCGGGTTCAGGTCGACCTCGGAGATCTCCGGGTTCTCTGGGCTGCGCCGGGAGACCGCGACGAGGAGGTCCGCCAGCGCCTCCAGGTCCACTCCGGGCTGGCCCCTCACCCCGCGCAGGATCGGCGCCCCCGCGATCCGGTCCAGCATCCGGCGCGCCTCCTCTCGAGTGACGGGAGCGAGGGAGAACGTGACGTCCCGTGCCACCTCCACCGCCGTTCCCCCCATCCCGAAGGCGAGTAGCGGTCCGAAGGTGGGGTCGAGGGTGGCGCCGACGATCACCTCGTGGCCCGGAGGGGCCATAGCCTGCACCAGAAGCCCGTCGATCCGCGCCTCGGGAACGCGACGGCTCACGGTCTGGAGCAGACGCCCGCCCTCGAACACGACCTCGGCCTCTGATGCCAGCCCGAGGGCCACCGCCCCCGCCTCGGTCTTGTGGACGACGTCCGGCGAGACGACCTTCAGCGCCACGGGAAACCCGATCTCGGCGGCCAGCCGGCCGGCCTCCGTCGGATCCAGCCCGATCGCCTCCCGGGGGAGCGGGATGCCGTAGGCCGAGCAGACTCCGGAGAGCTCGCTGCCGAGCAGCTGCGCCTCCCCCCGGTCCAGGGCGCGGCGCAGCCCGGCGGCGGTCAGATCACCCCCTCCCGGCGGACTCGAGCCACCTCCTCCTCCCCAAATCCCAGGACCTCGCGTAGCACCACCTCGGAGTGCTCGCCCAAAAGTGGCGAGCGCCCGACCTCGACCGGCGAGTCCGAGAGGCGCAGCGGGCAACCCACGTTGAGGTAGGTGCCCCGCTGGGGATGCTCCACCTCGACGATCATGCCGTTGCCCCGCAGCGATCCGTCGGCCACCAGGTCGCTGGTGTCGAACACCGGTCCGCAGGGAACGTCGATGGCGCTGAAGGCGTCGAAGACCTCCCACTTGGTGTGGCGGATGGTCCATTCCTCGATCACTGAAAAGACCTCGTCCAGATGGGAGAGCCGGCCCTCCGGGGTGTCCCAGGCGGGGTTGCCCAGCAGGTCATCGCGGTCGATCCGCCTCAGGAGGCGCTCCCAGATGTGCGGCTGGATGATCACGTATATGAAGTCGTCGGGCCCCCCGGGACGACAGCGCAGCGCCCAGCCGGGCTGGCCACCACCCGAGGCGTTGCCCGACCGGGGCACGCTCTTGCCGAACTGCGAGTTCGGATACTCGGCGAGGGGACCGTGCTGGAGGCGCTGGTGGTCTCGGATCTTGACCCGGCAGAGGTTCAGCACCGCGTGCTGCATCGCCACCTGGACCCTCTGCCCCCGTCCGGTCTGGTGCCGCTGTAGCAGGGCCGCCAAGATGGCCGCCAGCAGATGCACGGCGGAGCCGGAGTCGCCTATCTGCGCCCCTGTGGAGGTCGGGGGGCCGTCCTGGAAGCCGGTGGTGCTCATGGCTCCGCCCATGGCCTGGGCTATGGTCTCGTAGGCCTTGGCGTTCTCATAGTCGCCGGGACCAAAGCCCTTGATTGAGGCGTAGATCAGCCGTGGCGCCTCCGCGTGAACCCGCGCCCAGGTGATCCCCTGGCGGTCGAGGGTCCCGGGGCCGAAGTTCTCCACCAGGACATCGGACCGGCGCAGGAGGTCCCAGAGGAGCTCCTGGCCCAGCGGGTGCTTGATGTCCAGGGTGAGGCTGCGCTTGTTCGAGTTGAGCATCGTGAAGTAGAGGCTGTCCACGTCGGGGAGGTCGCGGAGCTGGGTGCGGGTGACGTCACCCCTCCCCGGCGGCTCGATCTTGATCACATCGGCGCCCAGCCAGGCCAGCATCTGGGTGCAGACCGGTCCGGCCTGGACGTGGGTCATGTCCACCACCCGGATCCCTTCCAGCGCCTTGCTCATCGCAACTCCCCTTGCCAGGCCGGCATCCTCCTGGGACCCCGGCTCACTTGTACATGGTCTGGTTCACGGTCCCGGAGGCGAACTCCTCGGGATCCACCCAGACATTGATGAGGGCGGGCAGGCCCGACTCGCGCGCCCGCTCCAGGGCCGGTCGTATGTCCGCGGGCAGGCGGACCTCTTCGCCGTACCCGCCGAGGGCTTGGGCGAACCGGTCGTAGGCCAGGTCCCCGAGCTGGTTGGCCACCTCCCCGCGCTCCCGGCCGTACTTGGAGATCTGGCCGAACCGTATCTGGTTCATATGGGAGTTGTTGCCCACCACGCCGACGAAGGGGAGTTGGTAGCGCACCATGGTCTCGAAGTCGAAGCCGGTGAGGCTCAGAGCTCCGTCGCCGAAGTAACAGAGGACCTCCTGGTCGGGCCGGGCCAACTTGGCGGCCATGGCAAAGCCGATGCCCACGCCGAGGGTTCCGAGCGGCCCCGGGTCCATCCAGTGCCCGGGCAGATGGGGCTGCACCACCTGGCCCGCGGTGGTGACCACGTCGCCCCCGTCCCCGATGTAGATCGTGTCGTCGGTGAGGAAGGAATTGATCTCGCTAGCAAGGCGCATGGGGTGGATGGGGCAGGCCTCAGAGTGCAGCTGGGGAGCGCGCAGTGCGTGGAGGCGCTCCTCTTCGGAGCGCAGCTCCCGGAGCCACGCGCGGCGATCTCCGGCGGCCTCCCCGGCGGAGCTGGAGGCGGCCTGCGCCGCCGCCGCCAGGATCACTGAGCAGTCCCCGACCAGCCCCAGGGAGAGGTCGCGGTTCCGGCCCACGGTGCGGTAGTCGAGGTCTATCTGGACCACCGCGGCCTGCTGGCCGAGCCGCTTGCCATACCCGAGTCGGAAGTCGAAGGGGGTGCCGACCACCACTATCAGGTCCGCGCGGGAGAACGCGTAGCGTCGGGTGAGCTGGAAGTGATGGGGGTCGCCCGGAGGCAGTGTCCCCCGGCCCGCCCCGTTCAAAAAGGCGGGGACATCGAGCTTCCGGCAGAGGTCGGCAGCGGCCTCCCCGGCCCGGCAGGTCCAGACCTGCTGGCCCAGCAGGATGCACGGCCGGCTGGAGTTGGCGAGCAGCTCCGCCAACCTCTCCACGTCCTTGGGGTCGCCGAGGCTGCGGGTCGAGGCGCGGTAACGGCCGGGCTCGGGGATGACCGCCTGCTCCAAGGGGATGCGACGATCCAGCACGTCCCGGGGGATCTCCAGGAAGGACGGCCCGGGGGCGCCGAGGTAAGCCTCCCGGAAGGCCATGGAGACCATGTCGGCCACGCGGGAGGTGGTGGGCACCGAGGCCGCGAACTTGGTGATCGGGCGCAGCAGATCCACATGGGGGAGGTCCTGCAGGGATCCCATGCGATGCTGGTCCGTCGCTCCCTGCCCGCCGATCAGCAGCATCGGGCTCTCCGCCCGGAAGGCGTTGGCCACCCCGGTTATGGCGTCGGTGGTGCCCGGTCCCGCGGTGACCACCGCGCATCCCGCCGTCCCCGTCACCCGCGAGTACCCATCGGCCGCATGCGCCGCCACCTGCTCGTGGCGGACGTCGACGATCCGGATCCCCTCGTCCAGGCAGCCGTCATAGATGTCGATGATGTGACCGCCGCAGAGGGTGAAGATGACGTCCACCCCCTCAGCGCGCAGGGCGCGCGCCACCAGGTGCCCCCCGGAGACGGTGCCCGCCCCGGAGTCCGCGCTGAGCTCGCCCGACTCGGACATCACCTGGCCTCCCCAGCCGCTGACACCGCCCGCGCTCTGCGGCCGCCGGGCTGGCGTGTGGCGTGACATATACCAAACCGATCGGCCAAACTCTACCACCCGCAGGCCGGGCCGTCAGCGCCTCCGCGACCCCCTCGGCACGGCTCGACGGCGGGTCCCGGTTGCCCCTTTACACCCACGTGGTGGATGGTATACAGTCGGCCTGCCATTGGCGCTGGAGATCGACACCGGCCCGATGGGGTGGCCATGCACCCCGCGGGAACGGGCGGCGGACGCACGGGAGGAAGGGCTTATGGCCGGCCAGGTGTACCACTCCGCAGCCGGCGGGATGCCGCCGCAACGGCCGCGGGTCCGGGCGGGTCCCGGAGCCGTCAGGTCTGCAATTAATCGGGCCCGACGCCTGGTCCCGGTCGACTACAGCAGCGAATAGTGGAGGTCACGAGGAGATCATGGGAATCAAGTTGAGGCCCCCGCGGGGTCTGCGGACGGGAGCAGCCGTCGGAGGTGCCGCCTTGCTCCTCGCCGCCTGCTCGTCGGCCCCGGCCAACAATCACCACACCCCGAAGGCACCCAAGATCCAGAACGGCGGCACCCTGATCGTCGGGATCCCCAACGCCCCCACCGCCCTGGATCCCTCGACCGAGGGGTCCCTGGTGGGACGGATCATCTTCGCCAACATGTGCCTCAGCCTGTATGGGATCAACTCCCAGATGGCGGTGGTCCCCTCGCTGGCCTCGGCGCTGCCTACCGTGTCGGATGGCGGGCTCCTGTACACCATCCACCTGCGCAAGGGCGTCAAGTTCAACGACGGCACGCCCCTCACCGCGCAGGCGGTGCAGACCTCGTTGGAGCGCGATAAGACGCTCCCCACCTCAGCCCGGGCCGCCAACCTCAAGCTGGTATCGAGCGTCACCGTGGTCAACAGCCTGACCGTCCAGCTCCATCTCTCGGCACCCGACGCTCCGCTGACCAGCATCCTGGCGGCGCGGTCGGGGATCGTAATGTCGCCGACGGCGCTGGCCCGCGAGGGCGCCAACTTCTTCGAGGACCCGGTCTGCGTGGGCCCGTTCGCCTTCAAGTCGCGGCCTTCCCTGAACGAGGTGATCCTCACCCGCTCCCACTACTTTTTCGGGGGCACCCCGCACATCCAGACCCTCATCTTTGAGGCCATCACCGACCCCGCCACCTGCTACTCCGACCTCCTCTCGGGGGCGATCAATGTCGCCGGCCCCGGCTGCCTGGCCGCCAACGACTACAAGCTGCTGACCACCAACAGCTCCTACGTCACCTCCCAGCTGACATCCAACGGCTACGAGGGGATAACCATCAACATCACCAATGGCAACGGCTGGCTCAAGCCCGCCGCGGTCGCCAACAACCCGCTGGCGACCCATCCACTGCTGAGGGAGGCGCTGGCGCTCACCCTGGACCGGCAGACGATCAACTCCGTCGCCTACCAGAACAGCAACGTGGTCGGATGTGGTCCCATCAGTCCGGCCAGCGTCTTCTACACCAAGCTGAGCTGCCCAGCCACCAACATCACCGAGGCCAAGAAGCTGGTCCAGGAGTCGGGGGTGCCAACTCCCATCAACCTCACCCTGATGGTGCCCACGGGAACCGTCAACGTCCAGCAGGGGGAGATCGAGGCCACCGAGGCCAAGGCCGCCGGCTTCAACATCACGGTGCAGCCCACCGAGTTCACCTCGGCGCTGGCCAACGCCCAGGCGGGCAACTACCAGCTCTTCGACATCGGCTGGTCGGGCCGGGTGGACCCGGACCAGAACACCACGCCCTTCTACACCCAGGGGAGCGCCTTCGACTACTCGGGGCAGGCTCCACAGTCAGTACTCGGCCCCCTGGCCCAGGCCAAGGCGACGACCAACGTCGCCACCCGTAAGGCCCTCTACTACCAGGCCGAGAAGGCGATGCTGCAGTACAACGGGATCATCTACCTTTTCCACCTCACCAACCAGATCGCCTACCCGAAGTCGGTGGTCGGGGTCTCGTTCACTCCGGATGGG
>JAKABA010000152.1 GCA_021802115.1 bacterium | reverse complement strand
TGCCAACAGGTCGCCCGGAGGTGCTAAACTCTTAGCACTCGGTACCGTTGAGTGCTAATCAGAGGAGGAGGTCGCAATGAGCCTCAAGCTACGTCCGCTGGCAGATCGCGTCGTCGTCAAGCCCCTGGAGCGCGAGGAGACCACCAAGAGTGGGATCGTGCTTCCCGACACCGCCAAGGAGAAGCCCCAGGAGGGCCTCATCGAGGCGGTGGGCAACGGGAAGTACAACGAGCAGACCGGGCAGCGCGTGGAGCTCGACGTGAAGGTCGGGGACCGCGTGATCTACGCCAAGTACGCCGGCTCGGAGATCAAGATCGAAGAGCAGGAATACCTGATCCTGTCGGAGCGGGACATTCTGGCGGTCGTCAACCCCAACGGCAAGGCCTGAGCCTCGCAGCGGCACGCAGGCGGCGGCTGACCAGCCGCCGCCTGCCGCCAGCCCTCGGCTCGATGGAGGAATCGCAACAAGATGTCAGCCAAGCAGCTCAAGTTCGACGATCAGGCGCGTGAGGCGTTGCTGCGGGGCACCGCCCAGGTCGCGGCGGCGGTGCGTCCCACCCTCGGGCCCCGAGGGCGATCGGTGGTCATAGACCGCAAGTACGGGAGCCCGCAGATCTCGACCGATGGCGCGACCATCGTGCGCGACATCGAGCTTCCGGACCACTTCGAGAACATGGGGGCGCAGCTGCTGGCCGAGGCCTCCCGGCGGGCCAACGACCGCGCCGGCGATGGCACCACCACCGCCGCCTTGCTGGCGGAGGCGCTGGTGGAAGAGGGGGTTCGCAACATGGCCGGGGGGTCCTCGGCGATGGGGCTCAAGCGGGGGATAGAGCTGGCGACGGCCCGGGTGCTGAAGTCGCTCGACGAGCAGAGCCGGCCGGTCGATGGTCGCTCCGACATCGCCCACGTGGCGACCATCTCCAGCGGGAGCCAGGAGGTTGGCGAGATGATCGCCACCGCCATGGACAAGGTGACCGCCGACGGGGTCATCACCGTGGAGGAATCCTCGGGCATCGAGACCGAGGTGAAGGTCGTGGAGGGGATGCAGTTCGATCGGGGCTTCGTGTCCCCGTATCTGGTCACCGACCAGAAGGCGATGGAGGCCGTGCTGGACGACCCCCTGATCCTCATCACCTCGAGGAAGATCTCCGCCGTCAAGGACGTCGTACCGGTCCTGGAGCTGGCGCTGAAGGCGAGCCGGCCGCTGCTGCTGGTGGCCGAGGACATCGATGGTGAGGCGCTGGCCACCCTGGTCGTGAACCGGCTGCGCGGCACCCTGACCTGCTCGGCGGTCAAGGCGCCCGGGTTCGGAGACCGGCGCACCGCGATGCTTCAGGACCTGGCGATCCTGACCGCTGCGGAGGTCATCTCGGAGGACCTGGGGCTGACTCTGGAGGGGGTTCAGGAGCGCCAGCTCGGCTCGGCGCGGCGGGTGGTGGTCACCAAGGACGACACCACCGTCGTCGAGGGTCGCGGCAGCTCGGCGGCGATCCGGGCCCGGGTGGATGAGCTCCAGCGCCAGATCGAGGAGACCGACTCGGACTGGGACCGTGAGAAGCTGCAGGAGCGCAAGGCCAGGCTGGTGGGCGGGGTTGCGGTCATCAAGGTCGGGGCTCCCACCGAGACCGACCTCAAGGAGCGCAAGGAGCGGGTGGAGGATGCCCTGGAGGCCACCAAGGCCGCGGTCGAGCAGGGGATCCTCCCCGGCGGTGGGCGCAGCCTGCTGGTGGCCGCCTCCCATCTGAAGGGCCTGGGTGCCGACGAGGACGAGCGCACCGGGGTTGAGATCGTGAGGCGGGCCCTCGAGATCCCCACCAGGCAGCTCGCCGCCAATGCCGGTGTGGAGGGTTCGGTCGTCTGCCAGAAGGTTGGCGAGATGGGTGAGCACGAGGGCTTCGACGTCGAGCGGCTGGCGTACTGCGACCTGCTCAAGGCGGGGATCGTCGACCCCACCAAGGTGGTCAAGGCCAGCCTGGAGAGCGCGGCGTCAGTCGCGGCGATGCTGCTCACCACCGAGGCCGCCGTGGCCGATGTGCCGGAGCCGGAGCCGGCCGCGATGCCGGGCGGCGGGGATCCGATGGGTGGCATGGGCGGCATGGGCGGGATGGATGGCATGGACGACATGGACTTCTGACCGTCCCCAGGACGGACAATGGGTCCATGCCCGACTCACCCCGCGTAACCGTCGCCCTCTGCCAGTACGCCCCCCAGGTGGGGGAGCCTGAGCGCAATCGCAGCCTGGGATCCGAATGGATCGGCAGGGCCGTTGACGCGGGTGCCGATCTGGTGATCCTCCCCGAGCTGGCCGCTTCGGGATACACCTTCCAGGGCGAGGATGAGGCTGCCCGCTGCGCACAGGCAGTGACGGGCCAAACGATCTCGGCCTGGGGGGAGATCTGTCGGCAGCGCTCGGTCCATGTGGTCTGCGGCTTCTCGGAGGACGCCGGGGGCGTCCGCTACAACGCGGCGGCGGTCCTGGGACCCGGGGGGGTGGTGGGGGTGTACCGCAAGGCCCACCTCTTCAACGACGAGAAGAGCTATTTCGCCCCCGGCGACACCGGCTTTCCGGTCTTCCAGCTGCCGTTCGGGAAGATCGGGGTGCTCATCTGCTATGACCTCTGGTTCCCCGAGGCGGCTCGGGTCTTGACCCTCAAGGGTGCGGAGCTGGTGGCGGTTCCCACCAACTGGGTCGCCAACTTCCGCAAACAGGCAGCCGACGAGCGCGGCTGGACCATGGGCGATTACGCCTGCGTCGGGATCGCCACTCAGAACCAGGTCTTCGTGGCCGCGGCGGACCGAATCGGGGAGGAGCGGGGAGTCCGCTTTGTCGGCTGCAGCTGCCTGGTCGGTCCCGATGGCAGCATGCTGCAGGGGCCGGCCCCGGTTGCGGAGGAGGCTCTGCTGCTGGAGACCATCGATCTGGAGTGGGCCAGACGTGCCCGCCGCCGGACCCCTCGCAACGACACGGTGGCGGATCGACGACCGGAGCTCTATGGCGAGCTGACCGTCGCCGACTCCCCCAGGTCCTCGTGAGCCGAGTGCCTGCCGGGGCGGTCACGACCACCGAATCCGACCGCCTGCTGCAGGGGCTCAACCCCGCTCAGGCAGAGGCGGTGGCGGCGCCAGATCAGCCGGTCCTGGTGCTGGCCGGGGCGGGCTCCGGTAAGACCAGGGTGCTGACCCATCGCATCGCCTACCTCATCGCCACCGGCCGGGCGGCGGAGGACTCCGTGCTCGCCGTCACCTTCACGAACAAGGCGGCGAGGGAGATGCGCTCCCGGCTCTCGGGGCTCCTGGGCGCCGAGCCCCGGGGAATGTGGCTGGGGACCTTTCACGCCTGCGCCGCGCGGATGCTGCGGATGCGAGGAGAACTGGGCGGGGTGCCCCGGGACTTCGTGATCTATGACGAGGCCGACCGCGCCGCGGTGGTCAAGGAGGCGATGCGGCGGGCCGGCGTGGAGGAGAAGCGGACCAGCGCCGCCACGGTGGCGGCCGAGATCTCGCGGGCCAAGAACGACCTGCAGGACTCGCTGCTCTATGGCGCCGGCGCCCAGGGCTATGTCGAAGGCCAGGTGGCGCGAGTGTTTCCCCACTACGAGCTGCTCTTGGAGGAGAACCGGGCGCTGGACTTCGACGACCTCCTGCTCCGAGCGGTGAGGCTGGTGGAGGATTCGGAGCAGGCGCGTCACGACTTCCGTCGGCGCTTCCAGCACGTCTTGGTGGACGAGTACCAGGACACCAACCGCGCCCAGTACATGCTGCTCCGGCTCCTGGTCGAGGAGCATCGCCGGGTGACGGTGGTGGGCGACCCTGACCAGTCGGTCTACAGCTGGCGGGGCGCGGACATCCGCAACATCCTGGAGTTCCAGCGGGACTATCCCGATGCCCTGGTGATCCCGCTGGAACAGAACTATCGGAGCACTGCCGCGATCCTCAGGGCGGCGGGCTCGGTGATCCAGGAGAACTCCCTGCGTGTGGAGAAGAGCCTCTGGACGGAGGGCCCGGAGGGCAGCCCGGTGACGGTCGCCCAGTTCTACGACGAGCGCGAGGAGGCGACCGCGGTCGCCCGCGAGATCCTGGCCCTGGTTGAAGCTGGTGAGGCGCAGCTCGGCGATGTCGCCGTGCTCTACCGCACCAACGCGCAGTCGCGGTCCTTCGAGGAGGTGTTGCTCAGGGCCGGGATCGCGTACCGGCTGGTGGGTGGGGTTCGCTTCTACCAGCGCAAGGAGGTCAAGGATGTGCTCGCCTACCTGCGCCTGCTGATCTATCACCAGGACCGGGTGGCGTTCGAGCGGGTGGTCAACGTGCCCCGACGCGGGGTGGGCGCGCAGTCGCTGCAGCAGCTGGTGACGGCGGCGCAGCAGTCAAACACACCCTTCTGGGATCTGCTGGCTGACCCTGTGCGCTGTGGCATCCGGGGCCAGGCGGCGGCCGGCCTCATCCGCTTCGCCACTACCTTGGAGGAGGTCTACGAGTGGGGCCTGTCCTGGCCCCTGGTGGAGGTCTTTGATCGTCTGGTGGAGCGCACCGGCTACCGCGGCTTCATCAGGGACGGAAGCCCGGAGGGAGAGGAGCGCTGGGCCAACGTCATGGAGCTCAGGGGGCTGGCGGCCGAGCAGGGTGACCTGCCGGCGGCGGAGGCGCTGCCGGCCTTTCTGGAGCAGGTGGCGCTGGCCGGCGACGGCGACCAACTGGAGGAGGATGCGCGGGCGGTGACCCTGATCACCCTGCATCAGGTCAAAGGACTTGAGTTTCCGGTGGTGTTCGTGACCGGGGTGGAGGAGGGGCTGCTGCCCCACAGCCGGTCCCTGGACACGGTGGCCGAGCTGGAGGAGGAGCGACGCCTGCTCTACGTCGGGATGACCCGGGCCAAGCGGCTCCTCTACCTCAGCCACTGCTTCCAGCGCCACCTCTACGGAAGTCCCAAGGTGGCGGTGCCGTCGCGGTTCCTGGGGGCGCTAGCCGACGGCGGCGCGATGGCACGTTGGGGGAACGGCGCCGGCCGAGATGGGGCTGCCCGGCCCTATGTGGCGCCGGTGGCCAGCCGCGCCCAGCCCGCTCCGCTTCTGCGGGCCGCCCAGTACCTGGGCGACCGGGCGGTTGCGCCCGGGCGCCCGGTGGACGCCCCTGCCCGCTTCCAGGCCGGGGACCGGGTGGAGCATGCCCGTTTCGGGAAGGGCTCGATCGCTCTGAGCGAGATGACCCAGGGCGGTGAGGAGGTCGTGATCGACTTCGACACCGCGGGTCGGCGCCGGTTCGCGGTGACCGATGCCGTGCTGCGCAAGCTGGGCTGACGAAGATGTCGGCCGAGGTGGTGCCCCGCGAGGCGAGATCCCGGGCCTCCGCCCTGCGGCGGGAGATCAACCACCACAACTACCTGTACTACGTCCTCGACTCTCCTGAGATCTCCGACTTCGACTACGACCAGCTGCTCCGCGAGCTCCAGGAGCTGGAGGCGAGGTATCCCCGGCTCCGCACCAAGGACTCGCCGACCCAGCGGGTGGGCGGTGGCCTCTCCACCCCCTTTCGCAAGGTTCGTCACCTGGCTCCGATGCGGTCGCTGGCCGATGCCTTCAGCGAGGAGGAGGTGGAGCAGTTCCGCGACCGGGTCCGCCGGGCCCTTGGCACCGATCCGGACCTCGTGGCGGAGTTGAAGATGGACGGGCTGGCGGTGAGCCTAACCTACAGTGACGGGGTTCTGCGCCAGGGGGCGACCCGCGGCGATGGCGAGGTGGGCGAGGAGATCACGGCCAACGTGCGCGCGGTGAGTGAGATTCCTCAGGAGCTGGTCGACGCGGGCGGAACCGGGGTCCTGGAAGTCCGGGGTGAGGTCTACATGCCGAAGGCGGTGCTGGCGGCGCTCAACCGTGATCGTGCCGCCAAGGGGTTGGAGCTGTACGCCAACTGCCGGAACGCCGCCGCAGGCAGCCTGCGCCAGCTGGACCCGGAGATCACTAGGACCAGGCAGCTCAGCGCCTTCTTCTACGCCTGTGACCCGCCCCCCCGGGGAGTCGCGACTCAGAGCGATCTCCTGTCCTGGCTGGAACGCGTGGGCCTGCCGGTCAACCCCGAGCGGCGCCTGCTTCCCGCAGGCCAGGGGGTGGTCGAGGTGCTGGCGGAGTGGCAGCAGCACCGCCATCTGCTGCCCTATGAGATCGACGGTGTGGTCCTCAAGGTGGACCGGCTTGCCTGGCAGGACGAGCTGGGAGCGGACAGCCGCGCCCCGCGATGGGCGATCGCCTACAAGTTCCCGCCGGAGGAGCGCGAGACGGTCGTCAAGGAGATCCTGGTCAGCGTGGGCCGCACCGGTGCGGTCACGCCGCTGGCGGTGCTGGAGCCGGTCCTGGTCGCAGGCTCGGTGGTGAGTCACGTGACCCTGCACAACGAGGACCAGGTGCGGGCGAAGGACGTCCGGGTCGGTGACCGAGTTGTGATCCGCAAGGCCGGCGATGTCATCCCGGAGCTGGTTAGGGTGTTGACCGAGGCCCGAGGGCCGAAGTCCGAGCCGTTCCGCATGCCACGCAGCTGTCCCTCGTGCGGGGCGGAGTTGGTCCGCGAGCCCGGGGAGGCGGTAACCAGGTGCGTCAACCCACTCTGCCCGGCTCAGGTCCAGCGCCGGCTGGAGCATCTGGTGAGCCGCGGAGCCCTCGACATCGATCGCCTGGGGCCGGTGGTTTTGGCGGAGCTCCTCACGCGGCAGCGGGTGCGGGTGCCGGCGGACCTCTTCCGGCTCACCGAGGCCGATCTGCGCGATATCCCAGGTCAGGGGGCCCGATCCTCGCGCCAGCTGGTGGCGGCAATCCAGGCGCGACGCAGGCCGTCGCTGGGCCGTTTCCTCTATGCGCTCGGGATCCGTCACATCGGCGAGCGCACCGCCGAGCTGCTGGCCGAGCACTTCGGCACCCTGGACCAGCTCCGTGCGGCGTCGGTCGAGCAGCTGGCGGCGGTCAATGGCGTGGGGCCGGTGCTGGCGGAGTCGGTGCACCGGTTCCTCCACAGCCCCGGGGGCGAGGAGCTCATCGACCAGCTGCTGGCGGCCGGGGTGGAGCCTCAGGGGATGACCCGGGTCGAGGGCCCGTGGCGAGGGCTGACCGTGGTGCTGACCGGGAGCCTGTCGCGCCTCACCCGCAGCCAGGCGGAGGCGGAGATCAAGCGGCGGGGCGGCACCGCGGGCAGCAGCGTCTCCCGCAAGACCTCGGCGGTGGTCGCGGGGGCTGCGCCCGGCTCCAAGCTGGCGACCGCCGAGCGGCTGGGCGTGCCCGTCCTGGATGAGGAGCAGTTCCAACGCTGGCTGGCCGAGCCCACCCTCACCCCGGCTGACCTGGTCGCAGCGGAAGCGCCAGCCGGGTAGGCCGCGGTGGTGGGCTGACCAGAGCAGGCGACTCCCCGGTGCGTGTGGCCGGTGCCTACGGATCGACCCCGCCCGGGTCGGCGCGCTGCAGCGCCGCCAGGGCGTCCTGGATGGCCCGGCTGGAAGGATCGTCCAGATTTCCGAGCCTGGCTGCCGCCTCCATGGCCGCGCGTAGGATCTGACTGGCGTCCAGGATCGCGAGCCGCAGGGCGCGGGTCTCGGCCATCGGCACCAGCTCCTCCGGAGAGAGATCCAGGTCCGCCGCTAGTCCCCTCATCAGGGCGCCCCAGCGGTCCCGGGCGCGCTCGAGCTGGGCCGCGGCCTGCTCCATCGCGCTCTGCGCCTTGATGCTGGCCCGGCGGGCGCCGGAGATGGGACGGGACCGGACAACGGCATTCGCGCCCAGCCGTCCCGGGTTGTCCAGGATCCGACGGGCGGCACGGGTGGCTACGAAGGCCTCCACCGCCGCCTCCAGAGCGAGCTCGGTCGGGGGGGAGGCCGCGGGCTCGGGGGTTGGGGTGCTGATGCTGATCTCCCGGAGTTGGCGCTGGCCGTTCCTATAATCCACTCTTGGTGGCTGATGAGAATGCGCCCGAGCTCAAGGCGTCCGTCTTCGAGCCAGCCCAGGTCGCGCACCTGAGCCGGCTCGCCAGACTGGGGTTGACCGAATCCGAGCTCCGTGAGCTCGGGGGACAGCTCGCTGACATCGTGAACGCGGTCGGTCGGCTCGCGCAGGCTCCGACCGATCAGGTCGACCCCACCGCTCAGGTCGGCGGCCTCTACAACGTGATGCGCGAGGATGTGGTGGTCGACGGCTTGAGCCAGGAGGAGGCCCTCGTCAACGCCCCCAGCCATGAGGCCGGCCTGATCCGGGTCCCCGCCATCCAGTGACCCTCCTCGACCTGTCCATTGCGGAGATGGCGCGCGGCCTCAGGGCCCGTGAGTTCAGTTCCCTGGAGCTGGTCGATGCCGCCTACCGGGAGATCGAGAGATTCGATGGGGAGTTGGGAGCCTTTCTCCGGACCACCAAGGATCAGGCGCGGGCCACGGCCCTTGAGTGCGACTCAGAGCTGGCGGGTTCGGCTGAAGACCCTGGCGACCTCTTCGGGATCCCGGTCGCGTACAAGGACGTGCTCTGCACCAAGGGGGTGGAGACCACCGCGGCGAGCCGGATCCTGACGGGATTCGTCCCCCCCTATGACGCCACCGTCGTTGCGCGTCTGGGCCGGAGGGGAGCGATCGGCCTGGGCAAGCTGAACTGCGACGAGTTCGCCATGGGCAGCTCCAATGAGAACTCCGCCTTCCAGGAGACCAGAAACCCCTGGGCCCGAGACCGCGTCCCCGGGGGGTCCAGCGGCGGGTCGGCGGTCGCGGTCGCGGCGAGGATGGCGGCCGCCACCCTGGGGAGCGACACCGGGGGTTCGATCCGGCTGCCGGCCTCGTTCTGCGGGGTGGTCGGGGTCAAGCCCAGCTACGGCCGGGTGAGCCGCTACGGGCTCATCGCCTTCGCGAGCTCCCTGGACCAGGTCGGGCCGCTGGCGAAGACCGTGGACGACGCCGCCCTGGTGCTGGAGGCGATCGCGGGCAACGACCCGCACGACGCGACCTCCTCGGCAGCCACGACCGGTGGTTACCGCGCCGCCTGCCTCAGGGGTGTGTCGGGGCTCAAGGTGGGGATCCCCAAGGAGTACCTGGCCATGGGGGTGGAGCCGGGGGTGAGGGCGGTCTTCGACCGGGCGGTCGCCTGGCTCGAGGGGGCGGGGGCGCGAGTGGTGGAGGTGTCCCTGCCCAGCACCGAATATGCGCTGGCCGCCTACTACGTGATCGCGCCCGCGGAGGTGAGCAGCAACCTGGCGCGCATGGACGGGGTCCGATTCGGGCCGGGGTTCGGCGACGCCGCCAACCTGGGTGAGGCCTACGAGCACGCGCGGCACCAGGGCTTCGGGCCCGAGGTGCGGCGCCGGATCGCTCTGGGCACCTACGTGCTCAGCAGCGGTTACTACGACGCCTACTACCTGCGCGCCCAGAAGGTGCGCACCCTGGTCGCCCAGGATTTCGAGCGGGTGTTCGGTGAGGTGGA
>JAKABA010000151.1:4895-9455 GCA_021802115.1 bacterium | reverse complement strand
ACCAGGTGGTCAGCAGTTCCAGGTCCGTCGCATCGACTTGCAGTGGTGGGGCGGGGTGATTGGGCATGCCCAGAGCATGATCTCACTCCCCATCAATATGCAACTCTTTTGTGTAACAGGACACTAGGTGGTTCCGCGCCGCAGTTGCTGGCCTTGCGCTTACGGCTGTAGTGATCGCCGGGGTCGTACTCCATGGAATGGGTTCTGCGCGCGCGGGTACACCCCCGACGTTCGGAGGGAGTGCTGCTCTGTGGTCGGGCCCATCGGTGGCATGGTCGGGGATGACAATCGGCGCGCCTCCAGCGACCATCCCATCAGTATCGGTGTCTGCCAATGCTGCTGCTGCAGACGCGGCGGCGGCATGGCCAGTACCGACGGCGAAGATAGCCGCAGTACACTTGGCACTGGTGACCGGCGGGCCCTACGCGACCCCGCAATTGTCGTGGGTGGTGATGTACGTGAGTGGTGCCGCGCCGTATCAGGTCAATCCAGTTTCTGGAGCGCCCATCGTAACCGCATGGGTGTTCGTCGACGCGGCCACTGGCCAGAGTTTCACGATGTTCTCAAGCACTTTCCCGCAGCCGGTGGGTGCAGCTAGTCCGTCGGGGTGAGGTGGGGCCTGCTGCTGCGGGTTGTCCGTTCGCATGTACCTGTAGAGGGGAGCGGACTCTTGGCCATTTCCCCCGCACTCGGTGAGGGCGAGATGCGACCAACGGGCAAAGGAGTTCCGCGCAGCGAACGTTCAGGTCACTCGGGGAGAGGCGATGCGCCCCTTACTGCCAAGACTGTCTCCCCATCACTCCTGATCAACCAGAGGTCCTCCATCGGCTGGCTTCGATTTGCGGCCGGGATAGCCCGCCAGCTGCGATCGGCCACTATGAGGTCGTCGCTCCGTGGCCGAGTCACCCAACTTCCGTAGCTGGTCTGCTTGGTCCACAGCACCTCGCCAGAACTCCAGTCGATCACCGACAACACTCGCAGCCTGGGATCGTTGGCAGCCGGGCCAGCGGTGAGAAGGCGCCGCCCGCCATCTGAGAAGCCCACTACCTCAGTAGCTCCAATGTGGCGGAGGAGGGATCCAGAGGTCGTCTCGTAGATTCCGACGCCGGGGGAAGGGGACTCTTGCCCGGTCCTTGCCTCCCCCCTCCGTGGGAGCGAGGTCACGGCTACGAGAGCGGCGTCGTTGGAGAAGACCATCTCACCAATGGGCGCCTCCACCTCCAAAGGCAGCGGGCTGACCGTGCCGGTGGAGAGGTTCACGCGGTGGATCATCGGGAGCGGAACGGGCGGCTCCGCAACGGCGACGATCGCCACGTTGTGGGGAACACTGCAGCACAGGATCCGCAGCCCCGATCCCAATGGCGGCGGACCAGGGACCGTACCAACCTCCGCCACCTTCCGGAGTCGCCACGTCGCCACGTCCTCAAGGAAGAGTGCAGCCGGAACTGGCTGGAAAGTGTACCGGTCCCACCCCGGAGCGCTTGAGTCCCCAGGGAAGGAACCGGCAGGGGTCCATCGGGGAGGCTCCACGTCTCCATCGACTGCGCGAATGCTGCAGACGTGTCGGGAGTCACCCGCCCATCCGCCCCGGGTGATCCTGCCTAACAAAGCCGCCCCGCTCGTTGCCCTGGCATTCCACAGGAGCAGGCGTGCCCCGTCGGGTGAGGGGCTGGCGCCAGCACGTCCCTCCGCCAAGATCGCCAGCTCTCCTGTCTTATGGGTATCCCAGTCGAGCGCGATCAGGCGATTCGGGTTCTCCGCACGGCGATACCAGATGGCCGGGCGCTCGTCGGACGCGACCTCCGGTGGCACCTCGACCACCAGCTGCTCCTCATTGGTGAAGGTTTGGGACATGCTTGCCAGTACATTCTGGGGCCTGACGAGGACCGGTACGAGATTGAGACCCAGTTCTCCCGAAGCTGTCCCCGGCCGCAAGGTAGACGGTCAGCTACATGGGGAACCGGGCCAATGGCCCGTGACGAGGATCGGTGCAGGATCCTGAACGCGAGACAGGTTGGTCGGCCGTGGGTCGGGGCCCTGAGGGAGTCGGAGGGCAGTACTCTGGGGCCGTGAGTCCAACAAAGGGCCGCTGATGAGATGCTGGCGAGGGCCCGGTCAGACCGGGCCCGGGGTGCGTTCACAACCCATCCCACAATCAGCGTCTCACAGCACCCAGTCCACCGATCCTGAGCCGCGGCGGTCAGCGACCCGAGCGCTGGAGGTGACGGTAGATGGTGGGGCGCGAAACGCTGAACTCGGCGGCGATCTCGGCCACGGTGTGAGTCCGCCGACCATCTGGCCCCAGCGCTTCGTACATCTCCTGTGCGATTCTGGCCTGGCGGGGGCTGAGCTTGGGCCGCTGCCCCCCGGTACGGCCACGCGCTCTGGCGGCGGCCAAGCCGTCGCGGGTGCGCTCGGCCATCAAGGCGTGCTCGAACTCGGCGATGGCGCCGAGGATCTGGAAGAACATCCGGCCCACCGGGGTGGAGGTGTCGATCCCCTGGTCGAGCACCACCAGGTCGATGCCCCGGGCCTGCAAGTCATTGGACATGGCCATCAGATGCTCGAGGGACCGTCCCAGCCGGTCGAGCTTGGTGACCACCAGCTGGTCGCCTTCCCGGGCGACCAGGAGGGCCTTGTCCAGCTCGGGGCGGCGTGCCAGCTTCCCGCTGGCCCTGTCGACGAGGACCCGGTCGCAGCCGGCGGCCTGGAGCGCGTCACGCTGAGCGTCGGGGTTCTGGTCGGTGGTGGACACCCGCCCGTAGCCGATGCGCATCGTCTAACTGTAGCACCAACGGGGGAGGGCGTTACATAGCTGCGTACACGCCTTGCGTTACAGGTACGGCCTAGTGGAGTCCCGTGCCGGCCGAGTGTGTCCGCGAACGATCGGTATCGGACAGTGGGGAGGCGGCGCGGATGGTCGTCAGTCACCACTTGGAGTGCCAGGCGGGAGCGTGACGGGGGTCATCGGCACCGCATGCAACGGTGGGTTGCTCCAGGGCATCCCTTTGGCCAAGACCGTGGTCGGGTAGACCGCTGTTGCAGGACCGAAGGTCCAGCAGGTCTGCTGTTTCCAGGGGTCGGCCGCAGGGCCGAAGACGGAGTCGGGCACAGCCACACTGTGAGTCGCCCCCGGCAGGGTGATGTAGAGCCAGGACGGCATCTGGCTCGCCTGCTGTCCCCGGCTGATGCAGGCCCATGTGCCCTTGACGCCTGGCCCCGGGGCCATCACCGTGATGAATGCCGCCGGAGCTCCGCCAGGTGTCAGGACGACGGGCCCGATCTGGCTGAGTGGCTGCCCGTTGTACCCGAACCAGGTGATGCCTTTGCCGCCGTTCGCTGGAGGGGCGGTGAGTAGCCCTCCCTCCAGGCTCGCCTCCACACCCCGCGGCCAAGAGATGGTCGGCGCCCCACTCAGTGAGCAGTCTCCCGGGCCATCGTTGCGCAGCAGGAAGAGAAGCGGAGTGTCGCCAGGGCCAAAGGCACCATAGGGCATCATCTTCATGGCCAGCTGGCTGGTCCGGCAGCGAGGAGGGAGGGACGCTGCCGGGGAGTTGCTCGGGCTGGCGTTGGCGGGAGAAGGAGAGGGGGTGGTGAATGCGCCGGCCACAACGTGAGCCTGGGGCTTCGGGTGAGTAACGGCAAGAGTGGAGAGAGCCATGAAGGCCGCTGCCCCCATCCCGAGCGCCACCACCACTCCGGTCAGCGCACGGACGCTGACACCCCTTCTCCGGACGGTCCGCCACCGTATGCCCGCAACCCTCCTTCTCAGCATGCGCACCACCTCACCACCCGCTCGGCAGGATGCTCTTCAGCACCTCGTCGAAGTCCTCAGTCCCATTGTTGATGCTGTCCCACTGCCACATCAGCGCATGTACCCCGCCCGCGCTCTGCCCCCCGAAAAAGTCCGCATCGGCGGTGTAGTTGCAGATCTGGGTGCTGCCCCCCTCGTACTCGCAGATCTCACCCGTGCCGGACTCCGGGGGCGAGTTGTAGTCGTAGTTCCAGCTACCGTCGGGGACCGTCGGCGCGGGAGCGCTGGGGTTGCTGTTGTTGTAGGCATTGGGCTCGTCCACCGAGGTCCATTCCCAGGTGCCCGTGATGCTGCCCTGGTTACCGAAGGTGTAGCTCCAGTACCCATGTGACGAGTAGGCGCCGGGGGCCGGGTTCTGCCCCGGCCCGCAGCAAACCCCCTCCGGCGAGGGCCCTGAAGCCAGGGCCAGCGTCTGGCTTCCACCCGAGTCACATAGGCTTCCGGGAGTAGCTCCCGACCCGTACTCCAGCCAGTCCCAGAAGCCGTTGAAGGTGCAGCGGTCCACCGCGTAAGGGATGCCGTTGCCATCCAGACTGCCACATGTCCCTGGCGTGGCCACGCCGTTCCACCCGTCGGTGGTGGAAGGAGCCGTTGCTTTCTCTATGTCCATGAACAGCACCGGGAAGTGGTGGCGTCCTGAGCTTGCTGTAAAAGCTAGCAGCGAGTCCGCGAGCCGACGTCATGTTAGGCGATCTTCTCCTGGTGTGGCTGCGGGTCGTTCCGCCGATTGAGATCCTGTCGATCCA
>JAKABA010000151.1:0-4885 GCA_021802115.1 bacterium | reverse complement strand
TCTATGTCCATGAACAGCACCGGGAAGTTGAACCCGGGGCTGAACCGGCTGCTGTTGTACCTGCTCAGCGCCACCTTCGCCTGTAGCACCCCCCAGGTCCAGGCCTCCTTGGCGCTGCCCCCGTAGGTCCCGTAGTTGGGGTCCATTCCCGGCCCGCCCATGAACCAATACGCTCCCGCGCCCACCCCGTACCCGTAGCTGGCCAGATTCACGTTGGCGGCGTTGATGTTGGCTGCCTCGAAGTACGCAGTTCCGCAACTCGACCCGACTCCTGGCATGTCCCACCAGCCCCCGATCTCCCCGACGTAGACGCCGTAGGTCGCGCTCACGTACGGCTCCTGATAGGGCGCCGATCCGCTCACGGTCGGCCCGCCTGAGTCGGTGCCCAGCCAGAAGCCGTTGGTCCCGCTGCAGCAGAGCACCTGAGGGCTGCCCGAAACTCCGCTTTGGCTGGCCGCCAGCACCGGGGGAATCGCGACGGAGCCGAGGGCGCCCACCATGACCACAGCCGCCCACCAAAGCCGAGCCGCAGGCCGTACCCTTCCCAAATCGACGCCTCGGGCTGACGCTCCTGACCACGGACGGTCCGTGGCCCCGATACTGTCTGCAACGACGCGTCCTGGCTGGGGGTTCCGGACGGCCCTTGTCACAGACACAGGACGGGGTGAGGCGTCACCTGGCAACCAGCTGCTCCTGGAGTGAAGCCTCCGCGCCGGGAGTTCGACTCCTCACCACCAGCTTGCCCTGCGGCAACCGGATCGTCGGGTGCTCGCTACGCAGCGCAAGGGAAAAGGCGCCCTCGCCCAGCCACCTCGCCTACCCCGTTCCGTTCTCCCTGCTGCACGTCAGGTTCTCTTGCTCGACCGACCTCAGGCCTCGCCTCAATCTCGTTACCAGAAATCCACCCATCCCTTCCCGCCAGACGTGACGCACCCGGGGTACTGATCCGCCCGGACCGTCGCGTCCTATGCCGGACGCCGGGAGCCTTCCACGAGGGACGGCGGAGCCGTTACCGGGCCGCCGAGTGAAGACCGGTCCGACCAGCACTGTCCGGTCCATGTTGACGCCCTGCTCCTGACTGGCGTACACAGCAGCCACCGGGAGCGGTCGCCGGCAAAGATGTCCACGGGCCGCTGGGAAGCTCCATGCCTCGCTCCACGGGTTCCGCAGCGCCAGCTCCGTTCCCCTGGGACCTCGAGCGCTGCCCCGCCACGCAGCTCGCCCAGCGGTACGCCGACCTGCAGGCCTTCGTCAGCTGGCTTGGGGCCCAGGACATCCCGGCACCCGCCTGCTGGTACGCCCACGGCTGGCTGGTCCACCGGCTGGCGGCCCTGCAGGCCTGGAGGTCCCGCGCCTATGCGCCCGCTGCCCACCCGAGGGATGCCGCTGACTGGTGGGCGGTGGGCCTGGCCGCCCTGCAGCGGGACTGGGAGCCATGCCTCGCACATGAGGGCCGCCACCCGCCGCCGGACGCCCCCTGGGACGACCCCGTCCCCATCCCCGAGTTCGGCGCCTTCGTACAGGCCGCCGTGCGCGAGCGGGCCGAGCATCCCCCGCCGGCGCCGCGAGCGCGTCCTCCTCGGCCGACCCCGCCATGAGCCGGCTCCAGGGCCGCTGGGGGCCGGTCGCCACCAGGGCCGCCGGCTGGCTGCTGATCCTCGCCTGGGTGGCCCTGCTCGGCTGGTGGGTCCACATCGGCTCCGTCTCCGAGATCATCACCTGGATCGTCCTCACCCTGCTCGGCTGGTGGCTCCTCCCCCGGGCCCGCCGGCTCTGGTGGCGGTACGGCTGGCACTGGCCGCTGCCTCCGGCCCCTCCTCCCGGCCCCCCTCCCTCCTTCCGGATCTGCTGCGGCAGGGCCTACGGGGGCTGGGTCAGCGCCCCGCCCCAGGTGGCGGCCCTGGCCCTCGGCCCTCCCCGCAGCGGCAAGACCAGGGGCATCATCATCCCCAACGTCGCCGCCTGGGAGGGACCTGTCCTGGTCACCTCCACCCGCCGCGACGTCCTCGACGCCACCTGCGCCTGGCGCGCCCGGCGGGGGACCGTCTGGCTCTTCGACCCCCTGGTCACCGTCGACCCCCTGCCCGAGGGAATCCGGCGCCTGGTCTGGTCCCCCCTGCGCGGCTGCTCCGACTGGGACACCGCCCGCCAGCGGGCGGAGGCGCTCGCGGTCGACACCGGCCGGGGCGTGGAGGAGGCCACCCACTGGCGCACCCGGGCCACCCAGCTCGGCGCCGTCCTCCTCCACGCCGCCGCTCTGGACGGCCGCTCCCTGGCGACCGTCTGCGCCTGGGCCCACGCCCAGCGCGCCGAGCCCGCCCAGGCGATCTGCCAGAAGGCTGAGAGCCGGGCCGCCGGAGCGGTCCTCCAGGGGCTGCTGCGCACCCCCGACCGCGAGCGCGGCAGCATCTGGTCGGCCCTGCAGGGGATGCTCTCCCCCTTCGACACCACCAGGGTCTGCCAGGCCGCCGACGCCACCCCCGAGCACCACTTCGACCCCGAGGAGTTCCTCGCCAGCCCCAACACCGTCTACGTCGTCTCCCCCTCTGACGCCGCCACCGACGGCGCCCCCCTGGTGGTGGGCCTGGTGGAGGAGCTGCGCCTCACCGCCCTGGGCATCTCCGACCGCACCGGCGCCCTGCCCGTCCCCTGGCTGCTGGCCCTGGACGAGGTGGCCACCATCTGCCCCTTGCCCGGCCTCCCCCGGCTGCTGGCCGAGGGCGGCGGGCGCAACCTGGTCACCCTGATCGCCATGCAGGACCTCCGCCAGGCCGCCGCCCGCTGGACCCCGGCCGGAGCCCAGACCTTCCTCACCCTGGCCGGGGCCAAGGTGGTCCTCCCCGGCTACGCGGACGCCGACACCCTGCAGCAGCTGGAGACCCTGGTGGGTCGCCACCTGGTCCCACTCACCACCACCACCACCTCCCGCACCAAGCGCCACGGGCAGCACCACGACGACCAGACCGAGAGCTCCTCCCAGAGCTACGTGGAGCAGCCCCGCCTCCCCGCCTCCGCCTGGCGCGGCGGGTACCGGGGCTCCGCCTGGGTCCTCATAGGGGCCGGCGGGCCCCAGCAGATACGGCTCATCGACCCAGAGCGCACCCAGCCCTTCGTGGGATGGCTCGCGGCGACATCGCGCACCGAGTCGCCGGGACCGGCCTGAATCCGAGGCCTAAGCGCCTTCCTTCGAAAGGAGAACCACCACTAGGACGACCACGGCAACCGCCACCAGGACCAGCGCAGCGGCTGTGTCGCCGGCGCAGGCCAGGCGCATGCCCTCGGCCAGGAGGTCGGCATCTAGGCCGATCCAGAACGGCAGAGCAGCGCTGGCGACCTCCCTCACGAGCTGCACGTCGGGACTCCCGATCGCCGCGCAGAGCCTGCGCCAGTCCGGGTCCGCTCGCAGTCGAGCCGCCATCTGGGTGGCTGTGAGCCCAGGACCCACGAACAGCGCCGAGTGGCTCTGAAGGTAGCTGGAGAGGGCCGCGTGTCGCCGCGTCCAACCTGGCAGGATGTAGGGCTCGAAAACGAACATTTGATCCTTTAACCCCTCTAGTAGGCGGTCGGTTACGCCCCCGCCCTCTCCCGAATGGGTGCCGCTGGCTAGGGCCATATCTGGCGCATCTTCCGGCTGTACAGGCCGTACACGAAGGGGCCTGGCTGGCTCCTCGCGATCCGTTCGATCTCCGCGCTCGCCATCACGAACCGACTGGCCTGCTCCGCCCCCGGTAGCTGCGCGCTCATGAGGCAGAAGGCTTGAACTCCCGCCGCCACCAGCGCCGCCAGCTCCGGCCCCGGTTGGCCTTGGTGCAGTCGAGCGATGGCGGCGTCCTTGTGCAGGACGACCCAACCCCGCGCTCCGGCATCGGCCAGCCAGACGGTGTCAGCCAGCTGTTGAGCCTGCTCCTCGCCGTACACGTCGGCCATGGTATGCACCTGCCAACCCAGAGCCCGAAGCGCGTCGGGGACCTGGTGCCTCCCCAGGCTCCGGTCGCAGAAGACCTCAAGCGGCTTGGGCGAGGGCGACACGGACCACGTCCTCGCACTCCCCGAGCGGCACGCCGAAGTCCTCTGCGATCGCAGACAGACCGTCTCCTCCCCGGAATCGGTCCAGGATGTCCTCTACACGAGCCCCGCCATGCTCCAAGAGCGGACGCCCGAATGCACGGTCAAGGTCGACGACGACGGTCGCCTCGCGGAAGGCCGGCAGCAGCAGCCCCCGCGGCCAGTCTCCCTGGTCCCAGGTCACCCGGGTGAGGTACTGGGACACGACCTCCGGGAACACGTTCTGGCCCGATCGCACGACGGTGAGGGAGCGGACCACGTCCTCCCCCAGGTAGGCGGCGTAGTCGTACAAGACCTCGCAGCCGTCTGTGTAGAGATGCCGGCTCGCGAGTGCGTGCCGAACGCCGATCTCCTCGTCCAGCCTGGCCAGTGCTGGCCGGACCCGCCGCACGGGCACGCCGGCTTTCCGGAAGGCCTGCAGCACGTATCCCTCCACGAGCCCGATGAACGGGATCACCCGGCTGCTGCGCCCGTCTGGCAGGGCGAGCACTACCGGGCGACTCTCTGGGGCACCGCCGGCGCTTCGTGCCCAGGAGTGGAACGTCGAGAGAGGGACTTCCAGGTATCCCGCGGCCTCCCGGAACGTCAGCAGCGGGTCCCGCAGCCGGGGGTCGTCGCTCGCAAGGGGCCGGAGTCCGCGACCGACGGTGGTGGACATCGAGCCGTCACGGTACATCGTCGTCAGATCTTTCAGCACTGCAGATGGCTGGCGATCCGGGACTGAGCAGGGCTTCTGCGTCTCTGCCGAGGTCCTCGATGAATGTCTCGACCTCTGCGTAGCTCTCCCGATCCAATACCACCAGGGCCGGACGCCCGTGCC
>JAKABA010000150.1 GCA_021802115.1 bacterium | reverse complement strand
CCCGCCATGGCGGCATCCACGCGACCCGGGTCTTCACCAGGATCTGGCTCGCCCTCGGCGGGCTCTGGCCCTGGCGCGAGCTGCCGGTCGTGCCCCCTGAGTGGGTCCTGATTCCCGGCCACCGCCCGGGGAGCATCTACGACCTCGCCTCCTGGGCTCGTGCCACCACCGTGCCGCTGGCGATCCTGCGGTCTCTGGAGACGGTCTTCCCCCTTGAGCGACCGGCACCGGGGGAGTTGCCTGCCGGCCCCCCGGTGCCGGCGGCGGGCACCCTGACCTGGAAGTCGGTGGACCGGCTGGTGCGCCTCTACGGCAGGCTGCCCCAGGTGGGCCTGCGCAAGCTGGCGATGGCGGAGGCCGAGCGGTGGATTCTCGACCACCAGGAAGAGGACGGCTCGTGGGCCGGGATCCAGCCCCCCTGGGTCTACGGCCTGATGGCACTGGTCGCCCGGGGGCACCATCTGTCGGACCCCCCGGTCCGTCGCGGGCTGGCGGCGCTGGAGAGCTTCGGGATCGAGGACGAGCGCGGCTTCCGGCTCCAGGCCTGTGTGTCCCCGGTGTGGGACACCGCGCTGGCGTTGTGGGCGCTGATGGACGCAGGGGTGCCAGCCGGTCACCCGGCGGTGCGACGCGCCGTGGACTGGCTGGTCGCGCGGGAGGTGAAGAAGCGGGGTGACTGGGCGGTGCACCTGACCGGGGTTGAGCCTGGGGGCTGGCCCTTCGAGTTCTACAACGACCAGTACCCCGACACCGACGACACCGCGGTGGTGCTGTGCGCCCTGACCGCAGCGGGCCACCGACGCCACGAGCCCACCGCGGTCGGGGCCACGATGGAGAGGGCGCTGCGCTGGCTGGTCGCCATGCAGGGGTCCGACGGAGGCTACGCGGCCTTCGACGCCGACAACAACCGGCGCTGGGTGGAGCGGCTGCCGATCTCCGACTTCGGGGAGGTGCTCGACCCGCCCAGCCCGGACGTGACCGCGCACGTGGTCGAGGCCTTCACCCGCTGCGGGGGCCGGGATCTGGCCCTGGCGCGTTGGCGGGCGGTCTCCTGGCTGCGCAGCTCCGAGGAGGGAGACGGCGCCTACTACGGCAGGTGGGGGGTCAACTACGTCTACGGCGGGGCCGCGGTGGCGACCGCGCTGGCCACGCTTGGCGAGGAGGCCGACCGCCAGCGGCTGGATCGGCTGGGCCGCTGGGTGAGGCGGCATCAACACCCGGATGGCGGCTTCGGGGAGTCGGTGCTCTCCTACCACTCCCCCGAGCACATCGGGCGCGGGGAGGCGACCCCGTCCCAGACCGCCTGGGCGCTGCTGGCGTTGGAGGCCGCCCTGCACCTTGCTCCCGAGGGTCAGCCCGACGCCGATCTGGCCCAGGGGATGGCGGCGGCCGGCGACTGGCTGGCCGCCCACCAGGACGAGGACGGCAGCTGGACCGACCCGCTCTTCACCGGCACCGGCTTTCCGCGCGCGTTCTATCTCCGCTACCACATGTACGCCACCGTCTTCCCGGTGATGGCACTGGCACGGTTGGTGCATCCCGGCCGGGCTCTCAGCGGGGAGGGTTGAGTCTGTGGGCCAGGTGAGCGCCACCCTGCCCGAGTTCTCCGCGGCCCGCCTGGAGGCTGCCCGACGGCGGGAGAACTTCCCGATTGCGGCCTGGCTGCTGCGCCCCAGCCGGCGCGAGGCCAGGGCCGCGATCTACGGCTTCTGCCGCCTGGTCGATGACATCGGCGACGAGCAGCTGGGGGACGCGCGCGCGCAGCTGGGGCTGTGCCAGGAGGAGCTGGAGGCGTGCTATACGGGGCACCCCCAGCACCCGGTGTTCCAGCGACTCCAGCCGGTGATCGAGCGCCACCAGCTGGACCGGGGATGCTTTCTGCGGCTCATCCAGGCCAACCTGCAGGATCAGGAGTTCGTGCGGTACTCCACCTGGGAGGAGCTCGACACCTACTGCACCCTCTCGGCCACCCCGGTTGGTCAGCTGGTGCTCGCCCTGGAGGGGATAACCGAGGAGGTGCCGGTCGGCCACTCCGACTCGATCTGCACCGGGTTGCAGCTGGCCAACATGTGGCAGGACATCGCCGCCGACCGGGCGCGCGGCCGCCGCTACCTCCCGCTGGAGGTGCTGGCACAGCACCGGGTCAGCGAGGAGGAGTGGGAGAGCGGGGAGCCCACCCCGGGCAACCGCGCCGCCCTGAGGCATGCGCTGGGACGGGCTCGCCGCCTGCTGCGTGAAGGATGGCCACTGGTCCATGAGGTGCCCGGGTTGATGCGGGTGGAGATGGCGACCTTCATCCTCTCCGGACTGGCCGCGACCGAGGCGGTGGTGGGAGCCGGCGACCTGGTCTTTCAGCGCAAGGCCGCCGTCAGCGGGCATCAGCGCCGGGCCACCCTGCTGACGTCGCTCCTCGCCTGGAGGGGCGGGCAACCGCCGCCGGGAAGATGAGCCTCGCGCCCGCCGCCGAACTCGAAGCCGCCCACCAGCAGTGCGCCCTGGAGGTCCGGCAGTCCGCCGGGAACTTCTACTACGCGTTCCGGCTCCTCCCCACCCCCAAGCGGCGCGCCCTGAATGCCGTGTACCGCTTCTGCCGCGGGGCCGACGACATCGCGGACGGACCCGGGAGCGCCGCGCAGCGACGGGACCGCCTGGAGGCCTACCGGCTGCTGCTGGAGAACGCCCTGAGGGGCCGGCCCACCAGCCCGGAGTGGCTGACCTTGGCCGACTCCGCCGACCGCTTCCACCTCGATCCTCGCCACCTCCACGATGTGATCGACGGCTGCAGCGCCGACTGCGCGCCGCTGGTGATAGCGACGGAGTCCGACCTGAAACGCTACTGCTACGGGGTGGCCGGATCGGTGGGCCTGCTCAGCGCCCGCATCTTCGGCTACACCGACCCGCGGGTGGAGACCCTGGCGGTGGAGCTGGGCGAGGCGATGCAGCGCACCAACATCCTGCGCGACCTGGCTGAGGATTTGGCCAACGGTCGCTGCTACCTGCCGCAGGCCGACCTCGAATCGTTCGGAATCGACGAGGCCGACCTCGAGATGGGCCCTCGGGGCCATCACGCTGACGCCTATCGGCGGCTGATGGCCCACGAGGCCGAGCAGGCCCAGGAGCACTTCGCCATCGGACTGCAGCTGGTCCCCCTGGTGGACCGAGACGCCCGAGGCTGCCCGGCGGCGCTGGCCGCCCTGTATCAGCGCCTCCTGCTGGAGATCCGCCGGCGCAACTTCGACGTTCAGACTGAGCGGGTGGCCCTCTCCTCGGGGCAGAAGGTGAGGCTGGCCGTATCCGCCTGGCTGAGAGCCACCCTGCTGCCATGAGCGCCGGTGGTCCACCTGCGACGGCCATCGTGGTCGGGGGCGGATTGGCGGGGATCGCCTGCGCTCTGAAACTGGCGGACCAGGGTCACCGGGTGACCCTGATGGAGCGGGCACCGACCCTGGGCGGCCTGTGCCGCTCGATCCCCGACCCCATCATGGGCCGGGTGGACACCGGCCAGCACGTCTACCTCGGGTGCTGCACCGAGCTGGAGGAGCTGCTGGCGCGGCTCCAGGTCTCCCCGTCGCTGAGGCAGAGCCGGCTGCAGCTGACGGTCGTCGATCCCGCGACCGCCGTCGCCAGGCGGCTGCGGGCGGCGCCGCTGCCGCCACCGCTCCACCTGGCGCCGGTGCTCATGCGGTGGCCCGGGCTCCCGAGAACCGCGCTGGCGGAGGTGCGCCGGGTCTCGGCGAGCCTGCGATTCACGGACCCTGCCGAGCTGGACGACGTCCCGGCCCAGGGATGGCTGGAGAGCCTGGGACAGAGCCCCACCGTGATCCGGGCGCTCTGGGAGCCGCTGCTGGTCGCGGCCTGCAACCTGGACCTCGCATCCTGCAGCGCGGCGGCGGCGGCCCAGGTGATCTCCGAGGGCCTCCTGGGTTCGCCCATGGCGGCGGCGCTGCGAGTGCCCGGGACCGACCTCAGCGCCTGGTTGGGGCCCCCGGCGGAGCGGGCCCTCGCCCGCGCGCAGGTGGAGGTGCATCTGCGCCGGCGGGTGGCGGGCGTCGGCCGCGCTGACGATGGCGGCCTCGTGGTCCTGGATCAGGCGGGGGTAAAGGTCGGAGCCGACTCGGTGGTGCTGGCGACCACGGCGACCCATGCGCTGGGGCTCCTCCGCCGCGGCGGGTTTCAGGAGCGAGCTGTGGCTCGCGCAGCCGAGATCCCCGATTCCCCGATCGTCAACGTGCACCTCTTCACCGACCGTCCATTCCTCCCCGGGCCGGTGGTGGTGGTGCCGCGCTCGCCGCTGCAGTGGTTGTTCGACCGGACCGCCCTCAGCCGGGAGCCGCGTCCGGAGATCTACCACTCCGCCATCTCCGTCTCCGCGGCCAAAGAGGAGGTCGGAGTCGCCGAGGAGCGCCTCTCCTCGACCATGTGGGAGCTCTGCCGGTCCACCTTTCCGGCGGCGTCCAGGGCCTCCCTGCTGGGGGCGCGGGTCACCCGGGAGGCGCACGCCACGTTCGCCCCCGTCTGCGGCGCCGGCCGGCTGCGACCCGGCCCGGAGACGGGGATACCCGGGCTCTTCGTCGCCGGCAGCTGGACCCAGACCGGCTGGCCGGCAACCATGGAGGGAGCGGTGCGCTCGGGGCTCATGGCGGCAGCCGCGGTCGGCGACAGACGGAGTCAGCGGCCCGCGGCCTGAGCCGCGGGGTCGCCCCGCAACTGTGGCGGCGCCGGCCGGGCCACCAGGGGGATGACCAGCCGGACGCTCCGGCGCAGGGCCTGGAGGGCCACCTGTTGCCGGCGGCCCACATCGATGAGCTCCGCGATCACCCCGGGGTGGGCGAACAACAACTTCAACAGCAGCTCCGGGGCGGGCCCGCGCCCACCCAGCCGGAGCAGGCTCCCGGCCGGCCCCAGGGGTCGGCCGGGGGTGTCGAGGACGACCCGCACCGCCACCACCTCGGCATCCCGGCCCAACCAGGCGGCCGTCTCCATCTCCACCAGGTCCACTCCCTCGGCGGCCAGCGCGGACCTGGTCTGCTCGCTGTCGGCGATCTCCTCGACGCTGCCGAGCCGGCAGGGCCGGCCGGCGCCGGCTCCGACCAGCTGCTGAGTGCGGCGTGGGTCGGCGCCCACCCACTCCCCGGAGGGGGTGCGCACGGAGCTCGCCACCCCGACATCGCCCGGTTCCCAGCCCCCCCGGCAAGCGCCGGCGACCCCGGCCACGAGGACGGGGCTGCCGGGGCCGACCCTGAGCGCGGCGGCTCTGGCAGCCAGCTGGCCCATGCCGGTCTCCCAGACCTCTACCCTACCGGTGGGCTGGCTCCAGCGAACCGCGCGCTTCTCCCGGTTGCGTTCCCAGCGGCCGCCCACGGCGAATCGGATCGCCGCTGCCTCAGCGCTGAGGGCGCAGGCGACCACCAGGGGAGCCACAGCCTGATCCGACAACTCGCCCGCCCGCCAGCGCGCAACCCCCGCCACCAGGAGCAAGGCTGCCAGGGCCACCACCGCGGAGGGGCCCACGCCCAGGACCAAAGCCAGCACCGCGCTCTGCACGTACACCCCGACGATGAGGGCCAGGCTCACCCACACTGCCAGTGACCGGGCGGGCCTGGTCTCCCCGAGGCAGAAGCGCGCCAACAGTTGCAGCACAAGTGAGACGACGAACCACCCCAGGTAGTTCAGCAGGGTGACCCCGTACCAGACCCCCGCCCCCCGCGGATAGGCGTAGATCGATCCCAGGAACCAGTGCGCCCCCCGCAGCGCGACCGGGTCGACAACCACGTCCAGGCCGACCATGAAGGCGGCCGCGAGGACGATGCGCCACCCGCGCCGGGCTCCGAGTCCTCCGAGCAGGGTGTAGCTGCAGTAGGCGAGCCAGACAAAGCTCAGGCTGTCGAAGACCGGCACTCCCGCCACCAGCCAGTCGTGGGTGAGTCCCGCGGGGCGGTAGTGGTAGACCCCGAACGGGATCCCGGGCCCTGAGGTCGACGACCACTCGGCGGCGAAGGCGATGACCCAGCCGCCCGCCAGCAGGGCCAGCGCCCGGCCGAGCCCGTGGCGGCGCCAGACCACGACCGCCACCACGACCAGGGGCAGGAACGAGTACCAGCGGGTGACCACCGGCGCCAGTGCCCCCGCCAAGTCAGATCTCACTCGGTCGAAGTGCTCCGCCCTGCTCGCGCACCGCGTCCCCCACCGCGCGCTCCAGGTCTCCGGGATCCCAGCCCAGCTCGGCTCGAGCGCGACCCGCGTCCACCCACATCGGGTGGGCGGCCATGCGGACCGAGGTCATCGGGATCTCGGGTGCAGCCCGGCGCAACCGGGCGCGCCCCTCGCTGGCCGCCGCGGCCAGGTAGGCGGCCCCGATGGGGAGCCGCCAGCGCGGTGGCGGCACGTGCGCCGCCTGCGCCACCAGAGCCAGAAAGCCGGCAAGGTCCAGGTTGCGGTCTCCAAGGATGTAGCTGCGGCCCGCCACGCCGCGCTCCAGGGCCAGGACGTGGCCCCGCCCCACCGCCTCCACGTCCACCAGGTTGAGGCCGGTCCTGACCACGGCCGGGATGCGCCCCGCCAGGAAATCGCGAATGGTGGCGCCGGTCGGGGTCGGGCGCCAATCGCCACTGCCGACTGGGGTGCTGGGTTGGACCACCACCACCTCAGGCTCCCGCCGGTGGAGCGCGAGTTGCTCCGCAGCCCACTTGGAGCGCTTGTAGGGGCCGGGCAGGTGTGCGGCGGTGGGGGCGCGGTCCTCCTCGGTGCAGACCCTCCCGGAGCGGTCGAACGCCAGGGTCCCCACGGTGCTGCAGTGGACGACCCGCCGGACCCCGCCCACCCGGCTGGCCCAGAGCACGTTGGCGGTGCCACCGACGTTGGTCCTGATCATGTCGGGGACATCGCGCCCCCGGATCGCGAGCCGGTAATCCGCGGCGCAGTGGACTACCGCCTCACACCCGGTCGTGGCCCGCGCCACCGACTCCCGGTCGCCCAGGTCACCGAGGTAGACCTCGGCGGGGGCCGGCACGGCGACCCGCGACTCGCGCCGCACCAGGGCTCGCACCTCGTGGCCGCGCTCCAGCAGCGCCCGCACCACCGCGGCCCCGACGAACCCGGTAGCCCCGGTCACCATGACCCTCACGGTCAGACCCGGAGCCGGTGCGCCGCGGCCGGTTCAGCCCGCCACGGGAGCAGTCTTCGGAACCGGCGAAGAGCCGGGCTGAGAGCGCCGGCGGAGGCGGTCGGCATCAGGCGCCACCGAGCGTGCCGGGGTGGAGCAGGTAACCACCACTGCGATGAGTGCGCAGCAGCTGCGGCCGGCCGGGATCCGCCTCGAGCTTCTGGCGCAGGCGATGGACGCACATGGTGACCGCCTGTGGGGTGGCCCTGGGGTCGCCGCCCCACGCTCCCTCGATGATCTGCCGCCGGGACACCACCACCCCGGAGTTGACCGCCAGGTACTCCAGCAGGTCCGCCTCGCGGGGGCTCAGGAAGTGCCGCCGGCCCTCGATCCGCGCGGAGCGGCGGGCCGGCTCGACCACCAGGGGCCCCACCTCGATGATTCGGCCCGCACCCCTGCGCTCCGCCTGACGGCGCCGCAACACCGCCTTGAGGGTGGCCTTGAGGATGGCGGGGGGGTAGGGCCGGGGGAGCACGTAATCCGCGCCCGCATCCATCAGCGCCGCCATCTCCCGCAGGTCGGCACTGGTGACCAGCAGCGGCGCGGTGGACATGCTGCGCACCGACTGGATGCCCGGCACCCCCCGCAGGGGATCCCGGTCCGCGAGGATCGCGGCCGGCGCCTCGGCGCGAATCCGCTGCCAGAGCTGCTCCTGGCTGCCCACCACCAGCGGCTGCAGCCCCGGCAGCTGGCCGATGAGATGGCAGGCGAGCTCGGCGTAATCTGGGTCGGGCTCCAGAACCAGCACCAGCATTAGGCTATTTTCGCTAGCCGGGACCCGCTCTCGGCACTTGTCCGCAGCCCAGTTGGAGGAGGTGGCGTCATGGCCGTGCTCGATTTGGGAGAGGTGGCGGAGCGGTGGACATTCCTGGATCCGCTGGCCGACCGGCTGCAGTCCCTGATGGCAGCCGGACTGGAGGCAGGCGGGCCCACCGCCCAGGCTGCCAAGGACGCGCTCAACGGGACCTGGCTCGGACACCCGCTCCACCCCGCCATCACCGACGTCCCCATCGGCGCCTGGACGTGCAGCACCCTGTTGGACCTGCTGGACCGCAGCCGGGGGGGCGAACTGGGTCGAACGGCAGATGTGCTGGTGGGGGTGGGCTGTGCCTCCGCGGTGGCCGCGGCCGCGTCGGGGGCGGCTGACTGGCACGACTCCTACGGCCCGGAGCGACGGGTCGGCTTGGCCCACGCCCTGATGAACTCGGCCGCGCTCGCGCTCTTCACCGGGTCGTTGCTGCTGCGTCTCACGGGACGCCGCCGGAAGGCACGCATCCCCGCCGCCTGCGGATACGGGCTGGCCGCCGCCTCGGCGTTCCTCGGGGGCGACCTGGTCTTTCGGATGGGCACCCAGGTCAACCGCAACGCCTGGACCGCCGGCCCTTCGGACTGGACCGAGGTGGCCGATGACAAGGAGGTGACTCCGGATCAGCTGCTGCGCCGGCGAGCGGGGGATGCGGAGGTCGTGCTAATTCGCCGGGGCGAGCGCGTGGTCGCGGTCGGCGCGGTGTGCCCCCACGCGGGAGGGCCGATGGAACAGGGGAAGCTCATGGCTGATCGGATCGTTTGCCCCTGGCACGGGTCCCAGTTCGAGCTCGCCAGCGGGCGGGTCTGCCGCGGGCCGGCGAGCACGGAGCTGCCGGTCTTCGAGGTAAGGGTGAACGATCAAGGCAGGGTGGAGGTCCGCCGGTCGCCGCAGTGACGGCCCCCCACCTGGTGCTGGCTGCGACCGCCGGTTCCACCGGGGGCGGCCCCGTGACCGTGCCCCTTACCTCCCGGAGACAGCCGGGTCCCCGGTGCGCACCGGGCCGGCTCCCCACGATGGATGGGCTGCTGCACCCTGGTGCCGGCGGTGGAGCGTCGGCGCCGGCACCTGACGGGTGCCGGCCATGGAGGAGCCGAGGTGCCTGATCGATCGGGGCACCCTGAGACCCCACTTGGATCGGAGCTGGAGGCCGTCTCGGACCACGCTCGCCGCCCAGCGGCTGGGAATGGGCCGGTGGAGACGGCCCGGGCGCTGATCCGCCGGGCCTTCGCCATCTGCGTGCTGACCGGGGCTGGCATCTCCACCCAGTCGGGGATCCCCGACTTCCGCGGCCCTGAGGGGCTCTGGACCAAGAATCCCGGAGCTCAGCGGCTCAGCACCCTGGCCCACTACATCCAGGATCGGGACTTCCGGGTCGAGACCTGGCGGCGCCGGGCCTTCGCCGGCGGGCCGCCGCCCCAACCCAATGCGGGCCATCGGGCTCTGGTTGAGCTGGAGGCGGCCGGACGGCTTGAGTTGCTGACAACCCAGAACGTGGAC
>JAKABA010000149.1 GCA_021802115.1 bacterium | reverse complement strand
CACCGTCCGTCCCGCATCATGCACAGCGTCGAGGATCGTGAGCAGGTCATCGGCCTGATCCGAGGCCAGGTTCCCGGTGGGCTCGTCCGCCAGCAGGATGTCAGGATCGGTCACCAACGCACGGGCAATCGCCACTCGCTGTTGCTGGCCGCCCGACAGCTGGGTTGGTTTGTGGTCCAGTCGGTCCGCCAGACCTACACTCGCCAGGGCCTGCTCAGCAAGCTCCCTCCGCAGCGCTCGCGGGTGAACCCCACCGTAGATCAGCGGCAGTTCCACGTTGCGCCACGCCGAGATCCGCGGGAGGAGATGGAACTGCTGGAAGACGAACCCGACCCTGCGGTTGCGGACCTCCGCCAGTGCGGCCTCGGTCAGTTGGGACACGTCGGTGCCGCTGAGCCGGTAGCTGCCGGAGCTGGGAACGTCGAGGCACCCGAGGATGTGCATCAGGGTGGACTTGCCTGAGCCTGACTGTCCCATGATGGCCAGGTATTCCCCGCGCTGGACGGCCAGATCGACTGAACGCAGGGCGTCGACTCGGGCCGCCCCTGAGCCGTATGACTTGGATACGGATGCGAGTTCCAGGAGAGCGGCCGGCGTGCGGGAGAGCTCAACGGGCAGCGGGTCCGAGTCAGCAGACCCAGTGGACGGATTCCGCCTGCGGCGTATCAGGGTATTCCTCCGCCACCCTTGGCACCACGGTGGGCCTTGGCCCCCCCGCCCAGCCCCCGGCGTCCGAGGAGGCCGGTGGCACCGGGGGGCAGGGGCTTGTTGATCTGGGCAAGGACCACCCGGTCGCCGACCGCCAGGCCCGAGATCACCTGGGCCAGGACCGCGTCGGTCGCGCCTATCTTGACCGCCTGTTTGACGGCGCGGCCGGCCTTGGCCACGAGCACGTACGTCCCCCGAGAGCCGCTGCCATGGACGCTGCTGGCGGGGATGGTCAGGACGTGGGCGACTCGTTGCACGACTATCGCGGCCTGGGCGTCGGCTCCTGCGAACAGGCCAGGCGGATTCCCGGTCACGGTTATGACGACCGGAAAGGCAGGAACCCCCTGGACGATCGTGGCCAGGGGCGTGACCGCTGTGACCTTGCCGGGCAGGGGTCGCGTCTGGCCCGCAGGGGTGACCAGCGCCGTCTGCCCCACGTGCACCTGCCCGACCTGGGCGTCGCTGACGCTGGCCGCCACCTCAAACCCGCTCAGGCCGTCAATCACTATGTCCGTCGTATTGGCGGCGGCGCGGACGCTGCTGGCGCCATCCGGCTGCCCGGCCGCGATGTTGATCTGGGCCACCACACCAGCCGCCGGAGCGGTGAGATGGGTGGAGTTGACCGCAGCCTGGTCACTGTTGACCGCAGCCTGGGCGATGCTGATCTCAGCCTGATCAATGGCGATTTGCGCGGGGCTGGACGAGGCGGCCTCGGCGAGCGCCAGTTTGGCCTGGGCGATGGTCAGATTAGCCTCGGCCTGGGTCAGCTGGGCCTGCAGGGTGGTGGGGTCGAGGGTGGCCAGCAGCTGGCCTGGGCTCACCCTCTGACCCGGTGCCACGTTGACCGTGGCCACCACGCCGGGAGCTGGGAAGCCCAGATTCCAGGTCTGGGTCGGCTGGAGCGTGCCCGCCACCACGACGGTGTCGGTGACCGTGCCATAGCGAGCGGCGGCCGTCACCAAGGGATCTGAGGCGGGCCGGGTGCGGGAGTAGACCACTCCACCTGCGATCAGGAGGATGGCCAGCCCCACCAGAACCCAGGCACGTTTGGACCGCCACGGCCGCAGGCTGTCAGCCCTCTGAGCGGACCTACCCGGACCATCCGGGTTCAGTGCTGACACGGCCACCCACCCATCCGGTCATCGGGAGGGGATGACGGGCTCCCAAAGTCCGAGCTCATTAGTCGCTGGCGTCGCGTCATCACCAACAGGATCGCCGAGGTCGCGCCTCCACGCCTTAGCCAAGCCTGAGAGTCAGGCGGCGCCAGGCCCGCGTGCAGCAGCGGCCGGCAGCGCGTGGCTCTGGCTCAGGTGACCGGCGACGAGTTGGCTAGGCGCGCCTGGGACGGAGTGATGAATCGCATGCTCACCATGTCGGCCAGCACCGCCGCCCGGCGCTCGCGTGCCCCCTCGGGATTCGTGAGCGGGTCCAGCAGGGTGGGCGCCTGCGGCAGACCGGCCAGGAGGGCTAGTTGCGCCAGGGAGTCCCGGGCCAGGGGCTGATGAAAGTAGGATGCGCTCGCCTGCTCAGCTCCGACCGCTCCATCGCCGAGGTACACCTGGGAGAGGTAGGCGTCCAGTATCTGGGTCTTGGAAAGGTGGTCGGTGATCTTGAGCGCCAGCACGATGTCCACCCAGCGGCCCCAGATGGAGTGGTCGTTCCCGTTGAGGTACAGATCCTCCGCCAGCTGCTCGGTGATGGTGGAGCCGCCCTGGCACTCGCAGCGGTGGATCAGGTCGTAGATGGCCGCCCGCAGGAGTCCCTGCAAGTTGACCCCGTGGTCCTGGTAGAAGTTCTGGTCCTCGACCGCGACGATGGCCTCGGCGAGGTATCTGGGCACCTGGCCCGGAGTCAACGGTTGTGTTCGGTGGAGCCGGTCCAACGACGAGACCGCAGCCCGCAGGCCATGAGTCGACGGGGTGCCGATCCAGGTCCCCGCCCACAGGCATGTCACCGTGAGCGCCAGTAGAGCGGCCGCCCAGCGGGTCCTTCCCCAGGCGGCGGCGTGGCGGGCACGCACGCCGCCGGAAGGCCCCGGGATCACGCTGCTTGTGGTCACGGCTTGGCGCCTCCGCCTGCGTTCCCCGGGAGGGGCCAGCGCCCTCCGGCTTCTGTGTCAAGATGGTCGTCCCGTTCTTGAGCGAACGGATCCGCGCCGGGCGCGAGCACTGCCGAAGTGACCGGGCGGACCAGCCGGAGGGCGCACCTCAGCCGGCCACCGTCTCCGCCGCCCCCTTGTCGCGCAGCCCAGGCTCCGCCTGGCCGACGAGGTTGCGCGACCCGGTGCATCTCCCATCTCGCCGAACTCAACTTCACGCTCACCTCCGGGGCTCGGCCATCGGACCGCGCCGGCTGACAGAACCCCGTGCTGAACCGCGGCGTTCGACCCCTGGCGTCGCCTGGCGGTTGGCTCCAGGGTCGGGGCGCCCGCGCCCCATCCCGATCGCAGCGTGTGACGTCACGATGGCCGCGGTCAAGTGGGGATCTCGCGGGAGGGATGCTCCCCGCCCGCCGACCGGGGGCCCTGAGAACGGCCGGGCAGGCTCGGACCCTGGCGACCCTTACCGGGGGCGTCGAGGTGTGCTTGCTCTTCTCGATGGTCGTGACGCAGTCGCTCAAAGCGGCCGCTGAGACTCGCACCCACCCGCGTGGTGAGGCCCGCTCCGCCCTCGCCCGGGCGCTGGCGCCCCTGTGGGCTTGCTCCAGGTCAACTCACGCCGGGGGAGCGCTGGCGACGCCCCCCAGTCCCTGCGGTGACAGTTGTCCCCCCAAGAGGTGAACGTCCAGCTCCTCAGCCTGCCAGATCACCTCAAACGCCAGGGGCTTCTCCCACGGGAGACGCCTCCGCGCTCTCGGGGCAGGCATGAAGACGGCCGTCACCCCATGGTCCCGGGCCCAGCGCAGCAACGCCGGTGCCACGGCGCTCTCACAGGAGAGCGTCTCCAGCCGCACCCCGCGACGGGTTGCGAGCTCGGTGAGATGCTGGAGCGCCCGGGACTCGTCCGGGCTCGTTTGCGAGGATACGACGACGATCACCACCAGGCTGGCGTCCTCCCGCCGTGCGGCCCTCATACCCGCCTCCAAGAGCTGTGAGGCCTGCTCGTGGCGGCCCAATCTGAGCGCGACCATCATGCGCTCCTCCACCGGCCAGAGGTCCCGCGTCCCCTCCAGGCCCGAATAGCGCTGACGGCGCCGCTCGGTGTGGGCGGCCACGCGGCGCAGCACCGCGCTGCGCAGTTCCTCCAGAACTGGATCCGAGAAGGCCTGGAGCGCCGCGGCCACATAGTCCGGATCCGTGACCCCGCCGGCCCGGATCCGCTCTCTCAGCTCGGCCGGGGGCAGGTCGACCAGTTCGATCTCCTCCGCCGCGTCAACCACCCAAGGCGGCACCGGGCAGCGGGCTCCGGGCTGCTCCCCCCGAAACGGCCCGAGCAGCTCCCGGGCCACCTCGAAGCCGGGCAGGTCGATGGCACCGACCGTGCCGACAACATTGATGCCGGCATCGAGCAGATGCCGCACCTGCTGGTAGCGCTTGACCTTGGTGTGCAGATCCTGGATGCCGACGTCGTCCACGCACACCACGCTGGGATTGCGCCGGAGCACGGCCTCGACGTCGATGCCGCCACTGGCGAGCGCCGGCACGACGGTCAGCTGGCCGAGCAGGAACTCCACCGGGGGGCGACCGTCCCCGGCCGCCGCTGCCACCAGCACCTCGGCGCCTCGGGTCTTCCGCCGCACCGCCTCCTCCAAGAGCCTGGTCGTCTTCCCGACCCCCGGGGCATACCCCAGATACAGGCGCAGGGTCCCGCGTGCCCCTCGGTTGTCGCGGTCGCCCGCCAGCAGGGCCATCGGGTCGGCCCGGGGGTCGGCCATGGGGATGGCCCTGGTCCCCAGCCGCCGTCCGATGGCGTGGAGGTGGCGGCCGTGCAGGTTGCGGAGCAGCCCCTCCACCAGCGACCAACCAAGGTCGTCGCGGCGCGACGGCGCTCCCGCCGCCACCACCAGATGAGTTGCTCCCAGGGCGTCAGCCCGCTCCAGCGCCTTGGCCAGGGGATCCCTCGAGACCTGGAGTTCAAACTGGGCCCCGAGATCGACCGCGAGTTGCCGGACAGGCTCGGCATCGGCCTCCGGCGATCCCTGGTGGTGCAGGACCAGGACGCTGACCGGCGCGTGCAGCCGGCGCCCCATGCGCACCCCCCGTCGGATCAGCCCCGGGGCCACGGCACCACCGGAGGTCAGCACCAGAACCCGGTCCGAAGACTCGATCGCCTCCTGACCACCAGTCCGGGACCGATGCTGGACGACGTACCAGATCGCCAGCTCTCTGAGGGCGGCCAGGTTGACCTCTCGAAAGAAGTTGCTGAGCGCCGCCTCCACCCGCTCCAGCGGGTACACGTTGCCGTGGCGCATCCGCTTGCGGAGCGCTTCGGGGGTGATGTCGGCCAGGGTGATCTCGTCGGCCTCATCCAGGACGTGGTCCGGAACGGTCTCGCGCACGGCCACCCCCGTGGCTCTTTCGACTACATCCCGGAGGCTCTCGATGTGCTGGATGTTGACCGTGGTCCACACCTCGATGCCCGCCTGGAGCAGGTCCTCGACATCCTGCCACCGCTTCTGATGCGCCGCCCCGGGCACGTTGGTATGGGCCAACTCATCCACGAGGGCTATCGCCGGGCGCCGCCTGAGGGCGGCTGCCAGGTCGAGCTCGTCCACCCCGATGCCCCGATACTCGACCCTCCGCGTCGGGACCCGCTCTATCCCCTCGGCGGCCTCATCGGTGCGCGGCCGGCCGTAGGTCTGCACCCAGACGATGACGACGTCCTCACCCTCCGCTCTGACCCGCTGGGCCTCCTGGAGCATCGCGAAGGTCTTCCCCACCCCCGGGGCAGCGCCTACGAAAACCTTCAACCGTCCCCGTCGCGCGGCCGGCGCACTCTGGGGCGAGCGAAGTGGTGGTCTCTCGCTCATCGGCCGCTTCTAAATGCCACTGCCACCTGATTATCGAGCGACGCCGGGAGAGCTGGAGCACGTCTCCGCCCCACCTGGGCCGTTCTGCGCTGACTCCGGGTCGGCCCCGGCGCACCGCTGCCGACAACGCGCGGCCAGCCGAATCCCCCAGTGGGACGCCGCTCGCAAGCCGAACCCGCCCAGCTCAGGCGACGAAGCGGTAGCCCATCCCCGGCTCGGTCAAGAAGTACCGCGGCCGCGAGGGGACGGGCTCAAGCTTGCCCCGTATTTGGGCCATGTAGACCCGCAGATAGTTGGACTGGCTCACATGATGGGGCCCCCACACTTCCTCCAGGAGCTGCCTTTGGGAGACCAGCTTGCCCTGATTCCGCACCAACGTCTCCACCAGGTGCCACTGGGTCGGCGTGAGCCGGACCACCTCGCCGCCACCAAGGACCACCTGCTTGCTGGCCAGGTCTACGGCGAAGTGGTCCGTCCGCACGACCGCGGCCTCCCCCGCTGGGGCCGCCCGCCGCAGAGCTGCACGGATGCGCGCCAGGAGCTCGTTCATGGCGAAGGGCTTGGTGACATAGTCATCCGCCCCGGCGTCCAGCACCGCCACCTTCTCCGCCTCGCTCGCGCGCGCGGAGAGGACCAGCACGGGCATCTGCGACCATGCCCGCAGCGCGCCGACGACCTCGGTGCCGTCGATCCCAGGCAGCCCCAGATCCAGGATGACCAGGTCGGGATGGAGCGCAGGAGCGCTCCGCAACGCCTCTTCACCGGTCGCGCAGCCCTCGACCTTGAACCCGTGAGCCCGCAGGATGGTTGAGAGGGCGCGCAAGAAGGCGGGCTCGTCGTCCACCAGCAGGATGGTGCTCACCGCGTCGCCACCGCCTCCGGGCGGGCCGGGTAGGCGGCTACGGGAAGTCGGAACACCATGGTGCAGCCGCCGCCGGGCGTGTCCTCGACCTCCAGGCTCCCCCCCATGGCCGATACGAAACCACGGGCCACGGCCAGGCCCAGCCCGACTCCGCTACCGCGCGGGGAGTCACCCAGCCTCTGGAAGGGGCGGAAGACCGCCAACCGATCCTTCGGCGCGATCCCAGGACCGTGATCGACGACTCTCAGGATGACCTGGTCCCGCACCATTCCCGCCTCAAGGACCGCGGGACGATCCGGCGGGGACCACTTCAAGGCGTTGTCGACAACATTGGCGATGGCTCGCTCCAGCAGGGTCGGGTCTCCCATCACGGGCAAGAGCGTCTCCGGGACCCGGACCCGCAGCGACCCGGCCGGATCGTGGCGGCCCGCCAGGGCGCCGGCCACCGCTCCGTACAGGCTGAGAGGACGGCTGGTCAGCGTCACCGCCCCAGTCCGCAGCCGGCTGATGTCGAGTAGATTCCCCACGAGCGTGCCCAACCGGTCGGCCTCGGAACTGATGGTCGCGAGCAGTTCATGCTCGGCCTCAGCCGTCCACCGGACCCCCTCGTCCAGGAGGCTGCTGGCCGCCGCCTTGATGGAGGCCAGCGGCGTCCGCAGGTCGTGCGAAACCGCCGCCAGGGTGGCCCCGTGAAGGCTCTCGTTGGCGACCAGGGCGGCCGCCTCACGGGCCTCCCGTTCCAACCGCCCGAGTTCGGCCGCCACCGCCACCAGAAGCGAGGTTGTCTGCAGCAGACGCTGGTCCGCCGCCCGCGGGGCCTGTCCGCTCAGCGCCACCGTCAGCCCGTCGGGGAGTTTCAGGCTCTCGTCAGCCTCCTCCGGTGAGTGGGGCGGGTCGGCTCCCTGGGCGGACAGCACGCTCCAGCCGGCCCCGCCTGGAGTCAGCACCGCCACGCTCTTCAGACCCAGGTTGCGCCGCAACTCCTCGACTATGAGGTCCAGCGCCTGACCGCCACGTTGCAGGTGGGCGGCGGTTCGCGCCAACGCCTCGGCTTCAAACTGGGAGCGCCGCACCCACCAGTTAGTCGGTGTGGCCCCGTGGAGGACGGCGACGCCTCCACTCAGGATCACCAGCGCCAACACCGGAACGGTCGCCACCCCCGGGCCCACCAGGTGTGGAAACTGCAGATCAAAGCCTGCGGCGGCAACTGCGGCCACGCCTCCGGCGGCCAGCGCCGGCAGCGGCCCGAAGACCAGCGTGATCGCTGTGACCGGAGCCAGCGCCGCCAGGACCTGGAATGGCACCCCGAAGGGCTCAGCCATCACCACCGCCGCCACCAGGGCGACCGCCAGCCTCCAGGCGAGCACTCCGCGGCCAACCCGGACCTGACCGGACCATCTGGGTAGGGAGACGCGGTGCCCGGGCTCCGCCGGGTGAGAGATGACGTGGAGGTCGATCTGGCCGGAGCCACGAAAGAGGTCACCGAGCACGGACCTCGGAGGCCAGCCGCCACGCCTTGCCCCGCTGGCCACCCCCACCACCAGGCGGGTCGCCCTCTGAGCGCGGCAGAAGGCGAGGAGGCTGGACGCCGTGTCACGCCCTCGGACTTCGTGGAAGGTCCCTCCCAAGCCCGCCACCAGTTCCCGCTGAGCTTGCAGCGAACGGGGTGCGCCGCGCTTGCGTCGTCGGGGTGGCTGGACGTGGACGGCCAGCAGGTCGCCCTTGTTCCTCAGGGCCATCCGGCTGGCGCGGCGGATCCGTTCCAGGTCCGAATCCTCACCCGACAGGCCGACCACCACTCTCTCCCGCGTCTCCCATCGCTCGGAGATGCCGTGCTCGTCCTTGTAGCTCTCCAGGGACTCGTCGACGCGGTCCGCCACCCAGAGCAAGGCCAGCTCGCGCAGAGCCGCCAGGTTGCCCAGCCGGAAGTAGTCGCCCAGGGCCGCGTCCACCTGCTCCGGGGGGTAGATGCTGCCATGCGCCAGGCGCCGTCTCAGTGCCTCGGGCGCCATGTCGATGAGCTCCAGGCGGGCGGCCGAGCGCACGACCGTGTCGGGGATGGTCTCCCTGGCCGCCGCCCCGGTGATCTGAGCGACCACATCCGCCAGGGACTCCAGATGCTCGATGTTGAGCGTGGATATCACGTCGATTCCGGCCTCGAGCAGCCGCGAGACCTCCTGCCATCGTGGGCTCTGGCCCCCCTCGGAACCGCCCTGGTGCGCCAACTCGTCCACGAGGGCCACCTGGGGCCGCCTCCGGAGGACGGCTTCGACATCCATCTCGCCCGGTCGGCCCTCTCGGAGGCGCGGGATCACCTCCAGGTCCCTCGCCTCCCTCGCCGTGCGCTCCCGCCCGTGCGTCTCCAGGAGAGCGATCACCACGTCCGTGCCCCGGTCGCGGCGCCGGCGGCCCTCGTTCAGCATGGCCCAGGTCTTGCCCACGCCAGGGGCGTAGCCGAGGTATATGCCCAGGCTGCCCCGGGCGGGGTCCCGCCTGGCGTCTCCCGGGATGGCCGCGAAGGGTGGCTGGCTCATGTGGATCTCGCAGCCCTTGGCAGCGGAGCCTCGGGGTATCGCTGCGCGCGGCCGTGGCCGCCCGCCATCGCCCGGCGCACGCCGCCAGCGAGGACGCGCACGGTCCGGCGGCGGCTCGGCAAGCCCGCCGCGAGGGCCGCCTGGTGGTGGAGGTTCCCCGGTTCCCCGGCCGCCCCGACCGACTCCTTGGCGGCCAGCCGCCGTCGGTGCCGCCTCAGGCCATCCTTCATATGTGAGAGCTTCCTCTGGATCTTAGCCGAAGCCCGGTTGCGCTCACGCTCCGCCGCCACGGCTGACCGTCACCCCGTCGACTGCGATCACGCGCTCACGCGGGTTGTGAGCAGTTGAGCGCGCCGTTGGCCAGTATCGGCCAAGGGGCAGGTGAGCGCAGCGTGAGGTTACCGGTGAGGACGAGGACAGCTCTCGCT
>JAKABA010000148.1 GCA_021802115.1 bacterium | reverse complement strand
TATCGCAGCTACCACGGGGCTACCGGCGCCTCGATCACCGCGACCGGCGAGCCGCGGCGCTGGGGGAGTGAGCCGGGAATGGTAGGGATGGTCCACTTCCTCGGCCCCTACCTGTACCGCTCCGCCTTTCACGCCACCACGGAGCTGGAGGAGTCCCAGTTCGCCCTGGAGCATCTGCGGCAGATTGTGGAGTTCGAGGGCCCGCACACCGTCGCGGCGATCCTCCTGGAGACGGTCGTCGGCACCAACGGGGTCCTGGTGCCACCACCTGGCTACCTGGCCGGGGTGCGGGCGCTCTGCGACGAGTTCGGGATCGTCATGATCTGCGATGAGGTCATGGTCGGCTTCGGGCGGATCGGCGAGTGGTTCGCGGTCAACGCCTTCGGGGTCGTCCCCGACCTGATCACCTTCGCGAAGGGGGTCAACTCCGGGTACGTCCCGCTCGGCGGCGTCGTCATCTCCAAGCGGGTCCGCGAGTCGTTCCTGGACCGGCCATATCCCGGTGGTCTCACCTACTCCGGGCACCCGCTGGCATGCGCCGCCGGGGTGGCCAGCATCCAGGTCTTCGAGGAGTCAGACCTTTTGGCGCACGTGCGCGACCTGGGCGAGCGAGTGGTGCGTCCCGCGCTGGACGCGATCGCGGAGACCCATCCCTGCGTCGGCGAGGTGCGCGGCCGGGGCCTGATGTGGGCGATAGAGCTGGTCCGGGATCGCTCGACGCGGGAGATGCTGGTTCCCTTCAACGCATCGGGGGCTGCGGCCGAGCCGATGGGCAAACTGGTCGGGCGCTGCCACGAGCTCGGGGTCTGGCCGTTCACCCACTTCAACCGTCTGCATCTCGCCCCGCCGCTGGTCATCACCGAGCAGGAGGTGCGGGACGGGCTGGAGAAGATCGATGAGGCGCTGGCGGTGGCGGACGGCTATGTCAGTGCGCGTTCGGGGGAGCTGGCCGCGCGCCGCTGACAGCCGGCTCCGCCCTCAGCGGGGCTCGGCACTGGGCAGCAGCCAGGGCAGCGCCTGCGCCATCGGACCCAGTAGGAGGCGGGCGTGGCTCCGGGCCAGTTTCGGCCCCGCCATGATCGCCAACGCCGCCGCCATCAGGGCATCCTCGGCCTTGTGCCCGATCACGCCGTGCTCAGCTCGCCAGGCGATCAGCGGGATCCCTCGCTCGGTCAGCCCCAGGAGCCGGTTGCGCAAGGCGTCCCAGTCGGCCCCCGACTCCTGGGACTCGACCTGGTGCAAAGCGGCCCGCTCCGCCAGCTGGTAGGCGGCGGGGTCTCCCCGTCGGTCCCAGGCTTCCGCGATCCGCTCGATGCCGGCGGGGGACAGGGTGCGGCAGTCCTCCAGCAGCCGGTCGAGGTCACTCTGGTCCGGTCGCGGCCCGTATCCCTCCTTGTCCACGTCCGCTGCATGATCTCACACCCGTCCCCCCTTGCGGAGGGTGGGCGCGGATCGGCTCAGCCGCTCATCTCCTCCAGCAGGGCGCGTTGCGCGGCGAGGCGGGCCGGGCGATCCGCCGCGAACCGTTGCAGCGCGGCGAGGATGTGCGCCGAGGTGAGGTGGGCCTCGTCCATCACCTCCTCGACGCTGCCTCCGGTGCGCCAGCGGTGATCCCAGTCGGGGGTGAGCGAGTACCTCTCGACCTGGGGGCCAGCGGCCCAGTCTCCCATCAGTCGGAGCGCCCCGTTGCTGATCACCATCGCGTCCGCGCGGTCCGCCGGGGTCACGGTTTCCGCCTGGTACTCCGGGCTCTGGAGCGCGAAGAGCTGAGGGCTGATCGCCGCCACGATCTTGAGATTGAGGCCCAGCCGGTCCAGCTCGGGGAGGACCGCCACCAGGTTGGCGGTGGGCACGGTGCCGCGCACGAAGACCGCCCCCTGGTGAGGGCTATCGGGTCGGTAGTCGCGAATCAGGTACGCTCCGCGCGCGGCCTCGAAGTGCGACGGCATGCCCAACCTGGCCCGGTCGGGGATCTCGACCGCGGGACGGGTCAGGTGCAGCGCGATGATCGGGGCCGCGGTGCGCAGCGCCGCCGCCAGCACCACCGGGACCTCGTTGTACTCCCAGGGATGGAGGTCGACCACCTGGCCGGAGGGAAAGAGCTGGGTCACCCCGGGCGCGAAGATCCCAAAGTGGGTCCGGGAGTCCTCGGCGGTCTCGGGGCCGGAGTGACCGGCGATCCAGAGGACCCGGCCGACCTTGAGCTCGCAGTCCTGCGCGAGCTGGCTGAAGAGGCGCATCTCGCCGTACTTCAGGTAGCTGAACGAGCCGTACGTCGAGCAGGCGGCGAAGAAGCCATTGAATTCGGAGAAGGGGTCCTCGGCCAGGTTGACCGTGGCCATCCCCACGCTGATTCCCGCGTTGGTGAACTCGGTGATCTCCTGGGGCAGAACGGTGCCGCGCGGATTGGCCTGGCGCTCGTACCAGCCCCAGCCCGGGGTCGACCCCCAGTCCTTGCCAAAGCCACTGATGTTGGTGGAGTCCGCCAGATCAGCGGAGCTGACTATGAACAGCGGCCGGCCGTATTCGCGCCGGGCGAACGCGTTCACCCAGGCCCCCCACTGCGCCAGCGCCGCCCGGTTGGGTTGGCGCTCGCCTGGGGCCAGGAACATCTCCTTCGGGTACGAGGCAAAGTCGGTGACTCGGGGATCGCGCATGAGCCCGGTGGTGGCCGGCCCCAAATTGAAGTCAGGCAGGGTCTCGGGGACCGTGGCGGCCACCTGGAGCAGCCGGTCGCTGAGGTACCTGACCAGCTCGGGGTCGCGGTGCAGCACCCCGAGCGCCACTTTGAAGTTCGCCCTCGCCTGCTCATCCCTGGCCCGGGGGTCGGCCGGTGCCGGCTCGTCCACGCCGAGGTAGGTGACCCCGTACTTCTCCATGAAATGCCGGCGCACCTTCCAGAACGGCTCGCTGTTCATGGGGTGGGGGCTGCCGTGCGAGGGGGCGTCGTACTTGCCATACTCGCGCCCCTTCCTGGTTCGAAACCAGGCGATCGAGGGGACGCGGGCGGGATTGTCCCCGCGCGCCGCCTCCAGCACCGCATTGGTCACCGGCTCCCACTCCATGCCGGACTCGGTCCCATTGACGCGCCAGCCGTACGGCTCGAACCAGCCCACAGGGTCGCCGGGCACCACCGCCGACGCCGGGCGAAGGTCGATCCCGAAGTCGTTCCAGTCGAGCAGGAACACCAGGTTGTCGAGGCCCAGGCCCCAGGCGGAGTTCTTGGTCTCGTGGGCAGCGCCGGGGGTGAGCCCGCCCTCACCCTCGACGCAGAACACCTTCACCTCAGAGGCGCCGGCCAGCTTGAGCGCCAGAGCCTCGCCCGCGGCGGGCGGCATGCCGTGCCCCGAGGGCCCGGTATTGAACTTCAGGAACAGGGTCTTGCCGCTCATCTCGGCGTGCCCGGGCAACCCGCCCCGGTGGCGCAGAGTCAGCAGGTCTTCCCAGGTGAGCGCGAAGCGACCGTTCTCGGGGAATGCGAAGCGTGGGTCGCTATCGATGAGCTGACGGGCCCGCAGCGACTCGTTGAGCACCGCCAGGGTGGCGTAGACCAGGGGGACTGTGTGGCCGGCCGAGAGCACGAAGCGGTCCGAGAACCGCCGCCAGGGGCGCTGGATGTCCCAACGCATGGCCCCCGACAGCAGGGTCGCAACCAGCATGTGAACCTTGGAGCGGGAACCGCCGGGGTGTCCCGACTGGCGGTAGTTGAGGGAGAGGTCGATCATCTCGTCGATGAGGTCCTTCACCACCTCCCAGCGCGCGAAGTCGGGGCGCGCCAGGCTGAGCAGATCCTCGACCTGCAACTTCTGCGTAGTCGCCACCACAGCACCTCCACCGCACTCAAGCCCGGTCGCACCCACGTCCCGAGCCGGAGGCCTCGGGCGCCGCCATGTCTGAGTCTATCTCGCCAGGGACGGCCAATTGAGCCGGCCTGACTTTGCGTATCATCCGAATCGGGCGGGGCGCAACCTGTCCGCAGGGCTAAGGGAGGATTGATCGAGATGGCAGTACGCAGAGCGCATGTGACCTGGAGCGGGACCCTCCAGGAGGGTTCGGGCCAGGTGGAGCTTTCCAGCAGTGGGGTTGGGACCTATGCGGTCAGCTTTCCCAAGCGGATCGCCGAGGAGGCGGGTGGCGCCACCAGCCCGGAGGAGCTGATCGCGGCCGCGCACGCTGCCTGCTATGCGATGCAGCTCTCGGCGCTGATCGCCCAGGCCGGCGGCACCCCCCAGGGCCTCGATGTCAGTGCGGCGGTCACCCTGGAACCGGATCCAGCGGGCGGCTTCATGATCTCCGGGATCCACCTGAAGGTCGACGGTCGCCTGCAGGGCCTCGACCAGGCCGGCTTCGAGAAGGTCGCCGAGGACGCCAAGCTGCACTGCCCGGTGAGCAAGGCATTGGCCGGAACCAAGATCACCCTGGAGGCCCACCTCCTGAGCTGAGCCACCTTCCCGGCGCTTGCTCAGCCGTGGGCGCCGGGGCTGGCCGGTGTGAGCACCACGACGGGGATCTCCCTGGTGGTCTTCTTCCGGTAGTCCTCGTAGGCGGGCCACTGGCCCACCATCAGCTTCCACAGCCGCTCGCGCTCCGCCCCGGTGGCAACTGCGGCTGACACCGGAATGGTCTTCGACCAGACCTGGATCTCGGCCGCCGGGTTGCGCTCCAGGTTGAGGTACCAGGCGGGGTGGGTAGGCGCTCCCCCCTTGGAGGCGACCACCACATAGCGGTCGCCGTCGCGGCCGTAGATGAGAGGAGTCGGGCGGGGCTGCCCGGACGCCCTGCCCTGGGTGGTGAGAATCAAAGTCGAGGTGCCCATCCAGTCGTGGCCCTCCCGGCCACCGGTCTCGCGATACCGGCGAACGTGTTCCGGCCCAAAGAGCCGGGTCGGCTCCTGATTCTGCTGGTCGGCCATCTGCTCCTCCTGCTGGCTCGAATCAGACAAGCCCCCGGGCCTGCACTGGTTCAGCATATGTCCACTCGGCGCGGGTGCTGTCGTGGAACCGCCCGCGCAGAATCCGAAGGTGGGCGGCGTTGGCCTGGCTCGCGTCCGGTTGCAGGCGGAGGTCTGGACGGCGCATCTCGGTAAGATCGGGGCCCGTGGGGGTGGGCAGGGGCCGGGGCGGAGACGTCGACTGATCACGGAGGTCCAGTCAACCTTGGAGGTGATGACAGTGGCGGGTGAGCCGGCGGCAGGCGGGCGATTCGAGGTCGATCGGGTCCGGGCGGACTTTCCTCAGCTGGCGGACGGATATGCCTACCTTGACGGCGCCGCCGGCACCCAGACCCCGATCCCTGTGATCGAGGCCATCGCCGACGCCTACCGCCACGGGCTGAGCAACACCGATGGCCACTTTCCGTCCAGCCACCGTGCCGACGCCATTGTGGCCGAGTGCCGGCGGGCGGTGGCGGACCTGGTGGGCGGGGTGCCGGAGGGGGTCGTCCTGGGTCCGAACATGACCACCCTGACCTACCGGATGGCTCAGACCCTGGCCAGGCACTGGCGGCCGGGCGACGAGATCATCGTCTCTCAGCTGGATCATGATGCCGACGTCCGCCCCTGGGTCCAGGCCGCTGAGCGAACCGGGGTCGTGGTGCGGTGGGCCACGGTGGACCCCAGCTCGGGTGAGCTGGGGTGGGAGCAGTACCGCGAGCTGCTGGGGGAGCGCACCCGGCTGGTGGCGGTGACGGCCGCCAGCAACCTCCTGGGCATCCGGCCGGAGGTCAGGCGGATAGCTGAGCTGGCCCATGCGGTGGGGGCCCTTGTGTACGTGGATGGAGTGCACAACACCCCCCACTTCGCGGTGGACATGGCGGCCCTGGGAGCCGACTTCTACGCGACCTCGGCGTACAAATGGTGCGGCCCCCACGTGGGGGCCGTGGTCGCATCCCCGAGCCTCCTCGAGACCCTCGCGCCCGACAAGCTCCTGCCCTCCAGTGATTCGGTGCCGGAGCGCTTCGAGTGGGGCACCCCTCAGCTCGCCGACCTGGCCGGGGTCACCGCGGCGGTGGACCACCTGGCCGCGGCTCTGCCGCAGGCGCAGGGAACGCGGCGGCAGCGGATCTTGCGCTCCATGGCGGCGGTGGAGGAGTACGAGCAGTCGCTGTTCAGGCAGCTTCTGGAGGGGCTGGGACAGATGGGGCATGTCACCCTGTACGGCCGCTCCGCCCACCGCGCGCCCACGGCCTACTTCGCGGCTGAGGGCCGCTCGCCCGATGAGGTGGCGGAGCACCTCGCGGCCCGCCACATCAACGTCTGGAGCGGCGACAACTACGCCTTTGAGCTGGTGGGTGCCCTGGGCCTGCGCGCGGCGGGCGGCGCGGTCAGGGCGGGGCTGGTCCACTACAACGACGCCGGCGATGTCGAACGGCTCCTGGCGGCGGTCCGGGAGCTGAAGCCCTGATCGCCCAGCTCCTGGACCGGGGATGCGGGCTCAGGCCGAGGTGGCGGCCAAGCTGCGGTCCACGGCCGCGGTGAGATGCTCCAGCTCGGGGCTGGGGTTGACAGGATAGCTGGGCGGCGACTGCAGCTCCTTGAGCTGCGGCGGCAAGCGCCTCCACTGGTCTTCGAAGTGCCGGCTGGAAGCACTCAGCTGGCGGCGGCCGGCCGCGGTCCGGCGGCCCTCCCTCATCACCTCCTCCAGCAGCGGCGTGGCCGATGCGGTGGGTGGGTCCTCGTCGGCCAGGCCGAGCAGGTCGCTGGACCAATCTGACCGGCGGTAGACCTGCTTGGCGCCCGGCCAGGTCGACTTCCCCGAGGAGGTCTTGCGGACGGGACGTCCCTGATGGTCCACCAGCTTGTAGACCGTCTCCACGGTCGGAACCCCGCCCGCCGCTCCCAGGGTGGTGCCGACGCCGAAGCCATCGATGGGGGCCCCCGCCTCGGTTACCAGCTGGTGAATCCGGTGTTCGTCGAGGCCGCCGCTGACGAAGATGATCAGGTTCGGAAAGCCGGCCGCGTCCAGCCGCCGGCGGGCCCGGCGGGACATCTCCGCGAGGTCGCCAGAGTCGATCCGGATGCCATGGATCTCGATCCCGGCCCGGCGCATCTCGGAAGCCACCTGGATCGCGTGCTCCACCCCGCGCTCAGTGTCGTAGGTGTCCACCAGCAGCAGGGTGCGTTCCGCGAAGGTGGCGGCGAAGCGGCGGAAGGCGGTGAGCTCGTCCGAGTGAGCCTGCACGAAGGAGTGGGCCATGGTGCCACTCGCCGGCAGCTGGTACCGGCCGGCGCCGGCCACGTTGCTGGTTCCCGCCAGCCCCACCAGACGCGAGCACCGGGCCAGCTTCATCCCCGCGTCCACGCCCGGCGCGCGCCGGAGCGCGAAGTCGATGACCGGTCGGCCCTGGGCGGCGTGCCGGCAGCGGGCGGCCTCGGTGGCGAGCCCGGTCTGGAGGGTCACCTGGTTCAAAAGGTAGGTCTCGGCCAGCTGGACCACCCCCAGGGGGCCTTCAATCTCCAGGATCGGCTCATTCGGGAAGACGATCGTGCCCTCTGGCACCGCCCGCACCCGGCCGCGGAAGCTGACCTTCCCCAGCCACTCCAGAAACGAGGGGGAGAAGCCGCCCAGGGCGGCCACCGCCTCCAGGTCGGCGGCGGAAAAGCTCAGGTGCTCCAACCACCGGAGGCAATCGTCCAGGCCGGCTGCGACCAGGAATCCCCAGGTGGGCGGCAGGGCCCGGGCGAAGAGGCTGAAGGTCGCCGTGTCGTCGGCCATCCCCTCGGCCCGGTAGGCGTCCGCCATGGTCAGCTCGTAGAGGTCGAGCAGGAGCGCGGGTGACGGCTCGAGACTGGAGGCGGCGGCCTCCCGGCGTCGATCGGGCGCAGATCCGATGGAATCGCTCAACGTGGTCTCCCCAACCATGCGGTCATTCGGTGAGGATCGACTCGAGCTGCCACTCCGGGTGCTCGCCCTGCAGATGGTCGAGCCAGTAGGGACTCTCGAAGGCAGCCAGCAGAGTGCCGTCACTGCGGCGCAGGATCTTGACACCGCGGGTCGAGCGCAGCTCGGCAGCGGTTGCCACGTCGGTCCGCCGAGCGAGCCGGTGGGGGGTGAGGCTGAGGTGGACCGGGGCGCCATACTCAGTGCTCAGGCGCTGCGACAGCACCTCGAACTGCATCTCACCGACGGCGGCCAGGATCGGCGCGGGATCCCCCTCAGGATCCGCCAGGACCTGCACCACCCCCTCCTGCTCCAGCTGCGAGAGGCCCTTGCGGAACTGCTTGTAGCGGGAGGTGTCGTGGGGGCGGGCGGTGGCGAACAGCTCGGGAGCGAAGGTCGGGATGGGCGGGAACACCACCGGATCGGCGGCGAAGAGGGTGTCGCCGATGCGCAGCTCCGTGGCGTTCACCAGCCCGACCACATCCCCCGGGTAGGCGGTGTCCACGGTGTTGCGCTCGCTGCCGAACATGGAGGCTGCGTACTTGGTGGAGAAGGGGCGCCCGCTGGGCTGGTGCACCAGGGTCTGGCCACGTTCGAACCGGCCGGAGCAGACCCGGACGAAGGCGACGTGGTCGCGGTGGGCGCGGTCCATGTTGGCCTGAATCTTGAACACAAACCCCGAGAACGGGGCCTCCAGGGGCCGGGGGGTGCCATCCGCGGCCGCCCGGGCGGCGGGCGCGGGCGCCAGGTTGACCACCGCCTCGAGGAGGTGACGGACCCCGAAGTTGGTGAGCGCCGAACCCACGAAGAGGGGGGTGGACTCGCCCGCCAGGAACGAGGGCATGTCCAGGTTGGCTCCGACCGCCGTGAGCAGGGCGACCTCCTCCCGTGCCGCCGCCCAGGCCGCGGGATGCTCGGCGGCGGCCTGGACCGGGGAGACCACCTCCTCGGGGGCGATGGTCGTCCCCCTCGTGGTCCTGGTGAAGCGTATGAACTCCCCGCTTCCCCGGTGCACCACCCCCCGGAAGTCGCCGGGAATCCCGACCGGCCAGGTGACCGGAGTCGGTCTGAGGTTGATCTGCTCCTGGATCTCATCCAGCAGCTCGAGCGGCGACCGCCCGGGGCGGTCCAGCTTGTTGAGGAAGGTGATGATGGGAAGCCTGCGCGCGCGGCAGACCTCGAACAGCTTGAGGGTCTGGGCCTCGATCCCCTTGGCCACATCCAAGACCATGACCGCGGCGTCGGCCGCCGCCAGCACCCGGTAGGTGTCCTCGGAGAAGTCACGGTGGCCGGGGGTGTCGAGCAGGTTCAGCACGTGGCCCGCGTAATCGAACTGGATCGCAGTCGAGGTGATCGAGATCCCACGCTCCTGCTCCATCGCCATCCAGTCGGATGTCGCTCGGCGCCGGCCCAGGCGTGCCCGCACCGCACCCGCCTCCTGGACGGCGCCGGCGTAGAGGAGGAACTTCTCGGTGAGGGTCGTCTTGCCGGCGTCGGGGTGGCTGATGATGGCAAATGTGCGGCGCCTGCGAGCCTGCTCCAGCACGCTCTCAGCCTCGCTCACGGTCCATCTCCTTCTGCTCCCTGCGGCAGGTGGGCCGCGCCGCCAGTTCCATACCCGATCCTGAGCGTCGGCCGCGCCCACGCCGCCCCGGCCGGGGCCGCCAACCCGGGATGCGAAAACCAGGTACTCTGCAATCTCAGTGTACATGCTGAGCCCTGAGGA
>JAKABA010000147.1:3987-9648 GCA_021802115.1 bacterium | reverse complement strand
AGCGATGGCCAAGCCGGTTGCCACCAGCCAGTCAATCCGGGGCGGGGCCGACCAGAACCGGGCCAGGACCAGCTCCGACGGCCCCGAGCCAAGGGGGAAGGTGTGGGCCCGGAGGCTGTTGTAGACCGCGACCAGCGCGTCCGGGTAGCGCACCAGCAGCGGCACCACCGCCACCAGGAGCGTGGCCCCAACCCCGAGGCCGCGCTTGAGCCATTGCGGCCGGTCGGCGCAGAGCAGGACGTACCCGGGGAGGAAGAACCAGGCCAGCTCATTGCTGCCGAGAGCCAGCCCCAGGCAGATCGCGGACAGCCACGGGCGTCTCAGAAAGACCACGCTGAGGGCCAGGAGCACGTAGGCGAACGCCTCCGCATTGCCGTTGGCGGCAAAGTTCACCGCTGACCCGTTGAGGAAGTAGCTCAGCAGGAGCAGCCCGCCGGCCGCGGGCCACAGTGGGCCGGCCACTCCCACCAAGACCACGAGAAGAACCGCAATCGGGATCAGGGTCCACAGAGCACGGGTTGAGGGTGACGCCGAGGCGACCGGCACCACCGCCAAGGGATCCAGGGGCGGCTTGCCCAGGGGGGAGAACAGCCGCTGACCGCCGTGGTCGGGGCTGTTGGCGGCAGCCAGGATCTGAGCCGGGGTCGGGTAGACCTTCACGGATGCGAGCGGGCCCACCCGGTAGGGGGTGGCCAGCAGCGGCGATAGCCCCAGGCTCTGCAGGCACGGGATCTCGGCGACGTGGTACGGATCGGCTCCGGCTGATATCGCCCGGGCCCCACAGACCGCCATCGCGTTGGCGTCGTCGACCAGCAGGTGATGGTCCGCCACCGCCCGACCGATGCCGGTCGCCACCACCAGCATCGCCAGAACCCCGAGCAGGGGGCTCGCCCAGAGCAGACGGTGGGCCCTCAGCCGCCTCAGCCAGGCCGGAAACGGCCGGCGCAGCGCCAGCGCCACCAGCACGCAGAAGCCGGCGAAAGCCAGGTACTGGATGATCAGGTTGGCCAGCAGGGCGGAGCGACCCGGAACCCGCTCGGCCAGCCACAACCAGTTAGAGAACTTGAAGGCTCCGTAGGCGATCACCAGGATCCCCACGCGGTCAGCCAGCTCACCCCGGGGTTGCCACACCGGGCTCAACCGCCTTGCCCAGGCCGCTAAACGGTTCAACGGTGCCATTCTGCCGGGTCGAGCAAGGACGCCAAGCCATCGAGGCCAGGGTGGGACGCCTGGGTCAGCTTTGGATTCGCGGTCACCAGGCCGACGGAGCGGAGTCGAGGCCAATGTGAGGTGCCGGCGTCAATGCCCCGGCGGCGACCACATCCCGCGCGGCGACGAGCTCCCGCTCACGAGCTGGGCCCGCGGACCCACGCCAGGAGGCGCCGTCGCCTCACCCCTGGGCGAGTGCCGCCAGGAACCGGGACAGCAGATCGGCGCCGAACCCACTGGGCTCGGGGTAGCCAGGGCGGATGCGGAAGGTGCGGCGGCCATCCTCGAGCCGCTCCGCGCGCAGGTACAGGGCGCGGTTCGGCCCGGTGTCGGGAATGCCTGTGGCCAGAGTGAAGAAGTGGCTCACCAGGATGACGGTCACCTCCGCTTCGAGCAATGCAGTGATCACCTGGCGGCCGATCTCGGACCCCTCCGCCTCGTTGGTGCCGCTCAGGGGCTCGTTGAGCAGGAGCAGCGCTCGCGGCCTGAGCCGTCCCGCGGTCTCCGCCAAGCGCGCCAGATCGCTGTCAAGGCGGCCGCTGTCCAGGCCCGCCTGCTCGCCGCGCACGAAGTGGGTCTGCAGGGTCGAGGCCAGCCCAGCGGAGTACTCCTGGGCGGCTACGAACATGCCCGCCTGCAGCATCAGTTGGGCCACGCCCACGCTGCGCAAGAAAGTCGACTTACCCCCGGAGTTGGCTCCCGTGACCACCAGCAGGCGTCGACCCACGGCCTCGACGTCGTTGCCCACAAGGGGGGCGTCGGCCCGCAACACCAATCCGGCATCCACCAGCTGGCGGCACCGGAATCCCGCCTCCATCCGGGAAAGCGGTTCCGGCCAGCACAGAGTTGCGCCCCTCGCCTCAAGCGCGCGCTGCAGGTTGGTGCAGGCCAGGTAGTAGCCCACCTCGAATCGGAGTTTCACGAAGAACCCGAGGACATGGTCGGCGGCCTGTGCGACCGCGTCGACGCCCGAATTCATCCCTCGATCGACCAGATCACTGAGCGCCTGCATGCCGGCATCGTCACGCGGAGCGATCTGGAAGGAGTACTGCGTGCGCTCGCCCAACCCCAGGCGCTCCGCCCACCCCCTCCTGGACTCGGATGGCAGACGCAACACCAGCTCCTGCAGCTGGTTGCCCGGCCCCAGTCGGCCGCTGATGGTCTGGGCCTCGCTGAGCCGGTGCAGCCCGCCCAGGCACGAATCGAGCGTTCCCAGATAGACGTCGTCCAGATCGTTGCTGAGCGCCGCGGCCAAGGCTCTGACTCCGGCGGAGGACTGTTGGGAGAGCCCTTCCTCCGCCAATTGGCGCAGCTGCCGGAGCAGCGGGACCAAAAGATCCAGCGACTGGGTTGCGCGCCTCAGCGCGTGAGCCGGGCGCCGGCTGGCCAGGGCCCAGATCCGGCGGTCACCCTCGATAGCTGCCACCGCCAGGGAGTAGAGAGCGTAGAAGTTGCCCGGGCTCGCCAGACAATCTCGCAGGACCGCCTGGCGATAACTGATGTCGCCGGGAGACGTGAGGCTGTTCAAGGTGACCCGCCGGGCCACGTCGCGCAGAAACGGGTCCCCGGCGGCCATGGCTGTCCAGATCCAATCCAACCCAAGATCCAGCTCCAGGTCGTCAGCCCCGGGGGGTGGGTCGGCCAGCGGGTCCGACCCGCCGTCCGGTCCGAGGAGGTTCACCGTCAGCATCGGAGGGAGCGGCGCAGCTGGGGGTACGTCAAACCGTGTCGCTCTGCCAGCACCAGCGCGTGGGCGATGCCGTTTGCAGGCTGGCGCAGCAGCCGGAAAGTGCGCACGGCAGGGTCCTGGGGATCCACCTGGCTCACCATGCTGACCGTGCCCGGACCAATGCTCGCGAGCTCATCAATGAAGGTCACGTAGACCCCTACCACGCCTCGGGCGACCAGCCCCTCGATCACAGCTCGGCCCAGCCGGCGGCCGTCTTCCAGGCTGGCAGAGCTGAAGGTCTCGTTGAGAATGACGACGGAGTGTGCGGTGGCGCGCTCCATGATGTCGGCCATTCGGACCAGATCATCCTCCAGGCGCCCGCGGAGATCCTCCAGCCTTTCCTGCCTCTCAAAGTGCGTGAGCAGCTCATCGCACAGCCTGAGGGTGGCCCGCCGACCCGGGACCGGGCAGCCCAGCGCGGCCAGGTGGTGAAGCTGACCGAAGCTGCGGGCAAAGGTCGTCTTGCCCCCCTGGTTCGGCCCGGAGACGATTAGGAGACGCTCATCACCGACCAGTTCGAAGTCGTTGGTGACCACGCTCAACCCGCGCTTGGCGAGCTGCGCCGCGAGGCTGAGATCGAAGGCCCCCACAGCCCGCTCGGATGTGGTGCCAGCTTCCACCTCTGGGTAGCAGAAGTCGAGACCGAGCTGTCGCAGAGGCTGGATCCAATCGCGGTAGGCCAGGTAGAAGTGAAGCTGGCGATCAATCGCCAGCACGGTGGGGTCGGTGAAGTTCTGGTGCCGGGCCCGGAATGCGTGGAGCGCCGCGAACGCCTGCGGGAACAGGCGGGCGACCAGATCGAGAATCCGCTCCTCGACGCCGCTCAATTGCGGAGCCACGCGCAGCTGAAAGAGATGACTTCGAGAGGCTCCCGATCGAAAGCGCGCAAACGTGCTTTGCAACTCAGCTCCGTAGTCGGCCTCCCCCGTGAAGCGGCGGACTGTGACCCGGGCCCCGAGGATCTCCACCACATACTCCACCTGGTCCAATTGCGCCCGAACTTCAGCGGCCGCCTGCGCGGCCTCGATGAACGCGTCCGAGCCGGTCAACTCTTGCAGGAAGCTTCGGCATCGCCGCAGCCCGGACGACCGTATGTCCAGCCCCTGGAGCCCGTCGGCGAGGTCTTGGACCGCGCCGAAGTAGGTGGTGGCTGATGCCAGAAACCAAGCCGCCTGTTGAGGCTGATGGTGCCCGCCCTGGCTCTGGGCCAGCAGCTCCCGGCAGTCGCTCATGGCGGCGCAGAAGGAGGTCAGGGCCGTGGCGACGCGCCCGTCCTCCAGATCGCGAAAGACCGCCTGACGGTACCGGATGGTCGCTGTGGATGTGGCCCGGGTCAGGAACAGAGGATGTAGATCCCACTCCTCATGCGAAGACGCCACCTCCTCCACCAGCTGCAGCAGGCCGAGGTCGCTCGCGGTCGTGGGGTCTGACAACCGGCCCGGATCCGACGCCCGCGACGGGTCCTCGAGAAGGCTCAGCCGGGGTGGGGCCGCGTCGTCACGCGGCAGCTGACTCGGGGCAGGCTCCGGCCTCGGGGCCGTCACCGCCGACTTCATCGCGCCCTCCCCGACGGGTGGCGTCGAGTCGAGGGGAAGTTCACCGACCATGCCGGCCTCCGAACCGCGGACCAGGATAGGGATCGGTAGAAGCCATTAGCCGATCGCGGCGGCATACGCGGGCCTCATCGCGCTGGTGCCCTGATTGTCGCACCGGACCGACCACCGCCTTGAGCGCAGGTGTCGGGTGCGCGAGCGGCTGATGGTGCGAGGCCCGGCGCACCCGCCCACTCGCCCCAGACGGCTGCTCCTTGCGGAGACGAAAGCGGTCGGCCTGGGCGCTCGGCGCCTCGGCGTCGCCGTGCTTGGCCCGCGCCGAACTCGATAATGGGGACATGGACGAGGATCCCCTGGTCTTCACGGACCGCTGGGCGGTTCGCCAGTACGAGGTCGACTCCTACGGGCATGTGAACAACGCCGTCTACTTGAACTGGGCTGAAGAGATCGCGGCGCGGCACGCTGAGCGCAGCGGGTTCGGCTCTGCCTGGGCCAGCGCCCACGGCGGGGCATGGGTCATCCGCCGCAACGAGATCGACTATCACCTGCCCGCCCGCTATGGCGACGAATTGGTTCTCACCGTGCGGGTGGAGGCCGTGCGGGGCTCCCGGGGCCAGCGACGCACGACCATCGTGAGGGCGGCTGACTCGCAGCTCCTGGCAGAGATCTTCACCGAGTGGGTGTGGATTCGCCTACGGGATGGACGGCCGGCGCCGGTACCCGCGGAGCTGGTGGGCCTCGCCGCCGCGACCACCAAGCAGACGCTTGAGCGACGCAGCCTGAAGCGGCCCCGATAGCAGCTCGCCGGATCCCGCGGCCGTATAGTCTGGCCTCCATGTAGAGACAGCCCCGACCTCGGCTCGGCACCGCCTCCGGCGGTGTCAACCAACCGTTGACCGTCGAGTCGAGTGGCTCTGGCGTGCGGCCGCATCCGCATCCCTCCTTCACGGAGCTGCTCTCATGCATTCCAGCTCGCTGTTCACCCCGCACCGCGGCGGGGATCTTCGCCGCCTCTACCTGATCGCCCTGGCCGAAGCCGCAGCCGGGGCGGCGGCGGAGGTGGCACTGGTCCTGCGGCTCACTTCGGCAACCGGCTCGGGATGGGTTGTGGCCGGCCTGTGGCTGGCTCAGGCCGTTCCCGCGATCGCCCTCTCGCCCTGGGCCGGGCTC
>JAKABA010000147.1:0-3977 GCA_021802115.1 bacterium | reverse complement strand
GCTGCTCCGTATGGTGACGGCCGCGCAGGCGGTGCTGCTGGGGCTGCTGGCGCTCACTCCCGGTGTCGGCGCGGTGCTCGGTCTGGGCTGCCTCCTGGGGCTCACGGCCTCGGTGGCGAGCGCCGCCGGATTCGCACTCTTGGGGGCGATCCCTCAGCAGGGTCGGCGCCCGGGGCGCACCAGCCCCTTGGCGCTGCTGCAGGCGGCGCAGTGGATTGGCGCCACCACCGGACCGTTGGCCGGAGCCGGCCTGGTGGCCGCCTGGGGAAGTCGCTGCACCCTCCTTCTGGGCGCGGCTGTGTTCCTCGGCTGTTCTTCGGCTATGGGGACTCTCGGATCCAGACGCCCTGGCCGCGGCCCCAACTCGACCCAAGACGCCCCCTGGGCCGGTTTCCGCCTGCTCCTCTCGGACCGAAGGCTCAGGGACATGCTGGCCCCGGTCGCGTGCGTCATTCTGGCGGTGAATCTGGGAGTGGTGATCGATGTGTTCCTCGCCACCCGCGATCTCCACGCCGGGGCCCTGGGCTACGGAGGCCTGGTGGCCGCCTGGGGAGCGGGGATGATCGCGGGGACCCTGGTTGGGGGGAGGGCGTCAGGGGAGAGCTTTTGGAGGGTGATCGCCGCCGGTGGCCTGCTCGCCGGCGTGGGGCTCGCCGCCGCGGGGGCCAGCCCCAGCATCGGGTGGGCCATCGCCGCCTACCTGGTGGGCGGGGCCGGCAACGGCCTGGAGGCGACTGCGGCGCGCCTGCTGCTCCAGACCAGGGCACGCTCGCAGGATCAGGGGCGCGCCTTCGCCGCCTACTCGGCCTTCGGCAGAGGTGCGGCGATCGCCGGAACCGTCGCCGGGGGCCTGGCGCTGGCGCCGCTCGGACCCCGGCACGCCCTCGAGCTGGCCGGGGCTCTGGCTGTCATGGCGGCAGTGGCCCTGCTGGGCCAACAGCGAAAGCCAGCGATGGCGGGCTGATCAGCCCAGAATGGTCAGCCCTGGGTCACCAGGCGTAGGCCTCGGGAGCCGCCCCGCCCGGGCCCGGGAAGATCTCATCCAACTTGGCCAGGGTCTCATGGTCAAGGCGGATCTCCAGCGCCCGCAGCGCCCCCCGGAACTGGTCGATCGTGCGGGGGCCGATGATGGGCGCGGCAACCCCCGGCTGGTGCAGGAGCCAGGCCAGGGCCACGTCCGCGGGCTTCTCCCCCAGCTGCCGGCAGAGGTTCTCATACGCCTCCAGCTGGGAGCGGTGCCGCTCCACCCTCTCGACGTTTTGGGGATCCGCGCGTCGCCCCTCCTGCTGCTTCTCGAGCGCGCCGCCCAGGATGCCGGAGGCGAGCGGGCTCCAGGGAATCACCCCGAGCCCGTACTCCCGGCACGCCGGAAGGACTTCCAGCTCGATGTCCCGGGCCAGCAGGTTGTAGAGCGACTGCTCACTGATCAGCCCCAGGTAGTGCCGCGCCCGCGCCTGCTCCTGGGCCCGGGCGATGTGCCAGCCGGCGAAGTTGGAGGAGCCTGAGTAGATGATCTTGCCCTGCTGTCTCAGAACCTCGAAGGCCTCCCAGATCTCCTCCCAGGGGGTGTCGCGGTCGATGTGGTGCATCTGGTAAAGGTCGATGTGGTCGGTCCGCATCCGCTTCAGCGAGGCCTCGCAGGCGGCCCTGATGTGGCGGGCTGAAAGCCGCCCATCGTTGGGCCAGTCGGACTTGCTGGCGTAGAGCTTGGTCGCGATGACCACCTTCTCCCGCCGCTCCCCACCCTGGGCAAACCAGTTGCCCACGATCTCCTCGGTGAGGCCCCAGTGGACGGCGCGCCCGTAGGCGTCGGCGGTGTCAAAGAAGTTGATGCCCAGCTCCAGAGCGTGGTCCATGATCCGGTGGGCCTCCTCCTCGCTGGTCCGCGGTCCGAAGTTCATGGTGCCCAGGCAGAGCGGGCTGACGCGAAGACCGGAGCGGCCGAGATGAACGTAGTCCATGCATGTCTCCCGAGCAGAGCGAGGGGTCGCCAACAGTTCCCAGCCATTGTGGCATATGCGAACAAATGTCCCGGGGGCCAACGACCATGCCGGCACCAGGAGGTCGGCCAGCCAACCCGGCACGCAGACAGCGTGGGCTCGGGGACGGGCCCTCGCCGGGGCATGGAGATGGTCGCGCTGAGTCGACCTCGAGAGAACCCCCGAGGACTGAGGCCGACCATACTTGGGAGGTGAGATACCTGGAGTTGGACGGTGCCCGGCTGTCGGTGGTGGGCCTGGGCTGCTGGCAGTTCGGGGAACGCGGATGGGGATACGGCGAGGAGTTCGGCCCCAAGGACTCCCTCGCCATCATCCACCGTGCTCTGGAGTTGGGAGTCACGGTGCTGGACACCGCCGAGCTCTATGGCTCCGGCGCCAGTGAGGCTCTGGTCGGCACCGCCCTCGAAGGTTGGGACCAACCCGTCTTCCTGGCTTCCAAGTACCTGCCGCTGCTTCCGCTTCCGGATGTCATCGTGGCCCACTGCCGGCGCAGCCTGGGACGGCTGAACCGCCCCGAGATGGATCTATATCAGCTGCATTTCCCGAATCCCGTCATCCCTCTTGGGGCGCAGATGGCGGGCCTGCGGCGGGTGCTTCGAGAGGGGCTGAGCCGCCACGTCGGGGTCAGCAACTTCACCCTGTCGCGGTGGCGGCGGGCGGAGCGCATGCTGGGCTCCCCGATCATCTCGAATCAGGTGCGGTACAACCTCTTGCAGCGCAAACCCGAGCGTGACCTGCTCGATTACGCCAACCGCAGCAGCCATCTCGTGATCGCCTACAGCCCCCTGGCGCAGGGGGCGCTCAGTGGCCGCTATCGCCCGGGCCAGGTGCCCGCCGGAGTACGCCGGACCAACTGGCTTTTCACCGACGAGGGCCTGCGCGCCGCAGAGCCCGTGGTGGAGTGCCTGCGGGAGGTCGCGGCCGGGCATGGCGCGACCCCCGCTCAGATCGCGCTGGCGTACCTCATCGCCCAACCCCGGGTGCTCGTGATTCCGGGTGCCAAGTCGATCGCGCAGCTCGAGGCCAATGTCGCCGCGGCTGACATCGAGCTCGCCGAGGACGAGCTCCTGGCGCTGAGACGCGCCGCCGACCTGTTTCAGGTCTCCAGAGGCAGGGCCGCCGCCCAGATGCTGGGCGGCCTGGTGCGCCGAGCCGGTTCGCCGACCACCTGACCAACGGGCCGGTGACGGCTTGTTCACCCACCGTCGCACGGCTGCGATCTGAAATCGGGCAGCCAGGGCGCAGAGTTTCCGCTGGAGGACGGATCCTCCCCATGCCGCCGCCCAGATCTGGAGACGCGTCCATCAAGCAAGGCCTCCACGGCGCGACCAAGCCCACCAGGGGTGCCCTGGCCCTATCTCCACCCGCGGACCTGCTCTCATTGGTCCGCTGGACCTTCTTGGGCATGGCGCTGCTCGCGCTCGCGGTCGCCCTCGGGGTGGCAGCCCTGCTGCCCCCGGGCGGCCAGTTTCGATTGCTGCTGAGCGCGGGCGGCGGCGCCTGGCTCGGCGTTGCCTGGGTGACCGGCTATCGCCTGGGCCGCTTCCATTGGGGCATGGAGCTGGTCAACCTGCCGGCGCTGTTCCTGATCGTCCAGGGGCTGGGGAATCCCATCTATGCGCTGGGAGTGCTGGGCACCGGAGCCACCATGCGCTCCCTGTACGCCACCCGCCGAGGTGCCGGCGTGGTCGTGGCCGGATACTCGGTGCCGTACCTGGCCGCGGTGTGGCTCAGCCGGCCTGGGCCCCGGCAGGTGCCGCTGGCCTTTCCGGTCCTGCTCGGAGAGGCTGGCCTGGTGTTGGCGGTCGCGGTCGGGCAACTGCTGCGGGCGGCGGTCGATCGCCACCAGACCGTGCTGGCACGATCTCAGCAGCTGGGCAAGGCGGGGCTCAGCCTCTCGGCCTCGCCCGGTCCCGACGCGATCGTGCGCACGGCCGTGCGCGCCGCCCAGGAACTCGCGGCGGGCGCCGGGCCGGT
>JAKABA010000146.1 GCA_021802115.1 bacterium | reverse complement strand
GCCGATCCACACCGCGGTCGGGGAGCGCCGGAGCCCGTCCCCGTCCGAGCCGGTGCCAGCTCATCCCGGCGATCAGCAGGCAGGTCAGCGCCAGGCCGCCGAGCGCGGCGGGCGTCACCTGGACCAGGTAGTGCGAAAGCGGGATATGATCGCGATCCAGGAGCAGGAGGTTGACGGGATTGCTCACCGGCAGCAGCAGTGAAGCGGAGTTGGCGACGATCGCGACGGCCAGGATGAACGGGGTGGGCGGCAGCCCCCGGGAGCGCAGACGCGCCACCAGGGAGGGCGCGATCAGCAGGGCCGCGGCGTCGTTCGAGAAGACGGCCGTGACCCCGGCCGTGACCGCCATCGTGGCCACGAGCAGGCGCTGCGGGCTGTCCCCACTCCACTCCTCCATCCGGTCCAGGAGCGCTTCCAGCGCCCCCACCCGACGAAGTTCCGCGGTCAGGACGATCAGCCCGCCGAAGAACGTGAGCACGTTGAGGGTCGCCCCGAGGCCAGCCCAGGCCCGGCCGATCGAGATCAGCCCGGTCGCGATGGCGAGTCCGGCCGCAGCTGCCGACCACCACCCCGCACCGATCCTGAGAGGGCGGGTGACGATCGCCACACAGGTGGCCGCAAAGACCCCCAGCAACACGAACTGACTTACCATCTTTATGTGAAGTATAATCCACAGCTCTAGATCGCCCAGTGGAGTGATAGTGCCACATCAACGTCATGGTTCTGAAAGCCAGGCCGAAGCCGACCAGAGTGACCGCCAAATCGCGGAGGCGAGCCGGCAGGTGGGAGTCAGCCCCCGGGTGCTGCGCTACTGGGAGCAGAGCGGAGTGGTCAAACCATCCCGGGATCCAGCCGGCCGGCGCCACTTCAGCCGCCACGACCTCCTCGCCATCTCGCTCATCCGCCAGCTCCTCGACGCATCCGAGACCTCGATCGCCGACCTGCGTCTGATCCGCGAGCTGGCCGAGCGTGAGGTGGCGGCCGCGATGTCGGATCCGCTCACCCGCCTGCGGCTGCTCTTCCAGAGACAGGCCGCCGAGGAGGGCTTCCACCGCCTGATCGAGGCCATGGTCCCGCCGGGACCTCCCCCCCTACCCGGCCCCGGCCGCGACCCGGTCGGCCCCCCGCGCGATCCCCTCCACCGGCCTGGCCCCCCGCCGGAGGACTAGCCAGGCCTCGTAGGACTCGCCCCCCGGCAGCCAGGTCGCCCAGGGACGGTCCTGGCTGGCGGAGGCGTGAAAGGAGCGGGTCAGGTCATCTGGCTCCGGCTCGGCACCGAGCCGGCTCCGCAGCCGCCAGATCCGCTTGGCGAACCGCTGATCCCATCCAACTGACGCCTCCCGCAACGCTTCGCGGGCCAGGCTGAGCGCCGCCTCCACATTCCGCTGGCGGTGCTCCAGATCCACGCAGATGGCCTCGGCCGCCTCGGGGTCGCGCCAGCGCTCCCAGACAGCTCGCCAGGCCTGCAGCGCCTCCTCGTGCTGTCCCTGGCGGCGCAGCAGCCGGGCTCGGCGCAGCGCCGCCGCCCGGTCCAATGGGGGCGGGGCCACCCGCTCCGCCATCCGGTAGGCCGCCTGGGCGGCGGGAAGGTCGCCGCGGGCTTCGACGAAGCGGCCCAGGCTCAGCCAGTCGCTGGGTTGGGCTCCCTCGAGCTGGAGGTGCCTGCCCAGGCGCTGCACCAGCGACAGCAGAGAGAGCAGGTCTTGCTCGTTGTGGCGCACCACCTCCGCCAAAGGAGCGGGGTCTCCCGACTCCAGAAAGCGCCAGTAGCGCGCCGGCGCCTCCCGACCCGGCAGGTCGTGGCCCCTTCCCTGCCCCAACAGGCCCTCCTCCACCACCCTCAGGGTGCAGCGGTCCAGGCGGTGGCGGAACAGCCGGCGCACCACCGGGAGCAGGTCGAGGTGGGGGGTGGCCGGCCAGGGGAGGTCAATGCCGGACATCACCATGCGGGCGCGCAGGAGCGGCAGGTCGTAGCTGGAACCGTTGTAGGTCAGGAGCAGCGCCGAGCGCGATATCTGGGCCAGTGCGGACCGCACCAACGGAGCCTCCTCGCCCAGCTCCGGCAGCAGCCACTGCTCCAGGGTGACCGAGTCTGATCCATCCCGATAGGAGGTCCAGCCGTACAGGAAGGGCACCGTTCCGGCCCCCTTCTGCAGCCCGGTCGTCTCGAGGTCAAAGCACAGCAGGGAGACCGGTCCCTGACCGGGCACCACCTCGCCGATGGGCGAAAGCGCCTTCCAGCCGAGATGCTCGGGGCGAAGGCCGAGGTCGGCGAGCGGGACATCCACCCTCCGCGCCAGGATTCCCCGCTCCCCGTCCCAGCCGAATCCCAAGGGGGCGACCCGCGTCAGCAGGTCCGCCGGTGAGGGCCGGTCTCCGTCCCCGGCGGGGCGAGTCGCCCGGGTCGGGCCCAGCCGGAACGTGGCGTCCCCCTGCAGCGCCGCCAGTCGCAGCCGCAGGTTCTGGCTCACCACCCCGCCGCCCCCAGGAGCTCCAGCGCCGCCGCCTTGGCCCCCTCCTCCAACCCCGCGACGGGACCGGCACAGGCGGGGCAGCCCTGGAGGCAGTCGCAGTCCCTGAGCAGGGACGCCGCCCCGTCCAGCAGCTGGTGGTGGAGGTCGAAGAGACGAGCGCTGAGACCGACCCCGCCGGGATGAAGGTCGTAGATGAAGATGCACGGTCCGTCCTCTCCCGCCGCCGGTGACCGGCGTGATACCGGCTGGGGCCGCGCTCCCGGCTCGAACTCCTCCTGGTCGACCGGGTCTCCCGTCGCCTCGGGCAGTGCCCTGAGCGCGGCTCTGACCTGGGTCACCACCCCCAGATCCCTGCGGTCGCACATGGAGACCAGGCAGGCTATCTGGCCGATGGCGTGCCCCACCGCTTCCAGGCCGGTACCCAGCCGGGACGGCCCGGCCGTGGCGAGCAGGGGGAACGAGCACCAGTAGGCGGTCGTCTGGAGGTCCCGCTCCGGGACCCGGATGGGGCCCGACCCCACGGTTTCGTGGGTGAGCAGCTTGATCTTGCGGTACATCGCCGCCAGCACGCTCACGCGCACCTCGCCGTGACTCCTGGCGGTCGCCCCCAGAGGGTCAGGCAGCGGTCCCGCGAATCGCTCCAGCACCTGCAGCCCGACTCTGAGATCGGCATCGGTGAAGTAGTCCACCGAGACCGGGTGGACGTAGGCCTTGCGCTCCTCCCAGTCCAGCCGCTCGACGTGAAACTGGCGGCCCTGGTGCATGTAGATGGCGTCGTCGTGGACCAGCAGCGGAGCCGACCACTCGTCCAGCTCGCCCACCACCCGGGCGCCCGTGCCGGCGCGCCCGCCGCCGGTCCCGGCCGAGCTTCCCTGCGGTCCCTGCGACGGCGAACCGCTGGTGGCCGAGGTGTCCATGATCACCACGTTGCTGGAGGCCGCCGTGCGCAGGCTGACGGCGTCGGCGGGGAATGCGTCCGCGGCCCAGTGCCAGCTGCCGTTGGCGCGATGCACCAGACCGTCCTCTGCGAGCACCTCCAGAAGGCCGGTGAGGTCGGAGTCACCGAAGGCCTCGTCCTCCCCGAGCGGGAGCTCGAAGATCGCAGCCTGCAGGTGTCCCGCCAGGATGAGGAGGTTGTCAGGGTCGACGAACGCGCGCTCTGGCGACTGCTCCAGCAGATATTCGGGGTGACGCGCCAGGAACTGGTCCAGGGGACCGCCGCCGGTGATCAGCATCTGCAGGGCGGCACCGCTGCGACGCCCGGCCCGCCCCATCCGCTGCCAGAGGCTGGCGATGGTGCCCGGGTACCCGACCAGCACCGCGGCATCGAGCCTCCCGATGTCGATCCCCAACTCCAGGGCGCTGGTGGCGACCACGCATCGCACGGCTCCCGAACGCAGGCCCGCCTCGATGGCGCGCCGCTCCAGAGGCAGGTAGCCGCCCCGGTATGCCCGCACGCTGTCCGACCTCTCATCCCCCACTCCCCGTCCGTCCAGGGACAGCTGCCGCTCCAGGTAGTTCAGCAACAGCTCCACCTGCAGCCGGGTCTGCCCGAAGACGATGGTCTGGGCTCCGGACCGGACCAGTTCTGGGACCAGCCGCCTCGCCTCCAGACTGGCGCTGCGACGGATGCCCAGGCGGGGCTCGACCACCGGGGGGTTGACAACCACCAGACGGCGGCTCGGAGCCGGGGCCCCGTTGTCGTCGACCACCTGGACCGGCCGGCCCAGCAGCCTCGCCGCCAGCTCACCTGGATTGGCGATCGTCGCCGAAGAGCAGATGTAGGTGGGCTTGGCGCCATAGAAGGCGCAGATCCGGTCCAGGCGGCGCAGCACGTTGGCGACGTGGCTGCCGAAGACGCCCCGGTAGGTGTGGAGCTCGTCCAGCACCACGTACCGTAGACCGGAGAAGAGCCGAACCCAGAGGGTGTGATGCGGCAGGATCCCGGTGTGAAGCATGTCGGGATTGCTGAGGACCACCTGCCCGCTCTGGCGCAGCGCCGTCCGGGCACCGGGGGGAGTGTCGCCGTCGTAGGTGAAGGTCTTGAGATCGATGTCGATCGCGTCCCCCAGCTGGCGCAGCTCGTGCAGCTGATCCTGGGCCAGGGCCTTGGTGGGGAACAGCAGCAGCGCAGTGGCGTCCGGATCGCGCACGATCGCGTCCAGGACGGGGAGCAGATAGCAGAGCGACTTCCCCGACGCCGTCGGCGTGACGACCGCGACGTCAGTCCCGGCCAGGGCGGCCGCCACCGCCTGCGACTGGTGGCTGTAGAGACCGGCCACGCCACGTGTCTTAAGGCCGGCCACCACCCGATCGTCGAGCCCGGCAGGGATGGCCCCGAACTCGGCCCGGCGAGCCGGCAGCTCTCGGTCGAGGACCACCAGGTTCTGCACCGACGGACGGTCCACGACCGCTGCCCAGCTATGCGCTGCCGCCTGCGGAAGTGCCTCGCGCCGGTTTCTCTCCATCCCAAACAAATGTACCAAACCGGTGTACGCCTGGCAAGTGCCATCGCGATGGAGTTCGTCGGGAGTCCGAGCAATGGGCCGCCCAGACCGCGCGGCCGGGCCGGAGGCCCAGCTGCTCTACCGTTCCTCCAGCGCCTCTTCCGTGCCCGCGGGCAGCGCTCGAACTTCCAAGTCGGAGAGCCCCACCCCATCCTCGGGCAAGCCGGCCAAGGCCTCGGTGGGCGGCTTCCCGGACAAGGGCTGCGCGCCCCGGGACCGGCCGAAGAGGAGTGCGTAGAGAACCGCGTTGAGGCACTGGAAGACCGCCGCCACCTCGAACGGTGCCGCCAGGCTCACCTCTTCGAAGAGGTAGCCCGCCAGCACCTGGCTGCCGGCCATGGTCCCCTGGGCCGGCAGATTCGAGAGGGCTGCGAGGCTCGCCCTCTCCGTGGGGTCGGCGACCTCCTGGGTGAAGGACTGGCGCAGGGGCAGCCCGACCCGCTGGGCGACCATCCGGACGATGTAGATCCCACCCGCCAGCAGGAAGTTGGGAGCCAGCACCATCGGCACCAGCAGGACTCCGGTGATGGCGCGCACCGCGACGATGGCGGTCACCGTCCCGAACCTCCTGCCGATGCCGGCTGCGGCCAAGGTGGAGACCAGGGAGCCGAGGTTCACCAGCGCGAACAAGAGCCCGATCTCCGCCGGGGTAGCCCCGTAGCGCAGGTACAGCCAGTAGCTCACGAATGGTCCGAACATCCCGATCGCGAACCCGTTGACGCCATTGGTGACCCAGAACCGCCACAACATGGGCCAGGACCTCCTCGGCCAGCGGATGCGGTTCCGGCCCCTGCCTCGGGGCCCGGGCTGGCCCTTCTCGTGCAGCCAGACCGCCATGATGCCCGCGATCGCCGCCAGCACCGCCGCCGCCAGGAACGCCGGCCGGAAGACCGCTGTGGCCGCGGCCGGGCCCAGGTGCCCGTGGGTCTGAGCCAGCGCCGCCAGCAGTCCCCCGCAGAGCGCACCCAGGGAGGAGGCGAACGCGACCCTGCCGAAGGCTGCGGTCCGCGCATTGCCAGGGGCGCTCTCCGCGACCAGGGCGGACTCCGCCGGCTGGTACGGCCCGACGCTGCCGCCACCGGCGCCGGCCCCGCGGCCGAAGGTCCCCAGGGCCGCGAAGAAGAACAGGATGAAGGGGTTGCGGTCGAAGGCGTAGACCGCTGCGCTCAGAGCTGCCAGCAGCGGGATCGAGATCAAAAAGGGCTTCCTGCCCCAGCGATCGGACAAGAGTCCGATGGCGGAGGCCATCACCGCAGACACCACGGTCACCACCAGAAAGAGCACCCCCAGCTGGAGTGCTGAGAAGCCCTCGGCCGCCAGGTAGAGAGCGGTGACCACCCCCGCTATCCCGCGGGCCGCGCTCATGCTGACCCGCGCCAAGAGGACGATTCGCAGGTTCGGGTCTATCCACGGGGGCCACAGCCACCTCAGCCCCTCCCGGAGCCGGACCCGGAGGTTGGCAGCCGTCATTGCGCCAGCGGGTGCGACCGGATCTGCGGTCTCATCCCGGTCCCTCCCGGAGGAGCTCGGCCAGCCGCTCCAGGCCGTCCAATGCCCCCAGCACCGTGGCGCGCTCGCCGGCTGCCAGCTGCCGCAGGGCCGAGTCCAGGCGCATCGCCCGCTCCGTCCGCAACCGCTGGTGCAGACGCCGCCCCTTGGAGGTGGCGGCCACCAGGACCGCCCGCCGATCGCGCAGGTCATCCTGGCGGCGCACGACTCCCGCCTGGAGCAGCCGGGAGAGCATGCGGGAGAGCATGGTGGGGTTGAGGTGCTCCAGCCGGGCCAGCTCGGAGGGACGCAGCGGCCCCCGGGTCACCACCACCGCCAGCGCCGAGAACTCCGCGGGGGTCAGCCCGCCCGGCACCTCGATGCTGCGCAGCCTCCGCCCCACCCGGAGGATCGCGGCCCGCAGGCGAGCCGCCTCGCCCAGCTCGAGCCCCTCTTCCATCTTGTCGGCGGTGCGGGTGGGCAGTCGGGTGGGCACACCCTATTATTGCTTATCGGCAGTCAACTAATGGGATGAGGCCCGGGCCCCAGCCCTACACATGGCCCCGCACCGCCACCGCCAGCTCCACCTGATCGGTCACCACGCCCCCCACCCCGGGGTCCCGCAGGAGGCGGCGCAGCTCGCGCCGGGAATTCACGGTCCAGACAAAGACGCTGAGGCCGGCACTTCGGGCCGCGTCCAGTGACTCCTGCGCCACCCGGCGGTGGTGCAGGATCAGATGGCTGGCCCCGCAGGCAGCGGCGGCCAGGATGGCCTTGTCGAGGGACGGGCCCGGGGCAGGGACTATCAGCCCCAACCGGACCGTGGGGGACAGCTGGCGAAGGCGGTCCAGGACCTCGGTCTCGAACGAGGTCACCAGCAGCCGGGCTGGAGGCAGCCCGGACACCGCCTCCAGCACCGCCTGCTCACACCCCGTCTCCTTGACCTCGACATCCAGGCCGACTCCGGCGGGCAGGAGGGCCACCGCCTCTGGCAACAGGTCCGGCCGGTACCCCAGCGCATCCGCCAACTCGGACAGGCCGGTCGACTCCACCCTGCGCCCCGCCACTCGGCCATCGTGCACCAGCACCAGCGCCCCGTCGCGGGTGGTGCGCACATCGCATTCGACCATGTCCGCCCCGAGCTCCGCCGCCCGGGCGAACGCCGCCATTGAGTTCTCGCGGTCCGGGCCGCGCCCACCACGATGGGCGATGACCAGGGCGGGTCCCGGGTGGGTGGGGCTCACCACCGCCGGCCACCATGCCTCACCATGAGCGGATCGCGCCGGCAACTCACTGCGAGTGCCTCATCAACCAAGGAGACTCCTCATGGACCTGACCCATCTCGCCATCCCGCCGTGGGATCTGATCCTGCGGTCGGTGGCCATCTACGTCGTGCTCATGATGGCCCTTCGCATCTTCGGAAAGCGCGAGCTGGGCCAGATGACGATCTTCGACCTGGTGCTGGTGCTGCTGGTGGCCAATGCGGTCCAGCCGGCCATGACCGGCCCCGACAGCTCCCTGCTGGGCGGCTTCATCATCATCTGCACCCTTTTCGTCCTGAACTGGACGGTGAACTGGTGTCGCATTCGCAGTCCGCGCTTTAGGCGGCTCCTGGAATCCCCGCCGCGAGTGCTGGCGACCAACGGCGTGTGGATCCCCGGCGCCCTGGCCAAGGAGGGCGTGGATCAGGACGAGGCCGAGATGGCGCTGCGGGAGCACGGCGTGAGCGGGGTCGGCGATGCCGAGCTGGTCGAGATGGAGAGCGACGGCACGATCAGCGTGGTGCCTAAGCAGGAGCCCGGTCGCACCCGGCCGCGGCGACGGATGCGGGTTGTGAAGCGACCGTGAGCGAACTCAGTCGGGCAGGGTGCCGGTCAGGGAGGCCACCCTCAGGACGTCCCTGACATCCTGCCGGCGCGGAGCCAGATTGAGAAGCTGACGGTAGACCGCGATGGCATCCTCATCGGCGCCCCTCACCCGAAGCAACCGGGCCAGAAACTCCATCCACATCGGGCCCAGGCGAGCGTCCCGCTGCTCCAGAGCCATGCCCGCCAGCTGCCAGCAAGCCGCCTCACAGGGAGGAGCCGCCAGCACCGCAGTGGTGAAGCACAGCACGGCAAGGTCGCCGTCCTTCGCCTGGCGGCAGGCCTCGCCGGCCCGGCAAGCCAGCTCAGCGGATACCTCCCCGGGGAAAGCCTCCGCGGCCCTGAGCGCGATGGCGGCCGCCTCCGCCAGGCGGTTCTCCTCCAGACAGGCGCCCAGCGCGGCGTGGGCCGACGGCAGGTCGGGGGGCGCAGTCTGCTCTGCGGCCGACCGGACCGCCTGCCGGGAGGAACCGCGGTCGGATACAGCGCGCCGCTGCTGATGCACCTGGTCTACGATCTCGGCCACCAGGGCGGGCAACTCCGCCTGCCGCTGCTTGAGCCGCCGCTCCTGCTCCCCGGCGGCCTTCGGAGACAGCCGCACCGACCAGCCATGGTTCGGCCGGGGCCGGAGCCCGGGGATGCCTGTCCCCGCCATCGCCGGCGCCGCGCTGGTCGCGACCGCGCTGGCCTCGACCGCGATCGCCGGCCCCGACCCGGGGGGCGCGGCCGCGGTGGCAGGCAGGGGCTCGGAGGCGGTGTCTGAGTCTGGCGCATCCCTCGCCGCCGGGTCGAAGCCCCAGAGGGCGACGTCCTCTGCCTCCGGCCGCGACCTGCTGGTGGTGGGCCTGGCCGGCAAGGGAGCGTCGTTGGCCGGCGGCGCGGTGGCGAGGGCGGGTGGCTCGGGCACCTGTGGGGACGCGGTCTTCAGCTCCTGCGACTCGGTGTCTGGGCGGTCGACGTGTGGAGCGGCGGCGGGTTCGGGCGGCGGCGCGCTCGCCGGCCCGGCTGCCGCCGGGGGCTCCTTGGTTGCGATCGTCGGCTCGACCATCGGCTGAACCGGCGGCGCCGTAGCCCTGGCCGCGCGGCCGGCGGCGAACCCAAAAGCGGCCTTGAGCCGGCTCTCCCGTCGCGGTTCGGCAGCGGGCGTCGGCAAGGAGACTGGCGTCGGTGAGACCGCAGCCGACGGTTGGGGACCGGTCCCACCGTCTGCCGGAGCGGCCGCCGCGGAGGCGCTGGCCGCGGGCGCGTCCACCGCCTTGGCGGGAAGGCCCGGAGAGACCGCGGGCAAATCGTTGTGGGGGGCACCGACCGACGGCGGCGCAGGGCTGGCCGCGGCCGGCGCCTGCGGGATCGCCTCCTCACCATCCCGCGCGCTCGACTCGGTGGCC
>JAKABA010000145.1 GCA_021802115.1 bacterium | reverse complement strand
CTTCGGCCCGGTCCTGGCGGTGATCCGGGCCCGCGACTTCGAGGACGGCATCCGGATCGCCAACAGCACCGACTACGGCCTGACCGGCTCCTATTTCAGCCGCGATCCGGAGCGCCTGGCCTACGCCCGAGACCACCTTCACGTGGGCAACCTGTACTTGAACCGCCGCTCCACCGGGGCCCTGATGGGAGTCCATCCCTTCGGCGGCTTCAACATGAGTGGCACCGACACCAAGGCCGGCGGCCCCGATTACCTGCTCTTCTTCCTGCAGGGCCAGAGCGTGGCCGAGAGGCTGTAGGTGGTGCCGTTGTCGGGCGAAGCCCGGGTGGCCACGCGGCTGCTTTAGCCCCGGTTAGACTGATCTGAAAGATTCCTACCAGCCCCACCGAAACTCAGCCGAGGAGCAGGTCATCATGGCGAACTCAGCCGATCCCATAGCTGCCACCTTCCGCAACCGCTTGGCGGCCGTGATCCGCTGGGGCGACCCCGAGGAGGCTTACCAGGCGGTGCTCACGGCGGCCCGCTCTGGGATTGGATCGGTTGAGATCACATCCGGGACACCCCGGGCCTTCGAGCTGATCGCCCGGCTGAGGGCCGAGGTGGGCGACCGCTGCGTGGTGGGAGCCGGCACCATCACCGATGCCGCCCTCGCCGAGCGCGCGATCGCCAGTGGAGCGCAGTACCTGGTGACGCCCTATCTGGTGCCCGCCGTGGCCCCGGTCGCGCATGCGGCCGGCCTATTCCTGGTGATGGGAGCCACCACTCCCAGCGAGATTGCCCAGGCCGCCGCGGCCGGCGCCGGGCTGGTCAAGGTCTTTCCGGCGGCTCCCATGGGCGGTCCCGCCTATATCCAGGCGATCCGCGGGCCGATGCCGGACGTGCCCCTTTGGGTGAGCGGGGGGGTCGGCATCCCCGACATAGCCTCCTACCTCAGGGTTGGCGTTCGGGTGGTGGGGCTGACCAACGACCTCTTCCGCCCCGAGCTGCTCTCCGCTCACGACTGGGACGGAATCGACAGGCTCTGCCAGCAGGCGCTGGCCCAAGCCGGCGTCCAGCCGGCGGTGGCGCTGCCCGCGTAGGTCGCCCGCCGGCTATCCCGCCCGCGGTCTCAAGGTGCGACCACCTTGCCGACCAGGGGCTTGTTCTCCACGTCGCGACCCGCGAAGACGACGGTGCCGGTGCTCCGCCGCTTGCTCCACCATGCGAACGCCAGGCCGAGCACCAGCAGGACCGCGATGGTCTGGTCAATGCCGCTCCCGATGGCCTTGGGGCCATAGATGAAGAAGGCAACCAGCAAGGCCCCCATCACCAAGGTGGAGAAGATCGCCCCCGCCCGGAGCAGGCGATGAGCGTGGGGGTCCAGGCCGACCTCGGGCATGCGGCGGTGGCCGACGGTGAGGAACACGGTGGCGGTCACCGAGTCTAGGAAGAATTCGGCCAGTAGAAAGAACCCGGCGGCCGACAGCACCAGGTTGAAGAATGAGCTGAGGGAGGAGACCAGGACCTGGATGCTGATCACCACCAGGGTGAGCCCCAGGATGACCACGATGGCCACGAAGGGAACCTGACGCCGATTCAACCGGGAGAAGACCGCTGGCACCAGGTTCTCCCGTCCCATCGCGTACAGGGCCCGGGTCAGGATGAAGGTGGTCAGCCACAGGCCTCCGGCGGTGGAGGCGAGGATGGGGATCAACATCAGCCAGGGTGCCCCTGGCAGCAAGCGTGCCGACCAGATCGCCAGCGGGTTGGTCGATCCCGCCAGGAGATGCAGGGGAGTCTCTCCCAGCATCAGCGGATAGAGCACGGCATAGAAGAGCAGCGCGCCGCCGGCGCCAATGATGCCGCCCACCCCGGGGTGGGCGCGGGGCTTGACCGACTCCTCAGCCGCGTAGCTGTCGATCTCCCACCCATCCAGGATCGTGGCCGCCACCACCGCCACGATCAGGATGCCGCCGATGGGAGGTGGCCCGAAGTGAATGGGCACCTGAAGCCGGTGCCAGTTCAACACCCCCAGCACCCCGAACAGAGTCAGGGAGACCATCTCCAGCACGAAGAAGGCCTGGGTGATCCGGGCGGTGGGTTTGCCTCCCAGCAGCAGCGGTCCGGCGGCAAATAGGATCCAGAACAACGTGACCCCCAGGTGCACGAGGGGGGGCGCTTGGTAGTTGGGAGCGATCAGGGCCAGGGTGTAGCTACCGGCCGGGATCGCGATCGGGGGGATGGAGGTGAAGTAGGCCAGGATCAGGATCCAGGCCTGGTAATGGGAGACGTTGCGGCCAATCACTCGCGCTGACCAGTGGTAGGACGCGCCGGAGTGGGGGAAGTGCTGGTTGAGCAGCCGGAACACAAAGCTTGAGACCAGGAACGGCAGTGCCAGGATGGCGATGGCGGGCAGGGTCCACCACCCGGCGTCGGCCGCCATCACCCCGCCGGTGGCGGCCACCGAGAAGAGCGGGCCGACGCTGGAGACCGAGAGGGGCACCAGGTCCGTGAGGTGGAAGAACTGGGCAAGGTGCTTCTCGGTACCTTCGGCGGCCCCATCGGTGGAAGTCGGCGGCTTCTCACTGGCCAAAGCCAAATACCCCAGCTGATGTCTACGGCTGACGCCCACCCCCGCTTCAGTCTAGCGTCCACTTGCAAGCGAGTGGCAAGAGTCGGTGATTCGCAACAGGCTTACGTTAACCCGGGGAGCTTGGCAGTCGAGTGAGCCTTTGGCGCCGTGTCCGGTCACCAGGCCGCCGCAGTCTCCCCAGGCGCCATTCACGGACCTTCGGCCGGTCAGCCGGTGCCCTCCCCGGTCACCACTGGGGCTGGAATGGCACCTCAGGGTCGGGGGCGAGTCCAACTCCCAGGGCAGCCATCACTTCCCCCACCAGATAGATGGATCCCAGGGCCAGGACCTGCCCCTGGCTCCCGGCAAGCTGGCGCGCCCGCTCCAGGCCCAGCTCGGATGTCGCCACCACCTCCGCCGGCCGTCCCCACTCCCGGAGGAGCTGGCCGGGCGCCACGGCACGAGTCGATCGCGACTGGGTCAGAACCACCGCCGCGAAGTCAAGGGCCGCCAGGAGTTCCAGCATCGAGCGATGATCGTGATCGCCCATGGAACCGAAGAGCAGCACCGTCGGGTGGCGCCGGACCAGGACTCTCAGATCTTCCAGGATGGCCGCCACCGCGGGTGGGTTGTGGGCCGCGTCCACGAACACCCGAGGGGCTCCGCCCAGGGACTCCATCCGGCCCGCCCAGCGGACCGAAGCCAGGCCCTCGCGGATCGCCGCGTCTGGGATCGGAAAGCCGAGGTCCCCGAGACAGTCCGCCACCGCCACCGCCACGCCGGCGTTGGAGAGTTGGAATTGCCCGGCCACCCCCAGTGTCAGAAGGGGCAGAGAACGACGCTCCGTGACCACGTTCAGCCGCAGCCGGCCGCGGCCGCTGTCGGGTATCTCCTCGACGCGGACCTGATCGCCGAGCTGCCAGAGTCGCGCTCCCACGCTGTCCGCTCGTTCCCGCACCACCGGCAACGCCTCCGCGCCAACTCCCGACACGGCCAGGTCCCCCGGCTTGATGATGGCCGCCTTCTCTGCTGCTATCGCCGGAATCGTGTCGCCCAGCTGAGCTTGGTGGTCAAGGCCCACGGAGGTCACGACGGCGACCCCTCCATCCCAGATGTTGGTGGCATCCAGGCGGCCTCCCAGGCCCACCTCGCAGACCGTGAGCTGGGCGCCCCAATCTCGAGCGGCCAGGAAGCCCATGGCCGTCAACAGTTCGTGGTGGGTCGGCCCACCGACCGCGGCATCAACTCGGGATGAGGCGGCCAGCACCTGGTCCACCAGCTGGCTGAAGCCCAACTCTGAGATGGGGTCTCCTCCCAGCCGGATCCGCTCGCGGTAGCTGGTGAGATGGGGCTTGGTGAGGAGCGCGACCCGGTAGCCGGCACTGGCCGCCACCTGAGCCACCATGGCGGCCACCGAGCCCTTGCCGTTGGTCCCGGCCACCAAAACGCCGCGAAGTTGCTCCTGAGGGTTGTTCAGGGCGGCGCAGAGCGCCCTGGTGCTGGCCAGCCCCAGGCGCATCCCTCTCTGGCTGGAGGCGGCCAAACTGGCGAGCGCGTCGCGATAGGTCACTCGTGGCATTCTGAGGGAGTGAGCAGGACCAAAGTCCCGGTGGCGGCGCTGGCGGTCGCGTTCAGCTTGCTGATCGCGGGCTGCGGCGGACCCCTAGACTCCCCGCGTCAATCACCCAGTGCCTCGACGGCCGTGAGCCCGACTCCCCCTCCCCTGCAGCTGGGGGTGCTGCCGCTCGGCGGTGTGGCTCCGGCCGAGCCAGGTCTGGTAGGTCCCTACCAGCTGGCAGGCCCCGCGATCGCCTCCCCCAAGTTGGTGCGGACGGGTCAGGTGCCGGCGGCCCCGGCAACCGCGCTGGGCGACCTCGCCACCGAGCTGGGAGTTCCGGGGCCGCCAATCAGCATCGACGGCGGACTCGCCTACAACCTCGGTTCAACCACCGGATATCAGCTGACCGCGACCGCCGGCCTGCTCTCGTTCGACTTCCATCCCAACACCCCAGTTGACGAGACCGGCGCCACGCCCTCGGTGCTGGCGGCGGAGCGGTTCGTGGAGCAGTTTCTGGCCGCCCGTGGTGTCCCGGGCGCCGGCGGTGGCTTGCGTCCCCTGCCTCAACTCACCAATGCTCACGCTGCCGACCGGCGGGTGTTCTTCCAGTGGACTCAGGACGGTTTCCCCGTCGTCGACATCCAGGGGCAGGCGCAGGAGATCTACGCGGATGTCGCCGCCAACTACCAAGAGCACCTGTCGGTGGTGGGTATCGCCGGACAGGTACCGGCCCCCAGCGTCGGCGCCGTCGCTGAGTACCCCGCCATCAGCGTCGCCCAGGTGGTCAGTGATCTGAATCAGGGTTCGATTGACCCCAACGCCTACTTCCTGCAGCCCGACCAGCAGCCCTACCCCAGTCCAGCCCCCACCAGCGCGGCTGCGCCCGCGGCTCTAACCGGGGCGGCGCTGGGCGTCGTGGACAGCGCCGGATACGCGGTGCCGGTGTGGGTGTTTCAGGTGGAGAACCGGCCGCCCACGACCCAGTTCGTCACCTGCGCGGTGGCCACCTCCGCCTGCGCCCCGCTGCGCTACAACACCCCCAGCCCCTCCCCAAGCTGACCAGGAGGCGCCTGGGAACTGGCCCCCGCCAAGGGCGATGGAGCCCATCTCGCCCTGGGGGCAACTCGGGCGCTGGTCTTAGACCCGTAGGATTTAGTCAGGGACGAGGACCGAGCGGCACCCGCGCCATTGGTCTGGTGTTTTGGCCGCCTGGGTGCCCAGCGTCCGCCCCTTCGCGCCCCTGCTGCGGGCCCCCCACAATGCGAGCCCCGTCAGCTGTTTGGCGCCGGAGGCGGGGAGGGCCAATGGTCCTCCGGCCGCCGCTCTCAATCGGTGAAGCAGAGGTCGCGGAAGCGCCCGGCCAGAGACGGCGGAACTTCTCCGAGGTCGAGGTCAACTCTCTTGTAGAGCCACAGCAGCAGGTCGGAAGCGGTGGCGCGGAGAGTGGGGCCGTCAGGGTCCTCGGTTCTGGTGACACGGACAGTCCCCGGGAGCGGCCCGTCCGTAACGGTCCACGCCCCATCCCTGTCACTGCAGGCGAGCGCGAAGCACCCAGCCAGCGAGGGACGCGCGGGGTCCGCCGGGTCGATCTCGTTGGAGACCGAGACGGTGAGGAACTCGTCGATGGAGTCGGCGGCTATCGCCGGCTCTAGCTCGAGCTTTTCGCCCCTGGCAGTAGCCACGTCCCAGTGGTGGATGGCCGCCTCCTGCACCTGATGGCGACCGATGAAACTGACATCGTGTTGGCTGGGAGCCCAGGTCCAGACGGGAGCCCTCCAGTCGGCCGCTTGCAGGACTTTGACCAGATGGTCGCAGCCCTCCAAAAGGGTGGCGATCAGGGCATCAGAGGAGGGCGCTGCGGGCGTACTGGACGGGTCGGGTGGCGCTTGGAGGAGTCCGGCCGTGATCGTGGCCCAGAACCGGTGCACCTCGATCAGGTGGACCACGACGTCCCTGACCGACCAACCAGGACAGCCCGCGACCGCGGCGTCCAGGTTGCCGGTGGCAGCGTCGGCAAGTCCAGCTGTGTGGTTCCGGAGCGCTAAAAGATAGTCGGCGGGCTCCAGCGTCATGACGCGCACGGTAGTGCTCCAGGGCTCAGCCGTCAATGCGCTGCCCCTTACAGCGGCGGTGCTTGGCGCACGTCGATGGCCCACTTCACTGGCGGCGTGGCGGTGCCGGTCTCGTGACGACCCCAACCGGAGACGCGATGCCGTTGTCCCCACCCCTCGAAAAGCGCTCTGGCCCGCTGGGCAGGTCCAAGCCCAAGGCGCGACCGGCTGCGATTGGTGACCAGGGGTGGGGCCAAGGCGCTGGCGCGGGGGCCCTTAGGCCACAGCCTGCCTCAGCCGTTTCAAAGGCCCTTTGTTGGAACGCAGCGAGTCTTGGTCAGGGTCCAAGGCCGTCAGCACCAAGAACTTTGGCTCGGCGGGAGTCCTCGAATTCAGGAGCGGGCAAAGCCGGCTAACCGCTCTATGGGACCGCGGGCGCGTCGACCACCAGCCGCCAAGAAAGTCTCCTCCCAACCGGCTCTGCTCCCATGTCACAGAGGGCCGGGCTGTCTCGTCTCAGGTCTCCGGGACCGACTCTGGAATCAGGAGGTTTTGGGCATGCGGGTGTTCGTGGCAGGCGGGAGCGGGGTCGTGGGCCGGCGGCTGGTGCCGCAGCTCGTGGCTCGTGGCCACCAGGTGACAGCTACGACGACGAGCGTGGCGAAGTTGGCTTTGCTGGCAAAGCTGGGCGCCGACGCAGTCGTGATGGATGGACTAGATGCGCTGTCGGTCGGTGAGGCGGTGGCCGCGGCCCGTCCGGATGCGATAGTTCACCAAATGACGGCCATAGCGGGCCAGCCCGACATGAAGCACATGGACCGGTGGTTCTCCACCACCAACCGGCTGCGCACGGAGGGGACGGATCACCTGCTGGCCGCCGCCGAGGCGGCTGGAGTAGCTCACGTTGTCGCGCAGAGCTACGCCAGCTGGAACGGCGTCCGCGAGGACGGATGGGTGAAGAGCGAGGCGGACCCGCTCGACCTGCATGCGGGGACGGAAGCGCACCTGGTGATGGAGGCGATCAGCCACGTCGAAGAGGTGGTCGTCAAGGCCGGGGGCGCAGTTTTGCGGTACGGCGGACTCTACGGGCCGGGCGCAACCGACGATCAGGTCGAGCTCGTGCGCAAGCGCCAGTTCCCGGTCGTCGGGCGCGGCACCGGCTACTGCTCGTGGGTGCATCTCGACGACGCGGCGAGCGCCACCGTCCTGGCGGTGGAGCAACAGGCGAGGGGTGTGTTCAACATCGTCGATGACGAGCCTGCCCCGGCCAGCGAGTGGCTGCCGTTCCTGGCAGTGTGCGCGGGCGCGAAGCCACCGATGCGCGTTCCCAAGTGGCTGGCGCGGATGCTGGCCGGGGAAGTGGCCGTGACCATGATGACGGAGGGGCGCGGCTTCTCCAACGCCAAGGCCAGGCGGGAGCTCGGCTGGGTGCTGCGGTATCCATCCTGGCGCGACGGCTTCAAGGAAGGGCTGCTGTGACCCGGACCGAGGAGTTCGAGGAGGTGCGGCCGCTGCTGTTCGCGATCGCCTACCGCATCCTCGGCAGCGTGAGCGAGGCCGAGGATGCGGTCCAGGAGACCTGGCTGCGCTACCACAGCTCCCAGACACAACCATCTTCGACCAAGGCCTTCCTCTCCGCCGTGGTGGCCCGGATCTCGATCGACGTGCTGCGCTCGGCCCGCCTCCGGCGGGAGGAGTACATCGGGCCGTGGTTCCCCGAGCCGCTGACAACCGACCCCTACGAGGACCCGGAACGATCGGCGGAGCTGGCCGACTCGGTGTCAATCGCGGCCTTGTTGCTGCTTGAGCGTCTCAGCCCGCTCGAGCGCGCCGTGTTCGTGCTGCGGGAGGTGTTCGGACTCGGCTTCTCCGAGGTCGCCGCGGCGGTGGGGCGGTCGGAGGCGGCGTGCCGCCAGCTGGCGGTGCGGGCGCGGCGCCACATGGACGCTGGGAGGCCTCGGTTTGAGGCGGATAACGGAGCGCGGGAGAAACTCGCGTCGCGGTTCTTCGAGGCGCTTCGGGAAGGCGAAGTGGACAGTCTCAGGGAACTGCTGGCCGCTGACGCAGAGGTGATCTGGGACAGCGGCGGCAATGCTCCGCAGTGGGCCAGAGCCGTCATCGGCCCTGACCGGGTGGCCCGGGTGCTGGTAGCGATGGTCCCGCCATTCTTCCGGATAGGGGGCACCGTGGAGCCACACCAGGTGAACGGTCAGGCGGGCGCAATCTTCCGGGACCGGGCCAACAAGATTCTCTGCACCTTGACTCTCGACATACTCGACGGACGGATCCAGATGCTCCGCTCGGTGATAAACCCTGACAAGCTCCGGCACCTGGGGCCGGCGGCGGACCCCTGGGCGGTTCTCGGAGAGGCTAACCAGGCTCGCCGGGCCCCCTCGGAATGACCCTGGCAGGCGCCTGTCCTCCAGATCCGGCAAGCCGTTCAACGGCAGCTGATCGAGGCTGCGGCGTGGCCGCAAAGGAAGTCCCTGCGTCGAGAGCCGGGGCCGTAGTACAGCTGGAGACATCAACCGTGAGTTCGGTGGTCGGTCCCACCTCAACCGTTGGCGCCAAGGCGGTCCGTCGGCGGCTCGACCCTGGTGCGACAGTAGGCGTCATGACCGTTGAGCACCCGAGCGGCGCAATTCGAGACCAGGTCGCAGGCCCCATCCACGAACGGATCCGACCGCCAACGCTGCCGTCAGTGGTAGCCGGCGTCGACCGATGTCGACTAGGAGCACGGTGCCGGCGGAACGTCCCGGGCCATCAGCCGGCGGGCGCGGTGAGGTCCTTGTCCTCCATTTCCCAGGCGTGGTCCATCGTGTGGAACGCACTGTGGCGGATGAGAAATGGCAGGTTCCACGATCGCATCCGTTTGCCATCGCCGGTGTTGTACGCCCGCATGGTGGCGACGTAGGCCTCTCGGTAGGCACGCAGGCCCATCGCCGTGAGCGCACCGCCCTCCGGTATCCGCAACCCCAATCGCTTCGCGAAATCCTCGCTCTCGGTGCGGATGGTGTGGCGGATGATCTGGTCGCGGTCGCGCCCCCCGCCACGAGGGCCCAGGCGCATCTCAGCCGACACCCGCGCCGCCAGCGCGTCGAAGAACCCCCAGCACGCTTGCAGCAGCTCGATCTTGCGGTCGAGCTCTTTGTCATCCATCGGTTCCCGCTCGAAGCCCGATGGAGAGAAGGAGATACCCCAGAAGTCGGTCGAGCCTACGCCGATACGGTCCTCGACGACCACGAGGGGGCCGCCGGCGTCGAACTCGTCGGTCATCTGGGCCGTGAGCGCGACCGGCCGATACCTCTCCCGATACGTGTCGAGCAACTCGACGGCCAACTCGGGGGTTTTCGCACCGCGGCTCCAACCCGGCCAGTCGACCGCGAAGGCGACCGCCTTCTTCCCCTTGGGCCCGCGCTCCACGACCGTGCGAATAGGCATTGCCCGAAAGGGTACTCGCGCCTACTCTTGCTTCGAGGAGAGGCTGATGCAGGGGGACCCAGCCGAATCCGTCCGCCAGACCCTGGCAGCTGCCCATGGAGGAGCAGAGCCGGATTCAGGCGGTGCCCGCACCCCGCGGGCCCTGCCGACGAAGAAGCACGGGCCGGAACCATACCCACGACCCACAACGCGATGGCGCCACGCCGCCGCTCGACGCGGCCCCAGTCCTGGAGGGAACGGAG
>JAKABA010000144.1 GCA_021802115.1 bacterium | reverse complement strand
CAGAAGAGGTCGATGGACCGCCAGAAGTCGGCTCGGGCGAACACCCCCCCCAGCCGCCCCAGGTAGACGATGCGCGGATCACGGGCCGCCGCGCGCTGCACCAGCGCCTTTAGCACACCCTCTCCAGCGATGAGCAGGCGCGAGTCCCGGCCCAGGCTGGCGCTCTCGAATGCCTTCAGTAGTGGACGGATCCCCTTCTCCGGGTCCAGCCGTCCGAGGTATCCGACCACCAGCTCGCTTCGGGCCAGGCGCTGAGCGCGCAGGGTGCCCGCCCCCGGGGAGAACCGCCGCAGGTCCACCGCATTGGGGACCACCCGCAGTCGCTCGAGCGGGATCCCGACTCGAGCCAGCCGCTCCCGATGGTCGGGATCGAAGACGATCACCCGCTGATAGCCGCGCAACCGTCCGGCCCAGAAGCGGTGCAGCTCGCGCATCACCGCCGCCCGGGTGGTGCCGGGGCTGCCAAAGGGCAGGTGGAAGGTGGCCACGGTGCCGACTCCCAGCCGCAGCGCCCGCTCTCCCACCCAGCCGTCATCGAGGGTCATGCTCAACGAGCAGTGCAGGAGCTGCGGTCGCCTGGTCTCCAGCCAGGCTGCCATGGCGGACCGGAATCCGGGGCGCGGGACGATCACGGTCTTGAAGTTCCAGGTCGGCCAGGCGACCACCTCCGCGGGGGTGCCCGGGACAATCGCGCCGTCCCGGGCGGCGTGATGGAACATCACCTCGGCTCCGCGCTCCTGGAGCCCGCCTGCGACCTGCTCGGAATAGCTGCTCAGCCCATCGGCGCGGTGGCCTGACGCGTGGCCCAGCCAGGCGAGCCGCAGTCCGTTCGCGAGCCGCCCCTCAGGAGTCACGGCTGGGCCAGAGCCGACCCTCGTCGAACGGATACCACTGCTCCGGCCAGCGCCGCACCGCCGCTTCAAACACGTCCAAAATGGGGCGCAGCGCCTGCGCCGGGTCCTGGTCGCGGGTCACGTAGGTGGGGGGGTGAACCTCCACCAGATACCCGCCGGACGGGGAGCGGACGGCCACGACCGCGACCAGCGGGCAGCCCGTGCGCGCCGCCAGCAGTGCCGGGGCGGAGGAGAACCTGGTCCTGCAGCCCAGAAAGTCCACCTCCACGGCGGGGGTCGCGCCGGGAATGTCAGCCAGCAGGGCGACCCATCCCCCGGAGTGGATGGTCTTGAGCAGGCTCCGTGCGGACGAATTCGCCAGGACCGCGTGCAGCCCGATCTGGGCGCGCGCCCAGACCACCAGATCACGCAGCACCGGGTTGCCCGCCTCGTCCATGACCGCGGTCAAGGGGACTCCCCGGGCGAGCGCGTAGGCCCCTCCGGCGTCCCAGGCCCCCAGATGGGCCAGCACCAGCACCCCGCCTCTGCCCTCGGCCCTGAGGTGCAGCACCTGGTCCTCCCCGAAGCCCCGGAAGGCTGGCAGCAGCCGCTCCCGCGGAAGCCGGTGAACCCAGAGGAAGTCGATGGCGGTGCGCGAGTACTCGCAGAAGCTGCGGCGCGCGAGGCGGCGCCGCTGCCCACGTTCGAGGTCGGGAAAGACCAGTCGGAAGTTGGCGATGGTGGCGCGGCGGCGGGCGGGCAGCAGGGCGAAGGCGGCATTGCCCACCGCGTCGGCTAAGCGATAGCGGGCAGGCCCGACCAGATGCAGCAGGCCGGCGGTGGCGTCGAGCCCCAGGCGCAGGGGCAGGAGCGGCTTTGGAGCCTCGCTGTCAGGCATCTCCGGATTGTCGCAACTGGACGGGGGCGGCCCGGGACATGTACTGAGCGACCCGTGGTCGTGACGCGGTGCGCCGGCTCTCGTGAGTCGGTCCGGTTCCGATGCTTTGCGGGCGATCCGGCACGCGAGTGAGCCGGCAGTCGGGGCGGGCGCGGCCGGCGAGCCACACCGGTCACGGTGGCCCGCCGCGGACCACGGCTCGAACTGGGAACAAAGCGGCGATGGGGGATCACGGCGTCGCCTTGGCGCGCGGACTCGATCCGCGGTCGCCAACCCGGGGCACCCCCACTCGGTCCCGGGACGATCCGGACGCAGGGTCAGAAGCTTGCGCTGTCCTAAGGTGGAGGCGTGAACCGCTTGGGGCAGGAAGCCAGCCTCTATCTCAGGCAGCACCAGGCCAATCCCGTGGACTGGTATCCCTGGGGGGAGGAGGCCTTCGCGCGTGCCCGGGCGGAGGACCGCCCGATCCTGCTCAGCGTGGGGTATTCGGCCTGCCACTGGTGCCATGTGATGGCCCATGAGTGCTTCGAGAACGAGGAGCTGGCGGCACTCCAGAACCGCCTCTTCGTCTCCATCAAGGTCGATCGCGAGGAGCGTCCCGATGTCGACCGCGTGTACATGGAGGCGCTCCAGGCACTGACCGGCTCCGGCGGCTGGCCGATGACCATGTTCCTGTTCCCCGACGGCCGTCCCTTCTTCGGCGGCACCTACTTCCCCGCCCGGGACTCCGCCGGGCTGCCGGGCTTCGGGCGGGTCCTGGAGGCGGTGGCGGAGCTGTACAGGACGCGGCGCTCGGACGCTGACCGGGTGGCGGCGCAGCTCCGCCAGGCGCTCATCGCCCAGCCCATCCCTCGGTCTGCTCCGAGCCCGCCGTCCGGGGCTGCTCTGGCCGCCGCTGCGAGCCGGCTGGTGGCGGCGACCGACCCCGTCCATGGGGGGCTTGGTGGGGCTCCCAAGTTTCCCCAGACGCCGCTGCTGGAGTTCCTGCTGACCAGGGCGGCCCTGGCCGGCGACCAGGCGGCGCTGAACGCCGCCCAGCTGACGCTGGAGAAGATGGCCATGGGTGGGGTTCACGACCAGTTGGGCGGTGGCTTCCACCGCTACTCGGTGGACGACCACTGGGGCGTCCCCCACTTCGAGAAGATGCTCTACGATCAGGCCCAGCTGATCGCCTGCTACCTTCACCTGCATCTGCTCACGGGTGGGGCCGAGGCGCTCACCACAGCCTGCCGGACCGCCGATTTCATCCTCGCGGAGCTGCGGCTCCCGGACGGCGGGTTCGCGGCCAGCCTCGACGCCGACACTCCAGCCGGCGAGGGGGCGACCTACCTCTGGACCGAGGCAGAGCTCGTGGCGGCGGCCCAGGCCGATGGCTCGCAGCTGGGCCGGCTCTTCCGCCTCGACCCCAAATCCACCGTGGATGGCAGATTCGTGCTCCAGGCCGCCAGCTGGTCTGATCCACAGGGCACGGCCGACTCAGTGCAGCGGCTGCGGGACCGGCTGCTCCGGGCTCGCCGCCTTCGCCCCCAGCCGGCGCGGGACGAGAAGCTGGTGGTGGCGTGGAACGCCGCCGCACTCGCCGCCCTCGGGGAGCTGGGGCTGGTCACGGGTGAGAGCCGGTACCGGGTGGCTGCGGAGGTCGGGGCGAGGCTGTTGCTGCAGGCGGCGGGCGGTGTGCGGGGCCGACTTCCGCACCTGGTGGCCCATGGCCCGGGCCGGCTGGGAGCGCAGCTCGACGATCTCGCCCAGACCGCGCTGATGGCGCTGCAGCTGCACGAGTTGCGAGGTGACCCGCTCTGGTTCGAATGGGCCCACCACCTCGCTGACCAGGCCAATCGCGAGATGACCGACCCCGAGGGCGTCCTGTGGAGCGACGTGGCCGCCGATCAGGACCCGCTGCTCCCGGCGCGTCCCCGGGGGCTGGAGGACGGGGCGGTGCGCTCCGGCAACTCCCTGATGGTGGAGCTCTGCCTGCGGCTGCACGCCCTGACCGGCGAGTCGGCCTGGATGGAGCGCGCCGAGCGGGCCCTCACGGCGATCGCGCCCTTGGCGGAGCGGGCGCCGGAGGCGATGGGAGGTTGGCTCCACTGTGCCCAGCTGTATCGCGCGGGGATGCTGGAGCTGGCGGTGATGGTGCCGCCTTCCCCCTCAGGGCATCTGGAACTGGTGCGAGCCGTCCGCGGCCGCCACCGTCCCCAGCTCGTCGTTGCCGTGGGCCGGGCCGGCGAGGAGTCGGCCCAGGGGGCGCCGCTGGTCCGGGACCGGGCCTCGCTCGGAGGCCTCCCAACCGCCTTTCTGTGCCGCGGATTCCAATGTGAGCTGCCGACCACCGATCCCGTTCAGCTGGTCGCCCAGCTCGGACCGGAGCGAAGCGCCGGATCGCCGGGTGGCAGTGCCAGGGATTGACGTGCGACCATCGTGAGATGACAGGTGAGAATCGCCCCTGGGCAGTCGTGACCGGGGCCTCAGCCGGGATCGGCGCGGCCGTGGCTCGGCGGCTGGCGCAGGAGGGCTACCGGGTTCTGGTGGGGGCCCGGCGCCTGGCGCCGCTGGAGGCACTGGCGGCTGAGATCGGCGGCGAGGCCAAGGTCCTGGACGTGAGCGATCCGGACAGCGTCGCGCGATTCTGCGTCGGGTTGACCGAGGTGGAAGTTCTGGTCAACAACGCCGGCGGGGCCCGAGGCTTGGACGAGGTCGCCGCCGCGGATCTTGATCAGTGGCGCTGGATGTGGGAGGTCAACGTCCTGGGCCTGGTGGCGATGACCAAGCAGCTGCTGCCGGCTCTGGAGAGCTCGGGCCGGGGCCACGTCGTCAACCTCTCCTCCACCGCCGCCCTCGAGGTCTACGAGGGCGGGTCGGGGTACACCTCCGCCAAGCACGCCGTGCACGCGATCACCAAGACCCTGCGGCTCGAACTCGCGGGGCGGCCGGTCCGGGTGACGGAGATCTGTCCGGGGATGGTGGAGACCGACTTCTCCCTGAACCGCTTCGGGGGCGACGAAGAGCGCGCCCGGGCGGTCTACCGGGGCCTGCAGCCGCTGACCGCGGCGGATGTTGCCGACGTGGTTGCCTTTGCGGTGACCCGCCCCGCGCATGTGAACCTGGACCAGGTGGTGATGCGCCCTCTGATGCAGGCGAGCGCCACCAAGGTCGTCAGAAGCGGCTGAGCGAGCCGCAGCGGCTCACGCTGGGCACTCCACCGGCTTGGCGGGGTCGGCCGCCCACTCGCTCCAGCTCCCCGGGTAGAGGTGAAGCTCCGGCGCCCCGGCGGCGTCCAGCGCCAGCAGCAGGGCGCAGGCGGTAACCCCTGAGCCGCAGTAGGCGATGATGGGTTGACCTGAGTGGCCCAGCTCCCGCAGCCGGCGCCGGGCTCCTTCATGGTCGAGGCGCGAGTCCTCTGTGAACAGCTCCGCCCAAGGTAGGCTCCTGGCCCCGGGCAGGTGGCCGGGCCTCGGGTCAAGCGGGTTGGGGGCGCCGTGGTAGCGGTCACCGGCGCGGGCGTCGAGCACCCAGTACCCCCGCTGCTGCAGCTGCGGGATCAGTTCGGCTGACACCTGGCCGGAGAAACTCTCAACCCTAAGATTCCCGGGGGTCGGCGTCGGCACCTGCTGGCTGAGGACCCCTCCGGCCCGGAGGTACGCATCCAGCCCACCGTCGAGGACCGCCACCTGGGCCACCCCGGCCGCTCGGAGCAGCCACCAGGCCCGCGCCGCCGCACCGGTGACCTGGTCGTAGACGACGACCCGGGAGCCGACGCTGATCCCTACCTCGCGCATTTCCCGGCCGAACTCATCGGGCGGCGGCAGCGGGTGGCGGCCGCCAGGGCCGGGTGGGCCCGCCAAAACCCGGTCCAGGTCGATGAAGGAGGCGCCCGGGATGTGTCCGGTGGCGTATCCGGCAGCGTCCGGCCCGTCCGCCAGGGTCCAGCGGATATCGAGGATCCTGAGGTCGGAGTCGCCGAGGTGCCGCAGCAGCCACTGCGGCGGTACCGTGGGGATGGGTAGCGGCTCCATGCCCCCATCATCCCCCGCTCAGGGGAGGTGCGCACGGAGCCGAGGCAGCAGACCGGAGGAGAACGCGGTGAACCCGAGGGCGGCATCGGCGCCGGCGGTGATGGGCGGTGGCCGGGGGTGCCGCCGGCCGGTGGGCCGGGAATGAGTGTGGCAACCGCCACCGTTCGCTGCCTGATCGTGGGCCGAATGCCCAAGCCGGATCTTGACCTGGTCCGACTCAAGGCGGGGCTCGACGGGCTGGAGCTGGTCGAGGCGCCCTCCGGTGAGGCTCCGCCAGACGAGCACTTCGACTGCGTCTGGAGGCTCTTCGGTGGCCGTCTGGCCAACGAAGAGGTGGATCCCCTGCAGAGGGCGCTCAGCCAGCATCCGGAGGTGCGGTGGGTGCACACGGTGTCGGCCGGGGTGGACCACCTGGACGAGATCATGGCGCCCCACCCCGACGTCATCCTCACCAACTCCGCCGGGGTGGTGGCTGTTCCCATCGCGGAGTTCGTGGTGGGCTGCCTGCTCCACCACTGCAAGCGCTTTGCGGAGATCCGGACGCTGCAGGCCAGCGCCCGGTGGGAGTCCCTGCAACTGCGCGAGCTCGGCGACCTCAGGGTGGTGATCGTCGGCTTCGGGGCGATCGGGTGCGAGCTCGCGCGGCGGCTCGGGCCCTTCAGATGCCGTCTGACGGCGGTCCGCCGCCACCCCGAGGCGGGGGGGGCAGGGCTGGTCACCGACCTCTTCGCACCGGAACAGCTGGTTGCCGCATGCGACGGCGCCGACGCGCTGGTGCTGGCGGCTCCGCTGACCCGGGAGACCAGGGGGCTCATCTCCCGTGAGGCGCTGGCGGTCCTCCACGACGGAGCGTGCCTGGTCAACATCGCCCGGGGTGGGCTGGTGGAGGATTCAGAGCTGCTCCAAGCGCTTGGGACGGGGCCGCTCCGGGCGGCCTACCTGGACGCGTTCGAGGAGGAGCCGCTGCCGCCGACCTCGCCCCTGTGGTCGGCAGCCGGGATCCACGTCTCCCCGCACATCAGCTGGAGCTCGCCGAACTTTTCCCGGCGCACCTCGGAGCTGTTCGCGGAGCAGCTGCGGCGCTTCGCCATGGGCGAGCAGCTCCGCAACCGGGTGGACCTGGCCGCCGGCTACTGACCGCCCTCCGGCGGGCTCATTCCGGGATGTAGTCCCGGCGCAGGCCCAGGAGCTCCGGCGCGTGGAGCTGGACCATTTTGGCGGCCGCCAGGGCGGGAGGGCCGGGCCGCCACCAGGAGATCCCGACCATGGCCAGGAAGGCCAGGGGCACGGTGACGATCGCGGGCTGCTCCAGCACCACCGCCAGGCCGGACTGCCGGGCCAGGAACAGCTCCAAGGGGGGGACCACCGTGGCCACCATGGTGGTCCCGATGGCGAGCGTGGAGAGGAGGCCTCCGGCGGCGACCCCGACCGCAGCTCCGGCGGTGGTCAGCCGGGGCCACCATATGCCCAGGACCAGCAGGGGGAAGAAGGAGCTGGCCGCGATCGCGAACGCCCACCCCACCAGGACGCTGATGTTGAACTGGCCCACCAGCAGGCCCAACCCGCCGGCGCCGGCTCCGGCCACAACCGCGGCCACCTGGAAGGCGCGCCGACGCGCCGACGCCGACGCCGCCGGCCGCCACCAGCGGCCGTAGAGATCGTGGCCGAGAGCTCCGGCCAGCGAGACCAGCAGCCCACTCAAGGTCGAGGTGAAGGCCGCGAACGCTCCCGCCGAGACCACGGCCAGCAGGAGCTGGCCCAGCCAGCCCCCGAGGAGGCTGGGCAGAACCAGCACCACGGAGTCGGTCAGGTTGCTGCCGTAGAGGGCGGGATCGAGCGCCCGTCCCAGCGCCCCGTAGACCGGCGGCCAGATGTAGAAGGCGCCCAGGAGCACCAGCACCAAGAGGGCGGTGCGGCGGGAGGCCCGGGCGTCGGGGTTGGTGTAGAAGCGCACCAGGATGTGCGGTAGTCCGATCGTGCCCAGCAGGATGGCCAGGATGAGGGAGTAGGTGAAGAGCAGGGAGTGGCCGCTGCCTCCGGCCAGGGGTCCGAAGGGGTCCGCCCAGGCCCGGTTGGTGCTGGTGGGCGTGGCGGCGCCGAAGGGAGCCGGCTCCCCCGCTCCCAGGGTGACCTGCCCGGGCGCCTCGAAGACCAACGTCCCCTTCGGGAAGGCCATCCGCGAGCTGACCACCACCACCCCCCGGTTGCCGCTGGCGGCCACCCCTGGACCCGGAGCTCCTCCCGAGATCTCGGCGGTCACCGCCCCGGGGGAGCGCACGGCCGGCTGGGACGTCCACTCCACCGGAGTCGGCCGGCTGACGCGGATCTCTGTCCGTGCGGGGAGTTGCCAGATCTCCCCCCTGGCCACCGTGTAGCTGACCTTGGTGGGAAGCCGTGCCAGATCACCCGCGGTCCGGGCGAACGCAGCCCCGGGGCCTCCGAAGTGCAGCAGCAGCAGGAACGCCGGCAGCGAGATCGCGAAGATCTTGGCGGCGAACTGGAGGCTCTGCACCAGGGTGATGCCCCGCATGCCGCCTCCCGTCACCGCCGCCACCACCACCACCGAGACCACCGCCACCCCCACCCAGTAGGGCAGGCCGGAGGCGGTCTCCACCGTGATCCCCGCCGCCTCCACCTGGGGGAGCGCGTAGAAGAACCCGATCACCAGCACCAGCCCCACCGCCAGCTGGCGGAAGCGGGGGCTGTCGAACCGCCCCTCGGCAAAGTCGGGGATGGTGTAGGCGCCGAAGCGTCGCAGCGGGCCCGCGATGAACAGCAGCAGCAGGAGGTATCCGGCCGCGTACCCGACCGGATACCAGAGGACGTCGTACCCGTACTGCATGACCAGTCCAGCCACGCCAAGGAAGGAGGCCGCGCTCAGGTACTCCCCGCTGATGGCAGCGGCGTTGAGCCTGGGTGGCACCGCCCGGGCCGCCACCATGAAGTCCGAGGTCGTGTGCGCGAAGCGGCGGGCGAACATCCCCGCGCCCAGGCTCACCCCGGCCATCGCGAGCAGCCCCAGGACCGCGGCCGCGGACGGGCTCAACCGAAGCGCTCAGCTGAGGAGGTCTGTGAACTCATCGTCGACCTCCTCGGCGCGGCGGACATAGATCGAGCCGAGCCAGATCAGGATGGGGTAGGAGCCCACCCCCAGGACCAGCCAGGGCAGGGGCACCCCCAGCACACGCAAGGTTGCCCACTGCGGGAACCAGGTGGATAGCAGCGGCTGCGCGAACAGGTAGGCGACAAAGATGAAGGCCAGAGTCAGGCTGAGGCGAAGCTGGCGGCGCATCAGCGCCTGCAGGTAGAGGGTGCCGACTGCCGTCTGCTCCTCGAATTCGAGCAGCCGCGACGCCTGCGGTTCGGGCCCCCGGTCCCGCACCGCCCCCCAAGAGGGGTCGGGGTTCGCCACCTCAGAGCCCCAGCGCCTGCCGGAGCTGGGGGCCGTGACGGCGCGACACCGGGACGGTGAGGTCCCCGATCCCCTCCATCCGCAGCAGGTAGGTGTTGTTGACGAAGGCCTCCACCGCCGCCACGTGCCGGAGGTTGACCAGGTAGTGGCGGTGCACGCGCATGAATCCCTGACGGGCCAACCGCTCCTCCAGCTCCTGCAGCCGCAAGCGGGCCAGGAAGCGCCCGTCGGGGGTGATCAGGGCCAGCCGGTCCCCGGAGACCTCGGCGGCGCGGATCTCCGAGATCGGCAGCAGCAGGATCCGCCCCCGGTGGGTGACCGCCAGCCGGTCGTCGAGCGACTGGCCGTCGGCGAAGTCCGGGCCGCGGCGCCCCTTCTGCTGGGCCCAGATCGCCAACCGCTCCAGGGTGAGATTGAGCCGGTCCTGGCGCACCGGTTTCAGCAGGTAGTCGAAGGCGGCCAGCTGGAATGCGTCCACAGCGTGCTCCGCGAAGGCGGTCACGAAGACCACCGGAGGCGGGCTCTCCACAGCGGCGAACAGCTGCGCCAGCTGGAGGCCGTCCAGCCCCGGCATCTGGATGTCCAGGAAGACCACGTCCGCGCCCTCGCTCGTGAGCGCGTCCATCGCCCCGCTGGCGTCCTCAGCCTCCCGGACGTCCGCCACCCGGGGCGCCTGACGCAGCAGGTAGCAGAGCTCGCCCCGAGCGGGCGCCTCGTCGTCCACCACCAGGGCCCGGAACCGTTGCTCCAAGGCTAAGACGCCTTGACGCCGGGCCGGTACTTGGGAATCCGCACGCTGACC
>JAKABA010000143.1 GCA_021802115.1 bacterium | reverse complement strand
CAGCTGCCGAATGGGAACACCCCCAGCTGGCCCAGCGCCCCGACCATCACCAGCAGCGCCGCCACGGCCAGGGCGGGATCCAGCGGCAGCGACCGCTGGGCGATCACCCGAAGGGTGGTGGATCCGCCGACGCCCGCGACGATGGCCTCTCCCGCCACGAACACGGCCAGCAGCGCGGCGGCGATGCTCAAGGAGCGAGTGGCCGTGCGCAGCGCGACCAGGTTGGTCTTGTTGAGCCCCTGAGCGATGGCCAGTGGCAGGGTGGTCAGGGCCAGCCCGACCGCGAGGCTGATCAGGTCGGCGGCGGAAGCGGTGAACAGGATCCCCGCGGTCGCCATCAGCAGGAGCGCGTGGTAGACCCCGATGTGGGGAGCCACCTCGGCCTCCGAGTCGGTGCCGCAGATGACCACCGCCCCCGCCGCCGCCAGGCCGGCGGCGTAGAAGAAGAGGGCGAAGCGGTCGATCAGAAAGCTTCCGTGCTCGACGTCGGGGGGAGTCGGACCGAACGAGGAGTGCCAGAAGCCGATGCTGGCCAAAAACGCCACCAGCAGCGCCGCCAGTGCCACCCATCGACTGGGCGAGTCGCCGCCCCAGCGCCTCCGGCCCTGGCCCAGGTCCAACCAGCTGCACCCGGCCGCGCCCAGCACCAGAACGCCGATGGGGATGAAGTCCTGAATGAAGGCCAGGTTCACTTGTGGACCCCCTTGGGAGCAACGGGCGGAGCCGGCGCATAGCTGGAGACCCTCGCGGCCACCAGATCAGTGCCGTGGACGATGTACGGTGAGAAGTAGCCGGCTGAGATTCCGAAGGCGATGAGCAGCCCCGCCATCACCCAGCCGGCGTAGAACTCAGACCCGTGCGAATCCGACACACTCACCTGCGGCTCGGATCTGGGGCCGGTCCAGAAGACCGCGCCCAGCAACCGCCAGAGCGCCGCGGTGAGCACCAGCATGCCCGCGCAAGCCAGCGCGCTCACGTAGCGATGGGCGACGAAACTCCCCACCAGCAGCTGGAACAGCCCGGGAAATCCTGCCAGGAAGGGTACCCCCAGGAGCCCGGCCACCCCCAGCGCGAAGAGCAGGCGGAGCCGGGGAGCGTTCGCCGCGGCTCCCGCCAAATCGCCGAGCTGCTGCCGGCCGGCGCGGTCGCAGAGAGCCCCCACCGTCAGCACCAACAACGGCGCGAAGAAAAAGTAGGCGAAGGCGAGGCCGAGCGCGCCCGCGATCGAGGTCTCGGAGAAGGAGATGACCCCCAGTAGAATCGGGCCGCCGATGGCGCTGAGGGCGAATCCCACGATGCGACGTGGTTCGCGGCTGCCGCGGGCGGCGAGTGCCCCAAAGAAGAGCGCGACCAGGGCCAGGGCCAGCACGGGCCGGACCAGCTGCAGGGAGGCGAGCGGGTCCATGTTCAACAGCACTCGCACCAGGCCGTAGGCTCCCACCGGCAAGGCCGAGATGGTGAGGAGCATCGCGACCGGGGTCGGAGCAGCGGCCACCCCGTCGACCAGCCAGCGATGCATGGGAAACACCGCCATCCGGCTGGCGAAGGCAAACAGCAGCAGCACCGCCACGATCAGCCCGGGCGCGCCCTTGACCGGATTGGTGGTGGACAAGGAGAGGAAGTCGAAGGTGACGTTGCCGGACCGCAGCAGCATGATCAGGATGGCCGCCAGCAGAGCGGAGCTGGAGAGGGCCTGGGAGAACAGCACGCGCCGGCCGGCGGCGGCGCTGCCGATGCCCACCAGGACGCTGAGGGGGACCACAGGCAGGGCGAAGAAGACCAGAAAGAGCAGCAGATCCTGGGTGGCGAGCGCCCCGGTCAGGGCCACCTCCACCAGCAAGACCAGGGCGAAGTACGTGCGGTAGCGCTCGCGCTGCCGCCAGCTGGCCAGGATGAGCGCGGGAAACACCGCCGTCACCGCGAACAGCAGCATCAGGTTCAGTCCATCGGTCCCGAGGTGGTAGTCGAGCTGGAAGAAGAAGTGGCGCAGCCACGGCGCGTCGATGGCCGGCTGGGCGAGGGCTCCCTGGGCCGGATTGCCGACTTCGGCGATCACATCAAAGATGGCGATGAGCAAAGGGATGAGCGTCGCAAACAGCGCGGTGGTGCGGATGCGGAAGCGCTGCAGATCGGTGTCCACAGGCAGACCCAGCAGCAGCAGTGCCCCCAGAGCCGGCACGAACACGATCAGCGTCAAGCTTATGTCGGTGGGCATCTACGGGCTCCCCACTCCGCCGGGGTGGAAGGCGCCCAGCCAGACGGCCACTCCGGCCGCCAGCGCGATCACCGCCAGGGCGGCAGCGCTCGAGCCCACGCCGGGGCTCAGCCAGGGCCAGCTGCTCCTGGGCTCCCACTGGATGAGCTGTTCCCAGGTGGCAGCCGCGGAGTCGAGGACGGGATCCACCACCCGGCCGGTTAGAGCGACCAGGGCCCGGCCCGGCCAACCCACCAAGCCCGCCTCCAAGCCTGACAGCAGCGCCGTCCCGTCCAGCCACGGGAGCCAGGCGGAGTCCGCCGTCGAGCGCCCGACGACCGGCGCCAGCGCAAAGCCGGCTGCAGCCGCCAGCAGAGGAACCACGACGATCAGCGCGAGCGACAGTCCGCTGAATCCCAGGGCGGTCGGCTCCGACTTCGCAGCCAGGAGCGGCCCTACCCCCCAGCGAACCGCGGGCAGGCTCACCAGCCCGCTGAGGAGCGCGACCACGGCACCGGCCTGAAGAACCGGGAGCTGGCCGCCCGGACGCCACTGGTTGAAGTGGCGGCGCGCCTCCCTGGCCTCACGCGGGTCAGTCGGCTCCTGGCCCTTCACCGCAAAGGCGGCCACCCGACCGCAGGCCGCAGCCAAGAGGATCGAGGTCAGCAGGACCCCCACCGCTCCGACGACCCTCTCGGGCGAGCCCGGCTCAGGGAATCCAGCTCCGGGACCCGAAACCGCGGCGGCCAGGATCGCGGTGCGTCCGAAGAAGCCTCCCGCTCCCACCAGGCCCGCGGCCGCCACCAGGGCTCCGAGCAGGACCACCACCGCCGAACGCGCATTACGCCATGCCGGCCCCAGTCGGTCCATCCGGGCCACCCGCAGGTCGCGGGTCAGATGGCTCAGCGCTCCAACCAGCACGACTGCAGTCACGACGCCGGAGATAGCCAGCGCCAGCGCTGCCGCCGACGACCCCAGGCCGAACCCGACCAGGACCAGGCCGGAAAGGCTGGCCACCACCATGGCCCCGAAGCGCCGCAGATCGTGCTCCCTGACGGCCAGCGCGGCGGTGACCACCGCGCTCACCGCAGCCAGGGTGGTCAGCGCCGGCAGCACTCCGGCTGCCACCGACAACAGGGGAAACGCCTCCAGCAGCAGCGCCGTGCCAACCGCCACGCCCACGATCGAGGTCAGGACGGCGGCGCCGGCGCCCGGTGCCCGGGTCAGGCCACGCCACAGGAAGTGAAGCGGAACTGCTCCACAGGCGCAGGCCGCGGCGACCAGAATGAGCGCTCCGGCCAGGGTCAGACTCCTGCCCCCGACGCCGTGGACCTGGCCCCTCACAGCCAGACGGAGCATCGCGGCCAGGGAGCTCAGGTTGAGGCCGTAGGGACTGATGGCCGGGCCCTTGTGGTGGACGTTGGTGGCCGCGACCTCGATCGCCCCGGAGAACTTGACATACAGGAATACCACGGCCAGCAGCAGCGCCAGGGCCCCTCCCCGCCAGACCAGGTAGGTGCGGCGCGCCATCCTCCCGGCGTCCTCTCCCAGGCCGCTGCCGATGGTGAGGGCGGCGGCCAGACCGCAGAGCTCGAACCCCAGCAGGGTCTGGAACAAACCCGGGGCCATGATGAGGAGGACAGCGCCGAAGCTGAGGACACCTGTCAGCCGCATCAGGGTGGGGAGCCTGGGGTCACTGCGCAGCTGGCTCATCAGCTGGGTCTGCCCCAACGCCACCGCGAGGGCCACCGCGACCTCCAGCACCAGCGCGCCGGGGGTGGCGGCGTAGCCAACGCCCACCTGGAAGGTGGGCGAGAGCAGGGTGGTGGCGGCCGAGTTGAAGGGAGTCTGGGTCACCGGGAACGTCCAGAAGGCCAGGGTTGACTGGTGGATCTGGGGCAGGGCGTGGACACTCGCCCCCAGCGCGATCAGAGCCACCAGCAGGGTCAGCCAGGCCGTCACCGCGACCGCCATCGCCGCCCCCCGCCGGGTCTCGGCCAGGTAGCTCGCCCCGACCCCGGCGATCGGGAGCAGCAGCAGCGCCCACGCCGCGTCGAAGATCTGCACCTCAGCCGCCCTCGTCGTCAGGGACGTCTTCGCCCGGTGCGGAGTCGGGGGAGCCCACCGGATCTGCCGGTTCCGGAGCCGCCTCCTCGAGCGGTGCCGGGGGCTCCGCGGCCACGGCGGCCGACTCAAAGGCAACCGGGACTCCCACCAGCGAGTCCGATTGGGCACGGCGCCACAGCACCACCGCCAGCGCCGAGCCCACCGCCGCGCACAGCACTCCGATCACCTCCACCACGACGGCGTAGGCCTGCAGGTGAGCGGCCGCAGCGGGAGTGGGAGCGGTGGCCGCAAAGCCCACCAAGGCTGTCGCCAGCCCGGAAAAGCCGATCAGCACCCCGGCCACCGCGCCGAAGGCGTCCCGGCGGTGGAGCAGGATGAACGTCGTCAGCCCCAGCAGGCCGCACGAGGTAACCAGCAGGCTCGCAGCGGTTCCGCTCATCCGCGGACTCCGCGGCGTGCCCGTCGAGCCGCCTCTCGAGCCGCGGCCCGCTGGCGATTCCTGCGCTGCTGCTCAGCCAGACGGCGCTGCCGCTGAGCCTCGGCCTGGTCCTCGGCCGCCTCGCGGCGATCTCTGCCCACCAGGGCCGCAGCGCCGACCAGCACGGTCGCCGCCACCAGCACCAGCCCCAGGACGGGCACACCGGCTCCGAGCACAACCTGGTGCCCCACGGTGATGAGACTGGGCTCGGAGCGACTGGAACTGCGGAAGCTCGACCGGGCGGCCACCCCCACCGCCACGAGCAGGGCCACCACGAAGACCGCCACGGCCGCCTCAACGGCGAGCGGTAGCCGGAGCCGGTTGACGCGCGCTGCGGGCGCGGTCAGGCGTAGAGGCGCCAGCACGAGGCCGCCTCCCACACCGCCGGCGAGCAGAATCCCGATCGCCGGAAGCACAGCGCCGGCGACCGCCATCGCCAGCGCCAGCGCCACCATGGCCACCAAAAGGGCCAGCATCTGCGCCGATCTGTCCCGTCGCGCCACCACCAGGATCCCGGCCCCCACGGCGATGCCGCCCAGCACCGCGGTCGCGATCACCGCAACCACCAGTATCCGGGCATCTCAGGGGAGCCGGCGAGAGTCGGGACGGGCCGGACCGGGCGTGATAGGGGCACGGCCGGTCATTTTATGGGACCGAGATCGCGGTCCGGCCGGGCGATCCCCACTCAGCGATCGCGCAGGATCAGGCGGTCCGCGAACCGCTCGATGCGAAGACGAACGTTCAGGGGCAGCGCCACCAGGCTGGCCAGAGCCTCCGAGCTCCACCCGTCGGCGACCGTGCGGGCGGTGGCCAGCGCCCCGCTGTCCCGCACCAAGCTCAGGATTTCCGTGCGGAGACCGGCCGCTTCGGCGGGCTCCGCCAGCTCCATCAGCTGCAACTTCCGACGCACCAGCCGCCGCTGCGGCCCGCGAAGGGCGCAAACCAGCGGCAGGCCACAGATGCCCTGCGCCAGGTCGATGCCGGCGGGCTTGCCCGTCCGCCCGGGATCGCTGAAGTCGAGGCAGTCGTCGATACCCTGGAAGGCAAGGCCCAACTTGCGAGCGAACCTGGTGACGGCGTGGACCTGGCGCCGCGAAGCCCCGCCGGACACGGCCCCAATGGCGCAGCAGGCGGCCAGCAGGGCACCGGTCTTGAGCTGGGCCACCCGCACATAGGGCGCCAGCTCCCCGGACCAGACCGAGCGGCGGTCGAGCTCGCGCAGCTGCCCGTCGGCGATCTCGACCAGAGCATTGGTGAAATGGCGAGAGATGCGCGGATCGCCCAGGCGCGCCACCAGCCCGGACGACCGCCCCAGGTAGTAGTCGCCAACCCCGAGGGCGACCAGCGGGCCGGACATGGAGGCGACGGTTGGGGCTCCCCGTCGGGATGCGGCCCCATCGACCAGATCATCGTGGCACAGGGTGGCCGCGTGCAGCAGTTCCATGGCGGCGGCGGCCTGCAGGAGATGGTCGGGCCGAAACCTGCCGCCGATCTCCCCAGTCAGCATTACCAGCCGGGCCCGGATGCGCTTGCCCCCCGCCCCCAGCAGAGTCGCCATCGGGCCCGCCACCGGCTCGGGGTCGGTCGCGAGCACCTGACCCAGCCGGGCCTCGAGCGGATCGTCGGTAGCCAGCAGCCGCCGCAGCGCTGGGGAATGCCCGGCCCCCACCACCGGCACCGCACCGGCCAGCAGCCTGCCGGCCCGCCACCAGCGCGCCTGGTCAGAACCGGGCAGTCGGGCGGTCCGGGCTCCAGACAGCCCGCACGCGGGCAGGAGCCGACGCGATGCCACCTGCGCGTTGCCGGTACTCAGGAGGGCGCTGCCCGCCTCGGTCACACCGTCCGACAGCGCCGCCTCCAGGTCGACGTCGGCATAAGCCGAGAGCGCCGCGGCGGCCTGGGCAAGGCAGTAGTCCCCGGCCAGGGTGCCCAGCCCGACCGGCTGCTGCCCGGCGGCAGCCGCGGCGTGCCACTCCAACGCGCGCTGGGTGAGCTCGGCGGCGGCGGCGGCTGGGACCGCGGAGAGTCCGTCCCCCCCTCGGGCCCGGGCCGCCCTAAGGGTCATCCGCGCCGGAAGACCCATCGGCTGCGACGGTTGGATCGCGTCGGCCCACCCAACATGGGCGACGAGGTCTCTGGTTTCGCCCTCGGCGGCCCGGACCGCGACCAGCCGCGCCGGCAGGTCCGGATCCCCGGTGGACTCCAGGGCGGCGGCGCGCGGATCGACGGCCATCAGCCCGCGATCTGCAGGCGCAGCCATGACCACGCCGCGGCGAGTCCGATCAGGATCACCAGCGCGGCGACCAGCAATATCACCATCCCGCCCGCTCGAGCTGCCCCACTTCCGAGCAGGACCGCCAGCAGCAAGAGCACGAACACGACCGCCCCAGGGCCGGCCAGGAGGAGCCTGGGGCTGTTCAGGCGGCGCTCGGCGCGCTGCCGCATCCCTGGATCCGGAGCCACAGCTCCCAGAACGACCACCAAGGCGGCCGCTATCACCCCGAGCACCGCGGCCAGCATCGCCGCTCAGGCCTCGCTGTCTGGGTTGGCGGCCGGTCCGGTCAAGAGCTGGATCGCGGGCACCTGCCGCTCCGGCGGAGGCAGGAGCAGGTAGACCGCGACCGCCGCCAGCGCGATGCCCCCGAAGACGATGGTCAAGAGACCGACCCCATTACCTGATGCGCCCCCAAAGTCACCGTTGAGCTGACCCACCTCGGCCAGGAGGCTGGCGATGATGGCGAGCCCGGAGATCGCCAGGGGCACACTGTGCAGGAGCCGGGCCAATTGCAGGGCACCGGCGGCGGCCAGACAGCCCGCCAGGGCGACCATGAGCAGAAACGCCTCCACCGGCCACGCCATCAAGCGAATCCTTCCCTCACCACCGCCGCCACTTCCCCGCCCGCCACCACTCGATCCCCATCGTAGAGGACCAGGGATTGTCCGGGAGCGATCCCGATCTGGGGACGCCGGAATTCGACCTCGGCCGCCCCTGCGGGCCCGCTCCGCCAGATGGCGGCCTCGGGCGCGGCATGCGCCCGCGCCTGGGCTGAGCCTTCCATCTCGAGCCGGGAGCTGGCAGCCGGGTACGAGCAGCGGGTCAGCTGGCAGGATCTGACCTCGAGCGCCCGACGGGGACCGACCACCACCAGGTTGCGCTCAGGGTCAAGCCGCACCACGTACCGTGGCTCCGCCCGGGTGGAATTGTTGTCTCCCCCCAAACCGTGGCGCTGACCAACGGTGTAGAAGGGGATCCCCCGGTGCGTGCCCACCCGCTCACCCGAGACGTCCACCACCGGACCGGGCGCGAACTGGCCCGCCAGCTCGCGCTCCAGGAGCAGTCGGTGGTCGCGGCCCCCGACGAAACAGAGGTCCTGGCTGTCCGGCTTGCGGGCCACGGCCAGGCCCAGCTCCTGAGCGAGCTGCCGGACGCGGGGCTTCTCCAACTCGCCCAGGGGGAGCAGAGTCCGGGCCAGCACCGCCTGGTCGCAGCGATACAGGGTGTAGGACTGATCCTTGCGCCGGTCCAATCCGCGCTGCAGCTCCAGCTCCCCGTCCTCAGTCACCGCGATCCGGGCATAGTGGCCGGTCGCCACGTGGGTGGCGGAGACCGCGCTCACCCGCCGCAGCAGCTCCTTGAACTTGATCGTCTCGTTACAGCGGATGCAGGGGTTGGGCGTGCGCCCCACCCGGTACTCGGCCAGGAAGTCGCCGATCACGGTCTGTTCGAAATGGTCGCGCAGGTTGAGCACGTAATGGGGGATCCCCAAACGGGCGCAGACCCGACGCGCATCCTCCACCGCGTCCAGGGAGCAGCAGCCACCCTCGCCGCGCTCCATCTCCTCGCTCCCCCAGAGGCGCATGGTGACGCCCAGGGTCGTGATCCCCGCCGCCACGCAGAGCGCCGCCGCCACTGAGCTGTCCACCCCCCCACTCATCGCCACCGCCACACAGGCTCCCGGGGGGACGCGCCGCGCGAACTGCAGTTCCCGCTCCGAAATCACGGAGAAGTCGGGGCCCTCTGTGCGGAACGCCCGCGCCCTACTTGGAGGATCCGCCGCGTCAGCTTGGAGCCGGACCTGGTCCGGGCCCATCTGGACCGCGCTCAGACGTCGCGGAGCAGGCCGCCCGCCACCGCGGGGACGATGCTCAGGTCGTCACCGGCCTGCAAGGGCGTGTTCAGCCCGGAGGACGCCCGGATGTCCTCGTCGTTCCGGTAGACGTTGACAAAGTGGCGCAGGCCCCCGGAGGGCTCGAACAGACGCGCCGCAAAGCCGGGAAAGCGCTGATCGAGGTCGCGGAGCGCCTGCTCCACGGTCTCACCATCAACCTCCACCTCCGCCGCGCCTGCGGTGAGCGGGCGAAGTGGACTGGGAACGCGTACCTTCACACTCACCAGATCAAACTCCTCATCCGTCAAGTATAGATGAGCGCAGCAGCGCGCCCGCCGCCCGCTCACCGCTGAGCACAGCGCCCTCCACGGTCGGGCTCACCAGATAGTCACCGGCCAGGCGTATACGGCCCCGAGGGAGTGCCGGGAAGACCTCGGCCAGTCCCCGGAAGTGGCCGGCCACGAACGTGGTCACGGCCGCGGGCCACAGCACGGACCGGGAGTCCAGGACGGTCCGGCCTGCCAGCTCAGGCAGCAACTCCAAGGTCTGCGCCAGCCGGGTCGGCGCCAGCTTCTCCGTCACTCCCCTGGCCGCCGGTCCGTACAGGACGGAGCTGGCCAGCACCTCGTCACCAACCACCCGGCTGGAGGCCACCGCGCCACCCCCCCGCGGCGAGGCCGCCAACCGCCACTCCGGATCCCCAACGGTGGCGGGGAACCTCCACCATCCCCGCAGCACCCGGGAGTGCCGCACCCCCCGGAGGAAGTCTCCGGGGGGGCCCTGGATCTGGAGTATGCCGGCCGCCTGGGCCGGCAGCGTCGCGACCACCGCCGCCGCGGCCTCGACGCGGCCCCCACCCGAGAGCCGGGCCTCGACGCGATCCCGGTCCGTCCGCAGCCCCAGGACCTGATGAGTTCGCCCGAGGCGCACGTCCAGACTCTGCGCCAGCGCCTGAGGCAGCCGCTCGAGCCCACCGCGCACCGTGTAGGGGCGGGCGCGGACGAACAACCGTCCAGCCTGGAGCAACAGCACCTGGCTCATCTCCTCCAGCTCCACAAACGCGTTCCATTCGAACGCGGGACGCAGCACCGCTTCCACCAGGTGGCGGGGCACCCTCCGCGCGGCGTAGTCGGCTATCGAGCCCCGGTCCAGGGGAGCCGCCCGCAGGGGCCGGGCCAGGTCCAGACGAGTC
>JAKABA010000142.1 GCA_021802115.1 bacterium | reverse complement strand
GGCGATGCCCAGGACGGCGGCCGGATCGAAGCCGGCGGTGTCGGTGGGCGTCAGCTCCTCGGCGACCAATATCCCCCTCCCGCTCGGCCGGTTCGGGGGGCTCCCGAGCAGGTGGGCAAGGACCCGGTGGGTGACCCCATCCAGGTCCAGCGCCCTCAGGCGGAGATGGGGGTCCTCGATCTGGTCCCAATTCCGGCGGGCCTGCGTGGCCGCCGCGCTCCAGGCGGCTGCGGCCGACAGGCCCTGAGCGGTGACCGCGGCGCGGGCCTGGTCGACCAGATCCGGGTCCTGCAGGAAGAGGATCTGGGCGTCGATGATGCCGGCCTCGTACTCCCCGGCGCGCCGGCTGGTGAGCTCCCTGATCGTCGTGAGGTCAGCTTTGGTCAGCTCGAGCGCGCGGTCCAGCGCGGCCAGCTCCTCGGGCACCGCCCGCGGTCCGTCGCCGGGCAGCTTGAGCTCCGGCTGGATCAGGTGCACGATTCCGCCGACCGCGATCCCGGGTGACGCGGGCACTCCCCGCAGGGAGCCCGCGGGGAGCTCGGGCGATGGTGGCAGCACGGCCGGCTCCGGGTGGGAGCGCTGCGTGACCGGAGCTGTCTCCGGCTCGCCGAAGCGACCGGCGGCCAGCTCCCGGACCGCCCTCAGCAACGGCAGGGCATCGCGGCCCCGGGCGCGGACCGAGAACTCCTGCCCCGCCCGCACCTGCAGTGATGCCAGGCCGTTCAGGCTGCGCCCCGCGACCGGTCCCCGCCCCGCCGTCACGTTGCTCACCTCCACCTCGGCCTCGAAGTTGGCGAAGAGTTGGATCAGGCGCGCCGCCGGGCGGGCATGCAGGCCCATCGGCAGGTCCAGGGGCAGGGTGATCTCCTCCCAGTGACCCGCGGCACCCGACGCCCTGGAAGCTGGCGCCTCGGGCTCGGCCGATGAGTCGGGCTGGGCCTTGCCCTCGAGCCCGCCCCGCGCCGCCAGCTCGACCTTTGCCAGGGGCTCGCCCAGCTGGGCGGCGACGGCCGCCGCCACCGCCCCCTCCACCAGCGGGGCGGAGCTGATGAGCACGCGGTCGCGGCGCTCGGGATCGACCATCTCCTTGGCCATCTCCGACGCGAGCAGGGCGCTGCCAAGATCAAGGAGCACCAACACCCCGGCACTCGACCACGCTGCCTCGATCGCCCGGTGAATCTTGTTGGCGTCGGTGCCCAAGCCGGTTGCCGGAGCCTCCATCCCCCCGGCGGGCGCGATCCGCACCGCGGGGGCCATGGCCGCGGCGAGCTCGGCCGTCCCGTCGGCCACCTGGGAGCTGTGGGAGACCAGGACCAGGCCGACCAGCTCCCGGCCCCGGGCCTCAGGCACCACCGTAGGCCCGGTACAGGATCTCCAGGGGGTGCACGACCTCGAGCCCGGTCGCCTTGGCGATCTGCCAGCGGCAGGTCTCGCTGTCGCAGGCGACCAGGTCGCAGCCGGACTCGGCCAGGTCGGTGAAGAGCGGCTCCCCCACGTCCATGGCGATCCGGTACTTCTCCTCTTTGATCCCGTAGGTCCCGGCCACCCCGCAGCACACCTGGTCGATCTCCAGCAGCCGCAGCCCGGGGATCCCCGCCAGCACCTCCAGAGCCGGCTTGCCGATGAGCTGGTTCTGCTGCTGGCAGGGGGCGTGGTAGGCGACCGTCAGGGGCAGGGGCCGGAAGTCCGTCATGAGCTCGCCGCGCTCCTTCAGCTCCAGCAGAAACTCGAAGATGTCGTAGGTCCGGCCGCTGACATCCGCCAGCCGGCGGTCGCTGACCCCCAAAATCTCCAGAGCCTCGCGCTTCAGCATCAGCCCGCAGCTGGTGGAGGACGAGATCACCGGCAGCCCCTCCCCGGCTCCGGCGAGCTGACGGGCCAATCTGGTCACATACCGGCGCGCGGGCTCGAAGAGGCCGTTCGACTGGAGCGGCAGCCCGCAGCAGTCCTGCTTGGGGATTGCGACCGAGAACCCGTTGTGCTCCAGGATTCTGACCACGTGTTTGCCCAAGCGGGGCTCGAAGTGCTCGGTGCTGCAGCCGTGGAAGTACACCACGCGGCGGCTGGAGGTCAAAGAGCGGTGGCGGGCGGCCCAAAAGGAGAATGGACGGCTCGCCGCCCGCGGCACCGGTGCCAGGTGGTGGATGCCAAGCGTGCGCTCCGCCAGCAGCCGCATGAGGGGGTTGCCCAGCGCCCAGTTGAACAGCGGCGCGATCGGCCGTCCCATCCGTCCCATCAGCCCCGGGCGAGCCAGCAGCTGATCGCGCAGCGAGCTCCCGCGTTCGCGCTTCAACAGCGCGCGAGCCCGGGAGTTGATCTCCGCGATGCGCACCCCCTGGGGGCAGACCCGAGAGCAGACCCCGCAGCCCGAGCAGAGGTCGACCGACTGGTCGGGAGAATGCCTCCCGTCGCGGAATCGCTCCGCCTGCGGCCCCACCGTCTTGGGTCCCGGGAAGAGCTCCGTGACCGCGGCCACCGGGCACGCGCTCTCGCAGACGGTGCACTTCACGCAGTGGTCCAGTGAGTCCCGGACCTCGAATGGGGCCGTCGCCTCGATCGTCACTCGCTCTCCTCCAGGATGGCCGCGGCGGCGGCGTAGCCGGTCGCCAGGCTGATCCCATTGCCGGACTTCTCGCGCCAGGGGCAGGCTCCCCCCAGGACCGCGCCGGCGGCGTGCAGGTTTGTGTACACGGGTTCCCCGTCTTGGCCCAGCGGGCGCATCCGCTCGTCCACCGCCAGTCCCAGCCGGTCCTGGGGCTGGTCGGCCAGGTACGCCTCCGCCGCCTCCTCCCCAGCGTCACCCCCGCCAACCGGCAGCCCGAAGATCACCTCGCGAGCCGGGTGGCCCCGGTCCACCACGATCCCGCCGCTCGCCACCCCTCCGGTCGCCAGGACGAAGTGCCTCGCCGAGACTCCGACCCGACGGGAGGACTCCGCCACCGTCACCTCCATGAGCCGACCGTCCCGGGCGGACGCCGACACCACCTCGGCCCCGACCACCAGCCTTCCCCCGGCGTGTCGAAGCGCCCGGGTGAGGAGCGCCTGCAGCCGCAGGCCGGAGATCGAGGGCGGCAGGCTGGGAATCTCGAACACCGGGCGACCGATCCGCTCCTGCAGCTCCGACCAGACCTGATGGGAGTGGCGCCAGCCCAGGACCGCGGGCACCCCCACGGCGTCCTCTCCCCGCAGCTCCTGGCGGATGGAGCGCGCCAGCTCCTGGCGGGAACTAGGCTCCTCAAGATGTCGGGTGAGCAGCTGAGGACGGAGCTGGGACGCCGACCCCGGCAAGCTCACGTGCACCCCCCGGGCTTCGATCCGGATCCCCGCCTGCCTTCCCGCCGCGGTCAGGTTACCCGCCACCAGGTGGGGATGGAGGTCGCGGTAGCCTCTGATTCCGGCGATGAGGAGTGAGCCCCCCGCACTGAGGTCCCCGGCTGCCATCGTCTCGGGCACCAGGGCGCTGGGTCGCAGCGCCCCCACCGCCGAGGAGAGCCAGAGATTGCGCTGCGGAGAGCCCGAGTAGCCGAGCGGGGCGGCCAGCTCGGTGAACCACGCGCAGGCCGTCTCCAGGGCCCCGGCCCTCGCGAGGGCCAGGGGATGACCGGGATGAGCCGCCAGGAAGGCCGGCAGCGCCTGAGCGGGCGAGGGGACCGGGTCGGGCCCGTAGCCCAGGATGTCGATCACGGCCGGAGCCAGCGGCAGCGCCCCGTGCCCAAACGCGTACACCGCCACGTCCCGCCCCGCCTGCGCCAACCGCAGCGCGGCGACCAGACCCGCCAGGCCGCCTCCCACCACCACGGTGTCGCGGGTCATGCGCGCGGCCGGCTGAGGGTGTGGGCGGGTCCCGGATCCGGGGGTGGGGAGAGAGTCATTCGGGAAGGTGCTCCAGGTCCAGGACGCCCTGGAACAGCCACTCGTCCAGCTGGGTCTGGCGCAACTGGTCCCCCCAGGCGATCAGGCGGGTCCCCTTCCAACGCTCCTGAACGAAGTTGCGCAGGGAGGCGTTGGCGGTCTCCCGGTCGTAGTGGCCGTCCTGCTCCAGCAGGCCCACCACCCGGTAGGCGCAGAATCCTCCCTGGCACGGCCCCATCCCCACCCGCAGCGCCCGCCGCAAATCGTCCAGCTGCCAATTGGGGCGGCGCGCCACCGCGGCCTGCAAATCGCTTCGGGACACCAGCTCGCACTCGCAGACCAGGTAGTCGTCGGCCGCCTCGTGCTCCATCTGCTCCTGGCGGTCACCGATCCAGTAGTGGCGCTGCGGCTCGCTGTCCGGCAGCGCCGTCTGGTCGGTGCGGCACGGCCTCAGCTCTCCCAGCTTCTCGACCGCGAGGTCCACCGCGTCCCTGGCCATCAACCGGAAGGTGGTCAGCTTGCCCCCGGTCACGGTCAGGAAGCCCCCGACCCCGTCGCGCTCGGCGTGGTCGAGGACGGAGTGGGAGCGGGTCACATCCCTGGTGTCGCTCACCTCCCCGGTGGCGGCCTTGGGTAGCAGCGGGCGGGCCCCGGCCCAGACCCTAAGTGCCCGGCTCCGGCCGAATCCCGGGACCAGCACCTCCCCGGCCTCCATCATCGCCGCCACCTCGGCCGGGGTCGGGTCGATGTCGTCAGGGTCGGCGGCGGGCACGTCGGTGGTGCCGATCACGCTGACCGTCCGGATGGGAACCAGGATGTCGCCATCCCCGGGCATGGTGCAACGGTTGACGACGGTGTTGACCAGCCGGTGGTTCATGGCGATCATCACCCCCTTGCCGGGGATCACGCCAACCTCACACCCCGCCAGCGCGGCGATCTTCCCGCTCCACGCACCGCCGGCGTTGATGGTGCAGCGGGCGGACACGCGGCGCTCCTCACCCGTCCGGGTGTCGACCAGGGTCGCCCCCACCACCGCCTGGTCCTCCATGGCGAGGCTGCTGACGGCGTGGTACGGGAGGACGGTGGCCCCCAGCGCGGTGGCGGCGCGGACACACGCCCAGACCAGCTTCCAGGCGTCCACCGACGCGTCGGGCACCAGAAAGGCGCGGCTGATGCGCGGATTGAGGCGGGGTTCGCGCTCCAGCGCGCGGGCGACGGAGATCTCCTCACACGGAACTCCGGCCGCCAGGCACCCGGTGGCGAATCTGTCCGCGTATTCGGGGTCGTCCAGGGGGGTGGTCACGAACAACCCGCCGGTGTCCTCGATGCAATCGGCGGCGATGCGCCGAAGGATCTCGTTCTCGGCGGCGCACTCCCGGGCCGAGGAGGGGTCCTTGACCACATACCGGCCCCCGGAGTGCAGGAGGCCGTGGAAGCGCCCGGTGGTGCCGGTGGCCAGATCACCCCGGTCGACCAGGGTGACGTGGAGGCCGCGCAGCGCGCAGTCCCACGCCACCCCCGCCCCGGTGGATCCTCCCCCGATCACCAGGACGTCGGTCTTTGTATGGGTCATCGACGGGTGCTCAGCCGCGTCAACTGTAACGCCGGCTAGTCCACCCAGTCGAAGGTTCTGGTGACGGCCTTCTTCCAGAGGGCATACTGGCGGTCCCGCTGGGCCGGGTCCATGTCGGGCTCCCAGGTCCGGTCCACCCCCCAGTTGGCCCTGAGCTCATCCAGGTCCTTCCAGAACCCGACCGCCAGGCCGGCGGCGTACGCGGCTCCCAGGGCGGTGGTCTCAGCCACCTTGGGCCGGATCACCGGGACCCCGAGGACGTCCGCCTGGACCTGCATCAGCAGCTCGTCGTGGACCATCCCCCCGTCTACCCGGAGCGACTTGAGGGCCACCCCCGAGTCCTTGTCCATGGCGTCGACCACCTCCTTGGTCTGCCAGGCCGTCGCCTCCAGCACCGCGCGGGCGATGTGGCCCTTGTTGACGTAGCGGGTGAGCCCCGCGATCACGCCCCGGGCGTCGCTGCGCCAGTAGGGGGCGAAGAGGCCGGAGAAGGCCGGCACGAAGTAGACACCGCCGTTGTCCTCAACCGTGGCGGCCAGCTGCTCGACCTCGACGGAGGTCTTGATCATCCCCAGGTTGTCGCGCAGCCACTGCACCAGGGCCCCGGTGATCGCGATCGAGCCCTCCAGGCAGTACACCGGCGCCTGGTTGCCGATCTGGTACCCCAGGGTGGTCAGCAATCCGCTGCGCGACTGGACCGGCTCGGTGCCGGTGTTGAGGAGCAGGAAGTTGCCGGTCCCGTAGGTGTTCTTGGCCTCGCCCACGGAGTAGCAGGTCTGCCCGAAGATGGCCGCCTGCTGGTCGCCCAGATCGCCGGCCACCTCGACCCCGGCGAGCGGGAACACGCACTTGCCGTAGACCGCACTGGAGGGCCGGATCTCCGGCAGCATGGCCCTGGGAATCCCCAGGATCTGGAGGATCTCGTCATCCCAGGAGAGGGTCTTGAGGTCCATCAGCATGGTCCGGCTGGCGTTGGTGACGTCGGTGATGTGCAGCCCCCCGTTCACACCCCCGGTGAGGTTCCACAGGCACCAGCTGTCGACATTGCCGAAGACCACCTCCCCGCGTTCGGCCCGCTCGCGGACCCCCGGGACGTTCTCCAGGATCCACTTGACCTTGGGGCCGGAGAAGTAGGTCGCCAGCGGCAGTCCCACCTTCTCCCGGAACCGATCCTGGCCGCCCTGCTTGGCGAGCTCGTTGCAGATGGTGTCGGTGCGGGTGTCCTGCCAAACGATCGCGTTGTGCACCGGCTTGCCGGTGGTCTTGTCCCACACCACCGCGGTCTCACGCTGGTTGGTGATCCCGACTCCCGCCAGGTCGGAGGCCGTGATGTTCGCCTTCCGCAGCGCCCCGGTGATCACCTCCTGGGTCCTCTGCCAGATCTCGATCGCGTCGTGCTCGACCCAGCCGGGCTTGGGGAAGATCTGCTCGTGTTCCTTCTGGTCCACCGCGATCACCGCACCGGAGTGGTCGAAGATCATGAACCTGGTGCTGGTGGTCCCCTGATCGAGCGCTCCCACGTACTTCGCCATTTCCGTGCCTCCCAATCCACTTGCTCTTCGAGGTCGTCGCTCCCAGCGCCCCGATCACCGAATCTATTGCCCCGTCGCGAACGCCTCCTTGGCCGCCTTCATGAGCAGCCAGGACGAGGTGGCACCGGGGTCCTGATGTCCCGCGCTGCGCTCTCCCAGATAGCTGGCCCGGCCGCGGTGGGCGACCAGGGGGATCGTGTCCTCCGCCCCCTTGTGCGCCGCCTCTTCGGCGGCCAGGAGCGCTCCGTCGAAGTCGGCCCCCGAGTCGAGCCTTGCCGCCAGGGCCTGGCTCGCCGGCAGGAGAGCGTCCACCATGGTCTTGTCGTTGGGCTCGGCCCGGCCCCTGGACATCACCGCCGCGACCGCGGCGGCGAGCGCCTCCGACCAGTCCCTAGGCTCGACCTGCTCTTTGCCCTTGAGGGAGGTCGCCAGCTGCAGGAAGAGGGTCCCGTAGAGGGGGCCGCTGGCCCCGCCGACCGTCGAGATGAGGGCCATCGCCACCGTTCGGAAGAGATCGGAGACCTGGCCCTGGGGCAGCGCCTCCACCTTGGGGACCACAGCGCGCATGCCACGGTCCATGTTGATGCCGTGGTCCCCATCTCCGATCGCGGAGTCGAGTTCGGTCAGATACTCCTTGTCGGCGGCGATCGCCTCAGCAAAATTGGCGATGAAGACTTTCGCCTGATCAAAGGTGACACTCAACTGAACTCCTCCGGCTCCAGGGCTCCTACTGATGGCCCTCACGCTCCCCAGCGTAGTCCTGGGGTGTTGACCGGAGCGTCCCAGTACTGGGTCATCTCCCGATCCAGCCGCAGCAGCGTGATCGAGCAGCCCGCCATCTCCAGGGAGGTGATGTACGACCCCACCAGGTTGCGTTCGATGGTTATGCCCCTGCCCTTCAGGAACCGGTCCAAGGCCCGGTAGACGACGTAGAGCTCCATCAGCGGCGTCCCCCCCATGCCGTTGACGAAGGCGAGCACCGAGTCCCCCGAGCGGAAGGGCAGATCATCGGTGATCGTGGTCGCCAGCACCTCCACGATCTCGTCGGCGGGCGCCAGCTTGCGACGTTCCCGGCCGGGCTCACCGTGAATGCCGATCCCGATCTCCATCTCGTCCTCACCCAGCTCGAAGGTGGGCTTGCCGGCCGCCGGGACGGTGCAGGAGGTGAGCGCCATGCCCATGCTCCGCCCCTCCTGGTTCACCCTTCGGCAGAGCTCGGCGACCTCGGAGAGGGACCGGCCCGCCTCGGCCGCCGCACCGCAGATCTTCTCCGCCAGCACGGTGATCCCCACCCCACGGCGGCCCGCGGTGTAGAGGCTGTCCTGGACCGCGACGTCGTCGTTGGTGATCACCGCCTCCACCTCGATCCCGTCCGCCTTGGCGAGGTCGGCCGCCATCTCGAAGTTCAGGATGTCGCCGGTGTAGTTCTTGACGATGTGCAGGACCCCGGCACCCCCGCTCACCGCCTTGGTCGCCGCCAGGATCTGATCCGGGGTCGGGGAGGTGAAGACCTCCCCCGGGCAGGCGGCGGAGAGCATGCCCATCCCCACGAATCCGCCATGCATCGGCTCGTGGCCCGAGCCGCCGCCGGACACCACCGCCACCTTGCCCGCGACCGGCGCGTCGGCACGCATCACGAAGTATGGGTCCAGGGAGACCTTGACGCGGTCGGAGTGGGCGGCGGCAATCCCCTCCAACTCCTCCCTGACCACCTGCTCCGGGTTGTTGATCAGCTTCTTCACCTTGCTCCCCCCTATTCCGTTGGTGCCACCCGTCCGGGCTCAACCTGCTCGTTCTTCCTGGCCCGCGCCGCCAGCACATCTCCGATGAACCAGTCGTAGAACAGCGCTCCGATCACCCCTCCCACAAGGGGGCCGACTATAGGAATCCAGAATTCGTTGGCGAAGTGGAACGTCCCCACGCTGTAGGTGCCGGGGAACGCGGTCTTCCCCCAACCCACCAGCCAGGCGAACATCCGGGGCCCGAAGTCCCGCGCCGGGTTGATCGCGTACCCGTTGTTGGCCCCATAGGACATGCCGATGGCCATGACCGCGATTCCAATCATGAACGGCCCCCAGTTCCCGGTCGGAGCGAGATTCCGAGTGTCGGTGATCGCCAGGACGAAAATGAGGAGAAACGCGGTGCCCACGATCTGGTCCACCAGCGGGCCGATGAAACTCCCGTGGAAGTAGGGGGCCGGGAAGGTCGCGAAGATGGAGAAGGTGGCCAGCGCGGTCCCAGCCTGGGGCACCACGTGGGCCGCCGCGTCGTAGGCCTGGATTGCCGGCCCATAGACCATGTATACGATCGCAGCACCCGTGAACCCTCCCACCACTTGTGCGATTGCGTACGGGGCTACCTTGTTCCAGGGGAACCGGCGCCGAACCGCGAGCGCCAGGGTGACAGCCGGATTGATATGCGCGCCACTGACGCCACCAGCCACATAGACCGCCAAGGCCACCGCAAAGGCCCATCCCCAGGTGATGAGCAACCAACCACCCACGCCCACAAAGATGACAGTGGGTCCGCTGGTGCGCCCGGATCCTGGCAAAGCGGCCACTGCCATGGCCACTACCCCGTCGCCGAAGGCGATGAGTATCAGCACGCCGACGAATTCGGCCATCAACTCGCCCCACAGCCCGCTCAGCCCGAAGGGAGCCCTCCCCTCCCCGTGGTGTAGTGATGTGATGTCTGTTGCCATGCTCCCTCCTAACGTCCATCAGGCCGATGCGCCGCTGCCGGTTGGAGAAGACTGGTTCCCGAGGTGGACGGCCGCGTGATCGCCTGCTCCGCAGATTGCGGCGCTGATCCTAATCCGGCTGCCCATGCCTCGTCAACCACCTGTGGCAAATACCAACCGCCCCCAGGGTGGCATCACTTGTGGTGCCAGTTTCCGAGATGCGAAGCCAGCCACACCGAGCTCATTGGAAGCGCTGCTACCGGAATCCGACTTGGCCAAATGGTCCTTGGGGAAGCTGGCTGGCCAGACCCCCCACGCGATGTGGCCCGAATCCTCTCAGACGGCGCCCGGAGAGGTGGGGGCGGGGCCCCGTCTGGTCTGCTTGGTGGGCTGCTGCCCACCCGCTCCCTGGTCCTCAGGCTC
>JAKABA010000141.1 GCA_021802115.1 bacterium | reverse complement strand
GGTAGAAGGGGACCTCGTGGGAGATGCGGTCGACGATCACCTGGTAGCGCTGCCGGTCCTCAAGTTCGCGAGCCCCTCCCAGCCGGCACATCTCGGCCACGACCCCATGGGCCCGGCCTCGCTCGTTGACCAGCGAGATGAAGGGCTCGGGAAAGGTGTTCTCGACCCCGACCAAGAGCCCGACCCTGGCCTCCATCCTCGGTCCCCCTGCAACGGCTCGGGGCGCCTTCTGGCGCCGTCAGCGCCACCATAGGGGAGACGGCGCCTCATGGCAATGGGTGACGCGCGGGCCGCGGCCGCACCCCAGGCACGCTCCTAACCTACCCGCCCCGGGGCCGGAGTCCTGCCGGGCCTCGTGTTGGGCCCCAGGGCCGGTGAGGCCCCGCGACGACTGGCCGGACCGGCTAGGGCATATGGTGCTGATGAATACGTCCACGGGCGCGGGTACGACGCGCCCGATCGGACCTCAACGGTCGCAGCGCCAAGGTCGTGGGGACCTTCCCCAACTCCGAATCCCTGCGGCGCCTGGCCACCGCTGTTCTCCAAGAGCAGCACGACGAGTGGCAGGACGGCAAGCGCCACTTCTCCGAGGCCTCCGTGGCCCTGCTCTCAGGCGACGGTCAGCAACTCCTCACCAACCCCTCGCCGCAGGACTGGCTGCCTGATGAACTGCCCCCAGCCCCTCCCTAATTTCCACCACTCAAAGGGACTTGACTTGACATGACGTCCGGGGAGGGATCCCCACCCGAAGCGCCCCGCAAGCTGGAGCCCACGCCTACTGTGGAAACTACTTCCAGGGCCTTAGCCCGCCTCGGGCACCCACAGCCAGGCCCGGCACCGCATGGGCCGTCCAAGGTCTCGGCGGTGTCCACGCCTCCCCTCCGCACCCCTCACTCCACTACCAAGAAACCAGAGCGAGGACCGCCTCACCGTGCCTGTCCAGTTCCGGTGGCCGCTACCGTCCAGTTCCAATTCGCCTTTGACAAACCTGTGCCAGGGCGTGTTGGGACCCCCGTGTCAACTTCAATTCAGGCCACCGGCACCCCAGCGAACCCTCCAACTGCGGAATCTCGGTTGCAAGTCCTCCGCCTAGCTGGGCGCATCCAACCCGGGACACCGCTTGCTCCCCGGACACTTGACCGGGTGAACCTGACCCTTGACATGCGGGGAGCCCAAGAGTATAAATCCCGCATGCTGCATGTTTGACAACGCATGTATCACGGCGTGAGACACCATCGTGCCCATTGCCATATGCCGGTCGTGCCGGTTGTGTCTATCAGACGTGAATGGAGGGAACCCGACATGCTCCGCTCTAAGCTAGGGTGGGCAACCGGCCTGCTGTGTGCATGCGCCGTGGCCCTGACTGCCTGTGGGCAGTCGGCAACGTCCGGGTCCGGGGCGTCGCCGGGTGTCAATACCAAGACCCATACGATCGACATCGGGGCAAGCGCTGCCAAGACGGGAGCCTACTCCCTCTTCGGAGAGGGTTCGGTCGCCGCTCAGGCGTACGTCGACTACGTCAATGCCCACGGCGGCGTCAACGGGTGGAAGCTCCACTACACGGTCTTGGACGACCAGTATCAGCCGTCGCTCGCGGTTTCTGACCTCCACCAACTTCTGGCGAGCAACATCTTCGCCGTCGCCGCTTTGGTCGGAACGCCTACCAACGCCGCCGATGTTCCGATCCTCAAGCAGGCCAAGGTGCCAGACATTGGATTCTCAATGGACACCGGCGTGCTTGCCCACCAGGGGATCACCACCCCTGAGGGGCTCTTCTTTGGGTACCAGGTTCCATTTGACGAGATCACGGCATTCCAAGTCGAGTTCCTTGCCAACGTGCTCCACGCCACCAAGATCTCGCTCGCGTACACCCAGGACGCTCCGGGCGAAGGCGCCGCGCCCGGAGTCCCGTACGAGGTCTCCAAGCTCCACCTCACCCTCGCGGCCAACCTGGGCTACAACCCGAACGCCACGGACTTCTCCGGCTACGCCGCGACTCTGGCCAGCGCCAACGCCCCGTACCTGCTCGACTTTGGTGAGCCGCCGAACGTGATCGCGCTCCTGAAGGCGTGCGCGGCCATCGGTTACCACCCGACCGTGGTCCTTCCCTTCTACAACGCGGTGCCTGCCGTCTTCCAGCCGGTCTCGGCGCTCGGTGACACCATTTACTTCGACTCTTGGTTCACGCCCATCACCGACACCTCGAACCCAGGCGTGTCGTCAATGATCAGCATCGTGCGGCAGTACACCTCCGACCAGAACCCCAGCGCTCAGGCCGCCCTGGGGTGGATTGGGATGGGCGTGTTCATCCACGCCCTGCAGCTGGCCACAAAGGGCGGCAAGACCCCGACTCGGGCCTCGTTGATAAAGGCTCTCGAAACGGGCCCAGCCTTCGAACCAGGAAATCTCGGAGCGACGCTGACGTTCTCCGCATCGAACGTCATTCCCACGGCAACCGAGAATATGTACAGGTACGATCCTTCAACCCAGACGACACCACACGTCTACGGGCCACTTCCGGTTCCCCGTTTGCCGGTCTCGCTTGCTCAGTGAGCGGACAGAGGCAACTGACTAGGCGCCTGGGATAGGGGTCCGCGGCCGGTCCGCCACTAGGCGGACCGGCCGCTTCCTCTCCCACGTTGTTTGCGAGGCATTAGATTGAGACGTGTATCCGGGATGCTCTACCAGGGCGGTGCAGCGGTGACGGATCTCCGACTGCACGGTACCTATACACGCAGCACCAGCTGTTCCCGATGCGTCTATAACTGGGGCATGGGGGAGGAATGGATCCGAGAGGAAGCACATCCGTGAGCTTCTTCTGGTCTCAGCGATTGGGCGCTTCGGCAAGCCCGGACCTCATGCACTACTACGCGGAGATCATGAAGGAGCCCGACTTTCTGCGCGCGGTCCATGACTATGACCGGGCCCAGCTGGTCATGCTCGCGCGCGCTGACCTCGCTCCTGGACCCACCCTGCAACGCCTGGCGCGAGCCTTGCGCCAGATGGAGGAGGAGGGGGTTGTTGAAGCGCGCCTGCAGTTGAGCAATGTTATCCACGGCGGGGAGGAGTTCCTGCGACAAGTCTGTGGCCCCGAGAGCGCTAGCCTCCTCCACCTGGGGCGGTCCAGCCCGTCGATCCGGGCAGTGGCGAGCCGCCTCTCGGCGCGCAGGCGAATCCTGGGCGTCCAGATCGCGCTCGTTGAAGTGAGGCGAGCCGTCCTGGCCCTAGCAGCCGACCACCTCGAGACTTACATGCCGGGGTACAGCTACCTCCAACATATCGACCTCACCACCCTGGGGTACTACCTGCTCTCTTGGGGCGCGGCGCTGGAGCGCGATGCTCAGCGCCTGTACGACTCATACCAAGTGGTGAATGTCAGCGTGGTCGGGTCCGACGGAGGCTTTGGGACCCCGTACCACGTGGCACTTGAGCAGCTCGACCAGTTGCTCGGCTTCCCCCGTCCATGCCTGAACGCGCGCGACGGGATTCGCAACTACGACTACTTGATTCAGACCCTAGCCGGGCTGGCGATTCTAGACACCACCCTCGCCCGGCTAGCAACGGACCTGCTCGTCTGGAGCACCAGCGAGTTTGGTTTTGTACGGATACCCGGGCAGCTCAGCATCACGTCCAGCGTTGCACCACATATGCGGATACCCTACGTACTAGAGTTCCTCTGCGGCTTGGCAGCGGTTGGCGCTGGCGGGTTGATGGAAGGCCTTAGCGCCGTAAAAGCGCCGTCGGAGCAGTTGGAAGCTGCGACCCTGTTGCCGCTGCAAGTGCTAAGACAGTCCGACGAAGCTAACCGGGCCCTTCGGGTGCTGAGGGAGCTGATGGTCCACCTCGAAGTGGACGAGGCCCGCCTCAGGCGCGCGGCCGACAGCTCAAGCGCGGTCGTAGGTGGCGTACTGGCTTGGCTCATCGGAGAGCGAGGGGTGCCCTACCGCGACGCGCACGGGGCCATCGCAGAGTTCCAGCGCGACCGAGAAGGTCAGGGTCGCGCTGGACAGGCCCTGGACACCCATGACCTATCGGCCCTGTCAGCTCGCCTGCAGCCGCTGCTCGACAGTGGCAAGGGGAGCGATGTTGCCGCCCTCGAGGCCAGGACCAGAGTGCCCGCAGTCGTCGCCTCCCACGCCCTAAGGGGTGGAACCTCCACGGCCCGCACCAGAGAGCAACTAGAGGCGGCTCGTTCAGCCCTGGAAAGGGATGCCGCTCTCGTTGAGACAGCCCTTGCCGATGATGAGCGAGCGGCGGCCCAGCTCGCCAACGGTCTGGCGCAGCTTGCAGCAGGCTAGGAGCAAAGCATGCCTAGCGCCCCAAGGTCGCACGGGTCCGCCGATCGAGTGCGGGACCGCCACCAGCGTGGCTGGTCACGTGCAACGGCGCAACAGGGTAGGAGCGCATCGTTCTGGCCGTCCGCGGAGGAGTGGCTTGCCGCTGCCCACTCCCGATCTTCAGATGGATACGGATGCCTGTGGCAAATGGGGGGGAGTTGTGCCGACAACTGAGGATGCTGAAGCGAAACTCGAGATTACGGACAGACGCACTAACCGGACTTACGAGCTGGAGATCGTGGATGGGGCGGTCCGAGCGCCTGACCTGCGTCAGATCAAAGCGAGCGGGTACGATTTTGGCCTCCTCAGCTATGACCCTGCCTTTGTGAATACCGCCAGCTGTCGCAGCACCATCACGTTCATTGACGGAGAGAAAGGGATCCTTCGCTATCGCGGCTACCCAATCGAGGAGCTGGCCGTGAAAAAGACCTTCTTGGAGGTCGCGTACCTACTGCTGCACGGCGAGCTGCCGACCCCTAACGAGATCGCCTCCTGGTCGAGCGAGATTGCCCGGAACGCAGGCGTTCACGAGGCCGCCCGGAAGTTGATCGATGCGTTCCCGTATGATGCGCACCCCATGGGGGTATTGGGGTCCGTGGTGGCTGGGCTGTCCACGTTCTATCCCGAGGCCAAGCAGGTCGACGACCCCGCATCGCGGGCGACGCAGGTCATTCGCCTCATCGCGAAGATGCCGACGATTGCCGCCTTCATCTATCGACACAACCGGGGCCTTCCCTACGTCTACCCGGACCCCACTCTACCGTACACGGGTAACCTCCTCACCATGCTCTGGCGCGGTACCGCCAACAGGAATCAGCCCCATCCTGTCCTGCAGCGGGCTCTGGACGTCCTTCTGACGCTGCATGCTGACCATGAGCAGAACTGCTCGACCAGCACCATGCGGCTGGTCGGAAGCTCTATGGCAGACCCGTATGCCGCGATGTCTGGAGCCTGTGCGGCGCTGTACGGCCCGCTCCACGGCGGAGCCAATGAGCAGGTCTTGCTAATGCTCAACCGGATCGGCACCAAAGCAGCTGTCCCGGAGTACATCCAGCGGGTGAAGGCCGGGGAGTTCCGCCTGATGGGCTTCGGCCACCGGGTGTACAAGAACTTCGACCCTCGAGCGCAACTGATCAAGCGGATCGCGGATGAAGTGTTCGAGGTGACGGGGCCAAGTCCTCTGCTGCAAGTAGCTCAGGAGATCGAACGCATCGCCCTGGAGGATGAATACTTCGTCTCGCACAAGCTGTACCCGAATGTCGACTTCTACTCTGGCATCATCTATCTGGCGATGGGCCTTCCGGTCGGGATGTTCCCGGTGCTCTTCGCGATTGGGCGGACGCCCGGGTGGCTGGCGCATTGGGTGGAAAGTGTTCAGGACCCAGAGCAGAGGATCGGCCGGCCGAGGCAGCTCTATGTCGGCCGCGGCGAACGCCATCTCCAGTAGGGGCGGGAGTGACAGGATCAGCCGCAGACCAGACTGGCCCACTCAGGGCATGTTGGTCGGGGGGGCCGGCCCGGGAGTTTTCGCCTGGAGCCACTGGCAGCGCGGCCGGTTGGCTGACATCGGCGGCGATCGCGGCTGCGGGACGACCCGGACGCGGTGCCGTACTAGCCTGGCTTGGCCTGGCTCGGCGGTGCGGGGTCCCGGTGCCATAGATAGACGGTTGCACAGCATCGTGAACCATAGGAGATAGTTCGCTTGGGCCTTTTCATCGGTGGGCTGATCCTAGGAAGCGTGTACGCCCTCCTGGTGGTCGGATTGGTTCTCATTTACCGGACATCCGGTGCTTTCAACTTCGCGCAGGGAAGCGTGGGAGCGGTGGGAGCATTCATTACAATCACCCTGGCATCTAGGCAGGTTCCTCTCTGGCTGGCGGTGGTCTTCGGGCTGGTCGCGTCTGGGGTGGCCAGCGCCTTGGTGTACCTGACCTGCATTCGGCCGTTGGAGGTGCGCCGGGCGGGGGTGTTGGCGACCATGGTCACGACACTTGGTGTGAGCACGATTGCTGGCGGGCTGCTTGCCCAGTTCTTTGGGTACAACCCCTACACATTCAACCTGTTTCCGACCGCGGACTCTGTGACCATATTGGGTACCAGTCTGCCTCTGGCAGGAGTGGTTATCATTGGGAGCGCCGCGGTCGGGCTGGGTCTCTTCGCCTGGTTGCTCTTCGGCACCAGGTACGGGCTGGCGCTGCGCATGGGAGCCTCCAATGCGGAGCTCACGCTGCTGAGCGGCGTCTCGACGTTCTGGCTCCGGCTCAGCATCTGGGTGATTGCGGGCGTGGTGGCGGCGTGGGCAATAGTGCTTTTCGCGGCCTATCAGGAGATCAGCACCACTGTTGAGGTGTCATTCCTACTGTCGGCTTCCGTCGCGGCGTCGTGGGGGGCATTCCGAAACATTCCCCTTACGCTGATTGGAGCCGTGGTGGTTGGCGTGATCACGAACTTGATCACTCGGTACGTGGACGTACCGCTTACCAACACTGCCCTGCTGGTACTCCTCAGCATCGTGTTCGTGGTCCGCACCCGCCTGGACCCTGGTGCGCTGTGGCGGGGGAGAGTCGTGCTCGGCAGCAAGGCCTTTGAGATCCGCCCCCACTACAAGGCGGCGAGGACTGGCCGGCGGGTAGCGGTGGGCGAGTTGGTAGTGGCGCTGGTGATCGCCTTAGGGGCGATGCTCCTGCTCAGCGGTGGAGCCCAGAACACTGCAGAGCTGGTCATTGCTTATGCCATTGGGGTCACCGGCCTAGCCCTAATCACGCGCTACGCCGGGAGGGTCAACCTCGGTGGGGCAGCATACCTGGCCGTGGGCTCGTACGTGTACGCGATTGCTACGGGAGACCACGTCTGGTGGGTAGTCGCGCTGGTCGGGTCCGTGGTGGCAGCCGGGATAGTTGGGGCCCTGGTGGGCTGGGTCACCCACCGAATGGAAGACATCTACTACGTAACCCTCACACTTGTCCTCACCGCGTCCGTAGCCGATCTGGCGCTGGTACTGGCTCACTGGACTGGGGGTGCCGAGGGAATGTACGTGACGCCCCCAGCTGGGAGCCTCTTCGGCATGACCCTCATACTGGGTGCCATGCTCCTCGTTGGGCTCGGGGCAGCGCTTATGTTCGGCCTGCGGCGTGTCGGCGGCCGGACGCTCATGCTCGTCGCGGACCCGAGCCGGGCAGTGGCCAGCGGGGTGCGCCGTGGGTTCCACATGGCGGCAGTTGAGGGACTCGGAGCAGCCATCATCGGCCTCAGCGGCGCGGCGGTGGCTGTCCTCGGGGGCTATGTGAGCCCTACCTCGGTGGACGTGTCAGTGAGCGTGACGCTTCTGGCAGGGGTGATTATCGGGGGGGCTTGGGGGCCGGTGGGCGCATTGGCCGGCGCGGCGTTCGTTGTGGTGCTACCGACGCTGCTAGCAGGACTGACGAATTGGCCCCCCATCGTATTCGGCACAGCGCTGGTGGTGGTGGTAATTCTCTGGCCGGGCGGGTTCGAAACGGTCCTTGCCTGGATCTACTCCAGGGCCGTGGAACGCGGGGCGGTCACCGGCCGGCCCGCGCAGGGATCTTAGGAATCGGGTCAGAGTTCGGTCGCGTGTCGCATAGGGAAGGAAGCATCGTGACAGCGTGTTCGTGGGGAGTGAGCAGTGACCGCTGAATTGCGGTTGGACGACGTCGGTGTAACCTTCGGAGGGGTGCACGCGGTGGACGGGGTTACCGTGACATTCGGTAAGGCGCGCTGCGCGATCGTTGGCCCCAATGGTGCTGGCAAGACGACTCTGCTCAATGCCATTTGCGGGTTCGCCTGGCTGTCGCGTGGAGCGGTATACCTGAACGGCAGCGAGGTGTCGGCGCAATCCGTGGGCAGCCGAGCGAAGCGGGGCCTGGGGCGCAGCTTCCAGCACCCGACCATTGTCCCAAGTCTCACGGTCAGGGAGAACCTCGAAGTCTGCGCGGGCCGTGCGTCGCGGCGGGAAGTGGATCGCGTCTGCGACCTTCTCGGGGTCGGAGGTTGGCTGGATCGACCCGCCAGCGCCCTTCCCTACGGAATCAGAAAGTTGATTGACGTCGGGCGTGGACTTCTGATCGGCAGGTCGTGGCTGGTCTGCGATGAGCCCTTGTCGGGCCTGGACGGGACCGCTCGGGACGAGATGATGGCGACACTCACGATGATTGTCCAAGAAGGTGGCGTCAGTCTCCTTGTCGTTGAGCACGATGTGGAGCGCGTCGCCGCCTTCGCGGAGCAACTGGTGGTGTTGGACTTTGGCCGAGTGTTGGGGGATGGCGAGCCAAGGGCGGTACTGAACCTCCCCGCGGTGCAAGCGGCTTACTATGGGAAGGTCAGAGAATGATCGACCAGCCCGCGGCGGGCGACGTGCCTGAGGAACTGTCCGGGCAGGGATTGTGTGTTTACTTTGCGGGGGCGATCGCCCTCCAGGACGTGAGCCTGTCGGTTCGAAAGGGTGAGTCCGTGGCCGTCCTCGGGCGCAACGGAGCGGGCAAGACGACGCTGGTTAGGACGCTTGTGGGCCTGGTGAAGCCGGACAGCGGCCGGGTCCTGCGCAGGGGCACGGAGATCAGGCGCGTCGCCGACAGCGTGGCATCAGGGGTGCGCTTCGTGCCTGAGTCGGGAAACGTCTTTACCGACCTCACGGTTATGGAGAACCTGTACAGCGCCGCGCCCTGGGACGCGAGGGGCCCGCGTGACCGGCGGGCTCGCGATGTACTGACGCTGCTCCCCGTGCTGGAGAGGCTGAGAAAGCGAAAGGCTGGCCAGTTGAGCGGAGGCGAGCGCCAAGCACTTGCGGTCGGGCGCGCCATGATGGCCCGGCCGCAGGTGCTGGTGCTGGACGAGCCGACGCTTGGTCTTGCCCCGCGCCTGGCTGAGGGCCTCATGGATGTCCTGGCCAGCGTGCAGCACGACACGGGGGTGGCGATCGTAATCGCGGAGCAGAGCGCAGCGCTTACGCAGCTGCTCTGCACGCGCTTCGTGGCCTTGGAGGTAGGCCGGGTTGTGGCGGCCGAGTAGCCTATGGCCATGTCGAGTCAAGTGGTGTACGAGAGACCATCGGACATCCGTTGAACATCAGCTGGCCGCAGCCAGCAACGGGACATCGGGATCGGTGGCGGTCGGAGCGGGATGGGCTGTGAGGGCATCCACTCTGAGGTAGAGGCGGGCCACAGCCCACTCCACGTTCTGCTCCTCGAGGACGGCACCAACGAGACGGATCACGGCTTGGCGGTTGGGGAAGATGCCCACCACGTCGGTGCGCCGGCGGATCTCCCGGTTGAGCCGCTCCTGGGGGTTGTTGGACCAGATCTGGCGCCAGTGCTCCTTGGGGAAGGTGGAGAAGGCGAGCACTTCCTCGGCGGCCTCGGCCAGCAGGGCGGCGGCCGCCGGGAACCGCTGGGAGAGCTGTTCCACCACCCGGCGGTGCTGGGCCAGGACCTCAGTCTGGTCGGGCTGAGCGAAGATCGAGCGCACCAGGGTGGCGACCATCGTCTGGGTGGACTTGGGCACCCGGGTCAGGAGGTTGCGCAGGAAGTGCACCCGGCAGCGCTGCCAGGCGCTGCCGGGCAGCGTGGCCGCCAGCGCCGTTTTGAGGCCTTGGTGGTCGTCCGAGATCACCAGCTGCACCCCGGAGAGCCCCCTGGCCACCAGGCCGCGCAAGAAGGCCAGCCAGGCCGCCCCATCCTCGGCGGTGAAGACGTCCACCCCCAGCACCTCACGGTGCC